>JBAXYB010000026.1:0-29799 GCA_037127585.1 Verrucomicrobiota bacterium
TCGTCGGCGGAATCTCGTAGCCGACGCCGGCGGTGGTTTCAAAATCATCGCCCTGCATGACGCCGGTACCCACGGTTGCCTTGGCGCTGTAACCGTACACTTCGAGGCTGAACCGATCGGTGTCGCTCATCTGCCAATCGACATGCTGCGAGCCGCCAGTGCCCGCCACTCCCCATGAGGCAAACAAGGACCACGGGCCGTCGGTTTCAGGGGTTAGATCATAGTAAAGCGAGACGACCTTAGTCGCGCTGTTGAACACAACCCGCAGGGCGGCATTCGTGACGCCGCCGCCATCGATATTCGTGTACCAGAGAAACTTGTTGTTTTCGAAGAGGGCGGAATAGAATCCGGTATGCGTTGGCAGACTGCCGTAGCTTGAGGAGTACAGCTCGGCGGAGATGTTGTCGTACGGATCCGTCCAGTTCCGCACGTAAATGCCGAAGCTGGCGCCTTGGCTCTTCTTGGGGAACGCGATGCTATTGAGGACGGTAATGCGCGCTTCCCAGTTGTTGGTCGTTGGGAATTGGGACAACACCCACGGACGCAGCACCTCGTCGTAGGATGTCCCTTTGACAACGGTGAATTGCAGGACGCCGCCGGTTTGCGTCAAGACCCCGTTACCGAAGGTCACATCGGCACCCCATTTGTTGGTGTCAACTGTACCGCTGCTAAAATCGTCGCCCGCGTCGATGGCGAACGCCGGCAGGGTGGTCAACTGCAGCAGACCGGCAAGGAAGATGGCGCTAAGTGGCTGAATTTTCATGACTATATCTCCGGTTAGATGGTGTGGTGAACTGACTAATTTCGATACAAACCATGAATTGTCGCGTGCGAAAAGTCAATCCTACCGGTGCGGCGGCTTGCCGGACGCCAACTGGCCGAGTACCATCGGCGCGTATGACGAAGGAAGATTTCTACGATCAAGGGATGATGGATTTCGCGCTGGCGGAATTCGAGAAAGCTATCGAGAGCTACCGGAAAGCCGTTGAGCTCGACGCGAACTATTTCGACGCATGGCATGCGTTGGGGATGGCGTACTTACGCGCCGGCAAGATTCCGGAGGCGATCGAGGCGGGGAAGCGGTCGGTGGTGATCAATCCGAATGACATGCTCGCGCATACGAGTTTGTCGATGTACTACATGAAGGCGGGCGACAAGCTGATGGCTGAGAAAGAGAAGGGGTTGGCCACGGTGTTGTCGTGGGGCGGGAAGGCGGAGCATTTGATGAAGGAAGGGGAGAAGCCCGTTTAGGGTTTTTCCTGTAGCCGAGGCGTGAGCCTCGGCCGAAGCTCACGCTTCGGCTACAGTTTCGAAGCATGCCTTCTCACGATCCTTACGCGGCGGTCCGATACCGGGAATATCGCTTCTTACTTTTCGGCGGGTTCCTCGCCAACCTCGGGTCGCAGATGCAGACCGTCGCGATTGGGTGGGAGCTTTACGAGCGGACGCATTCGGCGATGGCGTTGGGGTGGGTGGGGCTCGTGCAGTTTTTGCCGATCATCTTGTTGTCGATACCGGCGGGGCATCTCGCGGACCGGTTTGACCGGCGGCGGCTCGTGATTGCGGCGCAATTGTTGATGGCTGGGGCGTCGGTCGGGCTGGCGGTGTTGTCGTTCACGCATGGCAACGTGGCGTGGATGTATGCGTGTTTGTTTGCGGGCGGGGTGGCGCGGGCGATCAGCATGCCGGCGGGGGCGTCGTTGTTGCCGGCGTTGGTGCCGCGGGCGGCTTTCAGTAATGCGGTGATGTGGCGGACTACGGCGTGGCATTTGGCGAGCACGGTGGGGCCGGCTTTGGGGGGCTTGTTGATCGCGGCGCTGACTTTGCCGGCGGTTGTTTATGCGTTGGATGCGGGGTTGATCCTGATTTTTATCGGTTGTTTGCTGGCGATGAAGTTGCGGCTGCCGACGCACCGGGGGGACTCGGCGACGGTGCGGAGTTTGTTGGCGGGGTTCCGGTTTGTCTGGGACACGAAGATTATTTTGGCGGCGATCACGCTGGATATGTTCGCGGTGTTGCTGGGCGGGGCGACGGCATTGTTGCCGGTCTATGCGAAGGATATTTTGCACGTGGGGCCGAGCGGGTTGGGCTGGTTGCGCGCGGCGCCGGCGATTGGGTCGTTGCTGATGGGGCTCGGGCTGGCGTACCGGCGGCCGTTGCAGCGGGCGGGGCCGGCGTTGCTGTGGGCGGTCGCAGGGTTTGGGGCGACGATGATTGTGTTTGGGTTGTCCCGGTCGTACTGGCTGTCGCTGGGGATGCTGTTTGCCAGCGGGGTTTTGGATAGTATTAGCGTCGTCATCCGGCACACGTTGGTGCAGGTGGCGACACCGGATAGTTTGCGCGGGCGGGTGTCGGCGGTGAACGGGTTGTTTATCAGTTGCTCGAATGAGCTGGGGGAATTTGAGTCGGGAACGATGGCGGCGTGGTTTGGGCCGGTGGTGTCGGTGGTGTCGGGCGGGGTGGGGACGATGCTGGTCGTGGTGGGCGTGGCGGCATTGTGGCCGCAGTTGCGCCGGCTCGGTGCGTTGCACGAGGCCAGCACGCCGGTCACGGAAGAGGAAGAGAAGGGATTGCCGAGCGCGTGATTACTGGAACATGTAGGCCGGCAAGAAATACATCTTGCCGGGTTGCAGCTTCAGTGAGGCCGGGGTGAATTGGATTTGGATCTTGGGCGCTTCGCTCTTGCCGAGGAATTGGAGTAAATTGCGCAGGGAGAACGGGCGCGCATACCGGACGACTTTGGCGCTGTCGATCTTGGCCAAATCTTTTGCGGCGGCGATGGCATCTTCATAGTAGCCGACTTCGTCCACGAGTTTGGCGGCCACGGCTTGCTTGCCGGAGACGATGCGACCGTCGGCGATGGTGTTCTTGAGTTCGTCAACGTCGAGATCGCGTTCGTCAGCGACGATGCCGACAAATTTCTCGTAGACCTCCATGATCAAGTTTTGCACGAGCTTGGTTTCGTCGTCGGTCGGATTGCGCGTCGGGTTGAGGATGTCTTTGAACTTGCCGCTCTTGAAGGTGTAAGACTTCACCCCGAGTTTGTGCATCAGACTGTTGGTGTCGTCGTAGGGACCGAAGTTGAGAGTCTCCATAATGACGCCGATGCTGGCGGTAATGCTCATCTCGTTGGCGACGATGTAGTCGGTGCCCATCGCAGCGTAGAACGCGCCGGACGCGCCGACAGTCTCGACGTAGGAAACAATCTTGACGACCCGGTTGGTATCGTCGCGCACTTCGGCCAAGGCCCGGTAAATCTCGTCCGAGGCGACGACTTCGCCGCCGGGCGAGTTGATACGGAGGACGATGGCTTTGACGTGTTTGTCTTTGACGGCTTGGTCGAGCTGATCTTTCAAATTGCCAACCATACCCTCGTCAGTCCCGCCGTCACCGCCGTCGAATCCGATCACGCCGGTGAGCTGCATCTCGACAATCTTATCCGTCGCATCCTCGTCGCCAGTGACGAACTGCTCTTCGAGCCCCTTGTGGTGGGTGCCGTCGAATGATGATCCATGACTGCCGCCGAACAGCAGCGCCAGCAACGCGAAATTGGCGAGCACGCTGAGCACGCAGAAGAACGAGACGATGACGCCGTACACGACCCAACCGGTCCGCTTGCGCGGTGGAGCGTTCAACAGTGGCGGGATTTCATTCATGGCGCGTAGGTTGCCTGAGCCACGGAACGGACGCAAACACTTTTCGCTTGGTCGCCGGTAACGGTTCGCGTACTTTCGCGCGCATGTTGGTGGTCATCGACAACTACGACAGTTTCACCTACAACCTCGTCCAGTACCTCGGCGAACTGGGCGCGGAGATGCGCATCTTTCGCAACGACGAGACCACGCTCGACCAAGTCCGCGCATTGAAGCCCACGCGGATCATGATCTCACCCGGCCCGTGTTCCCCGCGTGAAGCCGGGCTGTCCAACGACATCATCAAATCGTTCAGTCAAACGATTCCCACGCTCGGCGTCTGTCTTGGCCATCAATGTATCGGCCACGTGTTCGGCGGCGAAGTCGTCCGCGCCGAACGTCTCATGCACGGCAAGACTTCGCCCATCCATCATACCGGCGACCCGCTCTTCGCCGGTATGCCCAATCCCTTCACCGCCACCCGGTATCACTCGTTGATAATCAAGCGCGACACGATGCCGGCCGACTTGGAGATCATTGCCGAGACGCGACCCGAAGGCGAAGTGATGGGTGTGCGCCATAAGAAACTCCCCATCTGGGGCGTCCAGTTCCATCCCGAATCGATCCTCACCGAGAACGGCAAGCAGATTCTTGCGAACTTCCTGAAGCTGACCGCGTGATATCTTTGGTGTAGCTGCGCTTCTGTGAAGCGCAGTGAGGGTCGTGCATCGGCGCTTCACAGAAGCGCCGCTACAACGTCACCCGACATCCGTCCAACGCACCAAGTCCGCCAGATTCGGCCGGCCATCGTGATGCCAACTCAGCGGGGGGCGTTGCATCTGACCAAGCTGGCAGACGCGGTGAACTCCCATCTTCGCGAGGTCGGCGGCAAACGTCATCGCGCGCTCGTTCAACGGCGTCACGCCAACTGTCGAGATGCGGTCGGAGTACCGCTGCACGGAATCGAGGACGCGTTTGAAGCTGTCGGTCGGTTTCACGTACACGGTGCGATTCAGGCACGACGGGGAGAAGGAGGGATCGTCTTCGTAGATCACTGTCCACTCGTTGGGGGTCGGGCTGGCCCAGACGGCCACGCGCCGGTCGGTGGCGCCGCGAAATTCGTAGGCTTGCCGGAGCTGGGAAACTGCGGCGGCTTCTTCGATCGTCAATTGCCCCCGCGGGACGCGCTGCTGATAAACGTCCATCGCTTGGGCGAGCGCTTCGGCAAATTTGCGGGGGCCGAGCGGGCCGCGTTCTTCGACGTAGATGACGTGCGGCGACAGGCACCCTTGTTGGTCGTAAATTGACACGTCGAACGCCGCCGCTTCCGCCAGCGCCGGCAAGTTCTCCTCCGTCATGGCTTCTTTGGCGATGACGCCGAAACTCACTTTGCTGCCGTACCCGAGGAACTGCGCGCCTTCCGGTGTGAGCCTGCGCAACTGGCCGATGGTCGTGTCGTCGCCGTATGCGAGCACGGCGTTGGCCGTGGCGAGCGCGGCTTGGGTCAACGCGGTTTCCTCGCGCGGCCAACTGAGGACGGCAAGGCAATCGGCCAGTTCCGGATCCACTTCGCGCAGCGATTCGGCGAACAAGACCGGGAATATCGGATCATGCGTCGAAGTGCGGACGAGATTCGCGGACTTTAAGAGCAAGCCCCGGCACAAACTGATGATGCCTGGCGACGGGACGTTGCCGGCCAAGATGTGCGTGATCAACCGTGGGCCATGCGCCCGGGATTGGACGCGGCCCCGCAAACAGAATTCGTCGAGCACCCGCCGGTTGCCGAGTTCCCGGTCGAGCAGTTCGCCGAGCGCTTCAAAAGTCAGCGACCCAAACGTCAACTGAATGGCCTCATGAATCATCGCCTCGGAAAACCGCGTCGGCCCCGGCGCCTCGGCAATCGCGCGCGCACGCCAGTGACTGTTCGGCGCGAGCCAATGGCTGGCGGCTTGGGCGATGGCCGTAATGATCGCATCGGTGGAGCGGAGCGGCAGAATCCGCTCGCGCGCCTCGACAGTGCGGGCAATGGCCTCTTGAATATGGGCAAGCGTGACGATCATGATTTCAATAACGATTCGGCGTTTAACGAACAGCCCCGGACTTCCGCGCCGGCCACGCGTCCGAGGATTTCAAACCGGCCATCCGCCTGGGCGACCCCGAGGTCTTCGGTCTGAACGCACAGACTACTCCATAGATTGGCCAAATCAAAGACGCGAATCAGTCCCGGTTGTCCCACGGCTGCCGGCTGGCCGGTCGCGGGATTGATCACAAGCACGCGCGCCCACGGCGGCACGTCTTTGATGCTGCCCGCGCCATCGTAAAATTGCGTGCTCAATTCCGTCATGCCGTATTCGTTCACGACGTGGTCGATGCCGAGTCGTTCCCGAAACAGCCGGTACAACTCCACCTTCGGCACCTCGCGCGACCGGCCTTTGAACCCGCCCGTTTCCATTGCGCGACTGCCGGCCGGTAATTCAAACGTCATGTTCGCGTCAAACAAATGGACGAAGGCGAACGCCGTCCCGATGAGTAAGACGGGTTGCGATTGCCACTGCATTTCACAGAGCCGGCGCTGGAGCCGTTCGAGTTGCAGCGTCCCGTTCTCGACAAAGAACTCGGCATCGTCGCCCGCCACCACGCCCAGCATGTGCGCCAACGACGAGTGGGGCGCTTCGGTCGGTGTCGGCGTGAGAATCAACATCGGCAAGTTCTCGGGCCGAAGGTGCGCCCGGAAGTTCGGCACGCTGGCGGCGTCGTAAAGTTCGAGCGTCTTGAAATAATGTTTCCCGGCATTCGCGCGCGTCGTGCCGCTGGTGTGAAACTCTGCGACAGCTTCCGCGACTGGGAAACAAGTGATCGCAAACTCCTTGAACGCGCTCGTCGGTACCGCGGGGATTGCGGGCCAGTGTTTGACGGGTGGTTGTCGGTCGCAATAGGCGCGATAGACGGCGTTGTGTTCGCGCTGGAACGCGAACACCTCCAGCGCGAGCGACTCAAAGTCACCGGCGCCGCCGTTGATGAACGCAAGGATTCGTTGTTGGAGTTCAGTCGACAAACTGACGCGCAGCATACCCCGGGAGGTAGCGGGCGAGCAACTCCTCGTGCCGGTTCTAATTCCTTGCCAAGCGCCCCGCCGGTCGCGACAATCGCGATTCATGGAAGACCTCGGTATCATCGCCGGTAATGGCGAATTTCCGCTCATCTTAGCGCGCAGTGCCCGGCAGCAAGGACTGCGGATAATCGCCGCCGCTTTTGAAGGCGAGACCCAATCCGGCTTGGAGCCGTTGGTGGATGAACTCGAATGGGTCCGCGTCGGCCAACTCAACAAACTCAGCCAAGCGTTTACCAAGCGTGGCGTCAAACGCGCGATCATGGCCGGGGGCATCACGCCGGGTAGCCTCTTTAAGAACCTCAGCCTCGATCTGCGGATGATTGCCGTCGCCGCGCGATTAAAGAAGCGCAATGCCGCGACCATCTTCGGCGCCATCGCGGATGAACTCGCGAAAGACGGCGTCGAATTGCTCGACCCGCGGCCGTTCCTCGGCGACTCCGTCCCGCCCGCCGGCAACCTGACACGCAGCAAGCCCAACGCCGACCAACAAGAAGACATCGCTTTCGGTTTGCAGATCGCCAAAGCCGTCGCGGCGCTCGACATCGGTCAGACGGTCGTTGTCAAACGCGGCACCGTATTGGCCGTCGAAGGTTTCGAGGGGACCGACGCCTGCATTCGTCGCGGCGGCGAACTGGCCGGTGAGAAGGGTGGGGCGGTCGTCGTGAAAGTGAGTCAGCCGAACCAAGATTTTCGTTTCGACATTCCGTGTATCGGAATGACAACGCTCGAGTCCTGCGCCGCCGGCAAGATTGCCGTGCTCGCGATTGAAGCCGGTAGTAGTTTGTTGCTCGACCGGGAGAAGATTGTTGAGGCCGCCCGGAAACAGGATTTAAGCATCTTGGCGGTGGAAGCAAAATGAACTTCGGCCCGCTACAACCATGAATCCCATCATCAAAGTTGGCGTCGTCGGCGTTGGCCATCTCGGCACGCACCACGCGCGGATTTACTCGGAAATCGCCAAGCGGTCGAATGGCCAATGCGAATTCATCGGCGTCTTCGATACCGACCGGCTCCGAGTCCGTGCGCTCACGGAAAAACACGGCGGCGGCGCTTTCGAGACGGCGGAAGAACTCGCGAACTTCGTCGACGCTGTTAGCATTGCCACGCCGACGGAAACCCATTTCACCGTCGCCCGCGCTTTTCTGGAACGCGGCAAACATGTCCTCGTCGAGAAACCCATCACGAACAACGTGCGCGACGCCGAACAACTCGTCACGCTCGCCCGCGAGAAGAAGTGCCTCCTTCAAGTCGGACACGTCGAGCGCTTCAATCCGGTATTGCGCTACCTCAACGAGGTGGTGACCGAGGCGCGGTTCATCGAAGTCCACCGGCTTTCGCCATATCCCGGTCGGTCCATCGATATTGGCGTGGTGCTCGACCTGATGATTCACGATCTCGATGTGGTGCTATCGCTAGTCAAATCCCCGCTGGCGACCATTGATGCCATCGGTATCCCGGTCTTGAGCGCCACGGAAGACATTGCCAATGTCCGCCTGAAGTTCGCCAACGGCTGCGTGGCGAACATCACTGCGAGCCGGGTGTCGCCCGAGAAGATGCGCAAGATTCGCCTGTTCGGTCGCACGGACATCGGCGCGGCTTACATATCCCTCGATTATATGAAACAAGAGGGTGAGATCTACCGGGTCGCTGGTGACGACGCCCAAGAGTCTGGCCTCCTCAAGAAGCTATTGTCCGGCAAGCACGCCACCATTGTTAGCGAATTTGCCGGCAAGAAAATCGTGCGCGAGCCGGTCCCCATCGAGCGCGACGAGCCGCTCAAGCTCGAACTCCAACACTTTCTCGAATCCGTCCGCCTCCGCCGGCAACCGCTGGTTACCGGCGAGGCGGCCAAACAAGCATTGGAAGTGGCCATGGAAATTACCGCGCAAGTACGGGCGCAGGGATGAGTCCGGTCCTGTTCATTGCCGGCGAGGCGTCTGGCGACAGTCATGCGGCGGCGGTGATCCGGGCGCTGGATGGCCGCGTGCCGGTGTTCGGCGCCGGTGGGCCGAAGATGCGGGATGCTGGGATGGAATTGCTATTTGATCTGACCGAGCACGCCGTCGTGGGCTTGGTCGAGGTGCTGAAGAATTACGATAAGTTCAAACGGTTCTTCGATCAGCTCCTCGACGAAGTCGGGAAACGAAAGCCGAGCGCGGTGGTGTTGGTGGACTTCCCGGGGTTCAACCTCCGGTTCGCCAAATCCGTCAAACGCCGGTATCCCGCGACGAAAGTCATCTATTACATCTCGCCGCAGTTGTGGGCGTGGCATGCGAGCCGGGCGAAGCAGATCGAGCGCGATGTGGATTTGTTGCTGACAATTTTTCCGTTTGAGAAGGCTTGGTACGCGCCGCGGGCGCCGAAATTACGCGTGGAATTTGTCGGGCACCCATTTGCGGACGATGGCGGACGGCGATTGCGATTTGAAACGCGGAGTCCCAAACTCATCTTATTGTTGCCGGGCAGTCGGGAACGGGAAGTAGCGAAGCTCTGGCCGGTACTGGTCCAGGTGGTCGATCAGATGCCGGGCGACGTGAAGTTTGTCGCGGCGGCGGTGAACGAGCGGACCGCCCGGATGATGCAGCATCCGCTCGTGGAGGTGCAGTTGGGGGCGGCGCGGGAGTTGATGCACCGGGCCACGTTCGCGATTACGGCCAGCGGGACGGCGACAATGGAATGTGCGTTTGCCGGGTGTCCGATGATTGTCGTTTACAAGGTGAACTGGCTCACTTATCTAATTGGCCGCGCGTTGGTCCAGGTGAAATGGTTGGCGATGCCGAACGTGATTGCCGGGCGCGCGCTGGTGCCGGAGTTCATTCAGCGCGCGGCGGACCCCGAGCGGATCGCAGCGGCGGCGGCGGAGTTGTTAAGCGACCCTGACCGGCGCGGGTCGATGCAGCGGGAGTTGGCGGAGGTTGTGGCC
Source organism: Verrucomicrobiota bacterium (assembly GCA_037127585.1). Classification (GTDB taxonomy): domain Bacteria; phylum Verrucomicrobiota; class Verrucomicrobiia; order Palsa-1439; family Palsa-1439; genus CAINDI01. The sequence continues at coordinate 9,668 of JBAXYB010000026.1, forward strand.
GGTTTAGGCGGCCCCGGCGCGAGTGGCCGGGCGGCGCAGTTAATTTTGGAGCAGATACAATAGTGGATCATTACATTCGAATGGGATTGCTGGCGACGTGGTTGCTCTTCGCGATTGCCGCGCTCGTGTGGTGGCGCCGCCGGCACAGCTCGAAGAAGTATTCCTTCACCGAGCGCGCTCAGGTCATTCTCGAAGCGATTCAGGCCAAGCTCGATGTCGGTATTATCTATTGGTCCAAGCACGAGAATAAATTCCTCCGCCGCGTCGTCACGCCGGAGGAACTGGACGGGTACTCGCTGCGCGGTTTTGATCACACGCTGAAACGCACCCGGGTCTTTAAGGTCACGCGCATCCGGCTCATCGAACTGATTCCGCAAGGCGCCGTTAAACGGGCCCCGTCCCGAATGAAACTCGTCTCGGTACCGACGGTGGCGGCGACCGGCTTGGGCGGCATCGCGTTGGTGTTGCTGGCCCTCGCGTTAATCCGGGGTCAAGGTCCGCCGCCGTTAACTGGCATCATTGCGCCGCCATTAGTTGCCCCCGGGATCGCGAATCCACTCCCGGCGGTAATCACCACGGCGGCCACGGATACTCTCCAGATTGCGGATGCGAAATTGATCTCCACCACCAAGCCCCCGGCCGAAGTTGACCCCGATGATTTTCTCAACGCGCCGATCCCGACGGTGACACCGGCGGAAACGTGGTACTTGGTTGTGGAGAGCCACCCCAAGTACAAACAGAGTCAAGTCGCGACCACTCTCCAAACCATTCTTCGATACCGTCCCGACCGCGCGATTGAATTGGAACAGTCCGTCATGAACTTGGGTCGGGCTGTCGTCTGGTCCGGACCAAAAAAACGGGCGGAACGCTTCCAGCAATTGTTGGAGGGCTACGACATCCTCGCCAAAATCGAGCCGGCCACTAGCGCGACCAACGCCGTCTCCACGAAGACTCCGTAGCCCGTTAGTGTTTCCGGGTCAGGAAGAAATCTGCGATCGCGCGGAGCGGGTCGGCTTTCTTGTCGAAACCACGCAACTGCTTTTGCGCATCGGCAATCAACTCGGCGGCGTACGCGCGGGATTTCTCGATGCCGAGCACTTTCGTGTACGTGGATTTCTCGTTCTTCTGGTCGGCGCGCACGCTTTTGCCCATGACTTCTTTCGTGCTGGTGGCGTCGAGAACGTCGTCGATGACTTGAAAAGCCAGCCCGAGATCTTGACCGTACCGGGTGAGGTGTTTTAATTGCGCGGCACTGGCGCCACCGGCCATTGCGCCGAGCCGGATGGAGGTCGCGATAAGCGCGGCCGTCTTGTTGAGGTGCGTCGTCTTGACTTCCGCGAGCGTGGCTTGCCGGCTTTCGTTTTCCAAATCCTGAACTTGCCCGGCAATCAGCCGCAAACTGCCGGCGGCGAACGCGAGTTCTTTGACGTACTCTGCTTTCGTGGCGGCCAAGGTGAAAGCGTGCGTCAGCAGCGCGTCGCCGGCCAGAACAGCGATACCTTCGCCAAAAACTTTGTGGTTCGTCGGGCGGCCCCGGCGCAAATCGTCGTCGTCCATGCACGGCAAGTCGTCGTGGATGAGTGAGTACGTGTGGATGCACTCGACAGCGCACGCCAACGGCAGCGCGGCGGCGGTCTTGCCATGCACGGCTTCGCAGGCGGCGAGCGTGAGGACGGGGCGGATGCGTTTGCCGCCGGCAAAGATGGAGTACCGCATCGCCTTGTGAATTGTCGGCGGCTGCGCGGTTTCGGGTGGTAAAAGTTTATCCAGCGCCTTGTTAATGCGCGTGCCGGTCTGGTCGAGATAGTGGTCGAGGTTGAACATTTGTGTGCGCAGAATACCGGCCGAAGGTGCTTTTGCAAGCCGGGATTCGGTCTACGCGAACGTCAGCGTGCCCCATTCTTCTTGCCGGTGGTAATTGAGTTTTTGGTGGGGCGAACTGGAGGACAAGACCGGCTGGACTTGGCCGCGGGTGTAGTCGTACCGGCTGAAGGAGAAAAGCCATTGCGTGCCGGGGCGCACCGGGCCGGCTTCCTGCACCAGCGCGAACGGGATTTCTGCGGACACCTTCCAGAGATTCTGCGCCGGCAGAAGTTCGACGCGGCTGACGATGACCGGGTTGCTGATCAGGAATTCCTGGATCGGCCGGGTGCCAAGAATGCCGGCACGCGGGAACCGCAGTTGGAGCTTCTGATTATCCGGACCAATGTGGATTTCAGAGTAGGCGTCCTGCGTCGTGGGTCGTAAAAAGATTTCGAAGACGTCGCCTTTCTCATAGAACATCGAGTTGAACCCGGTGACGGGGTTGAAGATGTCTGCGTCACTGAGTTCGGCCTGCACCAGCAGCGCGTCATCACGCCAGGCGGTGCGCACGGTGGTGGGTCGCAGCTCCGGTTGTGGGGACGGTAACCAGGCTTGTTGAAAGCCGATGGATTCGGCGGTCGACCAATCGTGATTGTGAAGTTGCCGGCAGGTGAGAGTGGGCTTGGTGTTCATGAGGCAAATTCGTAGGCCGGGATGCCTTTGACGCCGACATCGACGCAGAAGAGCGCGCCGGCCAACGGGTCGGTGTCGCGCCCGACACGCGCGGAGGTGACGTAGAGTTGATCGAGCTGCGGACCGCCAAACGCACACGAAGTGATCTGGGTGGTCGGGAATTTCACCGTGGCGAGATGCGCGCCGGTGACCGGATTCCACCGCGTCACACAGGCGCCGCCCCAGTGCGCAATCCAGAGCATGCCGTCGGCATCGAGCGTCGAACCATCGGGGTAACCGAATTCTTTCGGGACGGTAATCGCGACGCGGCGATTGCTGATGTGGCCGGTCGCCAGATCGAAATCAAAGGCGTCCACACGCTGCAAAACGGTGTCGATGTAGTACATCGTTTTGTGGTCGAGACTCCAAACGATGCCGTTGGAACAGCCGACTTCTGTCACTTTGCGTTCCACGTGCAGGTCCGGATAAAGGCAGTAGAGGCTGCCGATCGGTGCCACGCCGTCGACGGTCATTGTGCCCGCCCAGAACCGCCCGGCGGGATCGCACTTGCCGTCATTGAACCGCAACTCCGGTTTGTTGTCTTCAGGATCGCAAATCATCGTCAGCTTCAGCGCCTCCGGGTAGAACGCCGCGAGCCCGTGATGCAAACCGAGCAGCACGCCGCCGTGCCGGCGCGGCACGATGGTGCCGACGAATTGACCGACCTCGAAATCTTCATGGTGGCCCGTGGCCGGATTATACCGCCAGAATTTCTTTCCCAAAATATCCACCCAGTACAGCACTCGTTGCCGGGCGTGCCAGATAGCGCCCTCGCCGAGTCGGGCTTTGGCGTCGGCAATAAGATCCGGTTGCAGTGCGCTCATAGTGGGCGAATGGAATACACCGCCGCCGAAATTGCGTCAACGTGCGAACCATTTTAAAAAATGTGCGTCCAATTTGCACTCCGCGCTTTACATTTTTGGCAGAAGTGGTAATTCTCCCGCAACAAGGAGGAAGTGTTTTATGAAGCAAGGGGAAAGTAGTACCATTCTGTCTGTCGCAATCGCCGGTCACGGTGCCGGCTTGGCGGTTCTCGACGTGCCGGCCCACAAGGAAGAGGTCGACACCAAACTCGATCAGGCGCGCGAGCAACTGCTCACATTGCGCCGCCAGCAAGAGGAACTCGAACAACAGAAGTCGGATCTCGAAGAACTCCGCCGCAAGCAGGACGAATACACGCGCGGCAAGGCGGAGATGATCGACAACATCACGCGCGCGCTCGTCACGCTCGAACGCGACCAGATCCAGGCCCAACGCCTGAGCGATCTCTGCGAAAATACCACCACCGCGTTCAAGGATTACCTCGACCAACTCCAGTCCATCAACGACGAAGAATGGTCGAGCACCACCATCCGCAACGAACTCAGTCGGGCGCTGGGCATCATCGAAAACTCGCGGCTCGAATACAATCGCGCCCGCATCAAACTCGATAGCCTGAACCCCGGCGCCGGCCAGCCGGTCCAACCGGCGGAGAAACCGGTGGTGGGATTCGATTGGAATGAGACGCTCCGGTATGCCCGCCTCGGCGCGGCCGCCAGTGCCCCGTTGATTCTCGCCGGCACGATTTGGGTCATCCTGTTGCTGACAATCAAACACTAGCCGGTAACTGCCATGGCGAATCAACAGAAAGAAATCAAGCCGGTTGACCGAGCATTGGCGGCCGTCAACCAGCAGATTGAGACGCTGGAGCGACAACTGAGGGAAGCCGACTCCCATTCCGGTGCGAATCCGCTGCCGGTGAATCGGGTGGCTTCTTTCAAAGGCTTTATCAAGGACTTGTTGACACCGCCGGCCCCGGTGCAGCACCGGCTCCAGCGCGGTGTGCCGGATGTGGAAACCAATCCGATGCACGATTTGGAAAGCGATCCGATTCCATTTGCCCGGCGGAATGAGCCCGACTTATTCACCCGGCAAACCGCCACGGCCGGCGCGCCCGACGATACCCTCGGCCGGTATCTCGCGGCGGGCAGTACCCGGCCGCCCAAACCGACGTTGAAGCGGGTCCAACGCGAAACCCGCAATCGCTTTTACATGTGGCTTGGATTAGCGTTGGTCGCGTTATGGTTGATCATCGTCGTGGTCCGGTAGCAGTCGCAACAAAACTCGGCCCCTTGCGCGTCGAGTTTTCCGAACGCGGTATTTGCTGTCTGGAATTTCGTAGAAGCGGCGTCCCCGCCGCGACCGGCTCATTCGCCCGGCAACTGAAAGCCTACACCGCCGGCAAGCCCATCCGTTTCACCATTCCCGTCGATCTCACTGCCGGTACGGCATTCCAGCAAGCCGTCTGGCGGGTGCTCCTGAAAATTCCGCGCGGCGAAACGCGCTCGTACGGTTGGGTCGCGAAACAGATTGGCAAACCGCGCGCGACGCGGGCGGTCGGGTCAGCTTGCGGCGCGAATCCCGTGCCGATCATTGTGCCGTGTCATCGCGTGATTGCCGGCGATGGTTCAATCGGTGGATTTGGCTGTGGATTGCCGCTGAAGAAGAAGTTGCTCGCGCTCGAAGGCGTGAAACTTTAGCCACAGGGGATTACTTCCCGGCGACCGGGTGATACTCGGCCAGCGCTTCCGGCATCCACGTTTCCATTTGCTTGATGCGCGTTTCATCGAGCGGATGCGTGCTCAAGAATTCCCATTGCTGGTTGCCGTGCTGCTTGTTGAAGTTCGAGAACCGCTTCCAAAACTCCACGGCAGTCCGCGGATCGTAGCCGGCCCGCGCCATATATTTCAGACCGATATGATCGGCTTCCGATTCCTGGCCGCGCGAATGCGGGAGCGTCCAGCCGACTTGGCCGGCCAGACCGTAGACCCCGAGGAAGAGATTCTGCGTCTGAGCCGATTGACTGGTCAAAGCGGCGCCGAGTAGTTGCCCGCCCAGTTGGGTGACCAACGCCTCGCTCATTCGTTCGGCGCCATGCCGGGCGACGGCGTGCGCGATTTCGTGACTGAGCACCGTCGCCAAGCCGTCTTCCGTTGCGGTAATAGGCAGGATGCCGGTGTAGACGCCAACTTTGCCGCCGGGTAGACAGAAAGCGTTAGCCGTCTTCGCGTCATCGAACAGGACAAATTCCCATTGCGCATTCGGCAAGGTCGCCACGGCTGAGATGCGTTGGCCGACGCGCTGGAGTAATGCGTTGGCTTTGGCGTCCTTCGAGATGGGCGTGGTCTGTTTTAGTTTTTGGAATTCGCTAAGCGCCATCGGCATCACTTCGCCGTCGGACACGAGTAACAGTTGATGGCGGCCGGTTTCACTGACGGTCGCGCAGCCGAGGCCGAGCGCCAACGTTACCGCCGTCAAAGCCAGACGAAAGAATGTTTTCATGCCGGCAATGGTACTGAGTCAATCCCGGTAGAGCAAGTCTCGCAACTGGCTTGTCATGACGGGCGCAACGTGCGATAAACCCGCACGTGAAATGGATCGTTTTAATCATGTTGGGGCTGACGAGCGCGTGCTCGTTGAAGCGCATGGCCGTCAATCAAGCCGGCAACGCCCTCGCCAGCGGTGGGACGACGTTCTCGTCGGACGATGATCCGGATCTGGTCCGCGATGCGGCCCCGTTCAGTTTGAAGTTGATGGAAAGTTTGTTGGCGGAGAGTCCTCATCACAAGGGTTTGCTGCTCGCGACGGCGAGCGGCTTTACGCAATACGGTTATGCGTTCGTTCAGCCCCAGGCGGATGAACTCGAAACGCGCGACATGGCCGCTGCGGTTGCCGGGCGGGACCGGGCGCGCAAGCTCTACATTCGCGCTAGGAACTACGGCCTCCGCGGTCTGGAGGTCGGCCACGCCGGTTTCCAGGAGAAACTCCGGCAGGACCCGGTGCTGGCTGTTCAGCGAATGACGAAGGCGGATGTGCCGCTCTTGTATTGGACGGCGGCGGCCTGGGGTGCGTGCATTTCGATCTCAAAAGACAAACCGGAAATCGTGGCCGATGTTCCCAAAGTCGGTGCGCTGATTGAACGGGCCTTGGCGTTGGACGAGGAGTATGAAAAGGGCGCGATTCATAGTTTCATGATCAGTTACGAGATGGCGCGGCCCGGCACGAAGCCAGCCGATGCGGTGGCGCTGGCCAAAAAACATTTCGACCGCGCGCTGGAACTTAGCGCCGGCAAGCTGGCGGCACCGTTGGTCGCGTACGCCGAGGCGGTGTGCATTCAGAAACAGCAGCATGCGGAATTTGAGAAACTGTTGAATCAAGCGCTGGCGATTGACGTCGATCAGATGCCGGATCAGCGCTTGGCGAATTTAATCATGCAGCGCCGGGCGCGCTGGTTGTTGTCGAAAGCGGATGAACTGTTTGCGGATTGAACTAATGAAACGATTACTTGTGTTGGGGTGCTTGTTGGTTGGGAGTGTGTTGGCGGCGGACGAGCCGGTGAAGATCAAGCTCGGCACGCTGGCACCGAAAGATTCATCGCCGCACCGGACCTTGAAGGTGATGGCGGAGGCTTGGCGCAAAGCGCCGGGCGGTCCGCAGTTGATCATGTTCACCGACGGCACCCAGGGTGGCGAGGAAGACATGGTGCGCCGGATGCGCATCGGTCAGCTCCAAGCCGCGATGCTGACCGCGAGCGGCTTGTCCCACATCGACGACTCGGTGGCGTGTCTGCAGATGATGCCGAAGATGTTTCGCTCGCTGGATGAGCTCGATTACGTGAGCGAGAAGATGCGGCCGCTGCTCGAAAAACGGCTCAGCGACAAAGGATTCATCGTCTTGTTCTGGACCGATGCCGGCTGGATCAAGTTTTTCTCCCGGAAGCCGGCCCTGTTTCCGGACGAGCTGAAAAAGCAAAAACTCTTCGCACTGGCCGGCGACAATAAGGCGATCTCGATTATGCGGGCTGGCGGTTATCAACCGATTCCGCTCGAAGCGACCGACATCGTCCCGGGCTTGAAGACCGGTTTGATTGACGCGATTCCCTTGCCGCCATTTTTCGCGTTGGCCGGGCAGATTTACGATTCCACGCCGTACATGCTGGATATGAAATGGGTGCCGCTGGTTGGCGCGGGCGTCATCAACAAGGCGACCTGGGATAAACTTTCGCCCGCCACACAAACCGCCCTGCTCGTGGCGGCGGAAAAAGCCGGTGGTGAAATCCGCGCCCAAGCGCGCAAAGAGATGACGGAATCCGTCACCGCAATGACGAAGCGGGGGCTGACCGTCACGACGTTAACGCCCGAAGCGGACGCGGCGTGGGACAAGTTCGCCCAAAGTACCTACCCGAAAGTCCGGGGTGGCGTCGTGCCGGCGGAGTTGTTTGACGAAGTTCAGAAGCTGCTCGTGGAATACCGGACGAAGAAGTAGGAGCGATTTTCAATCGCGACCGGTGGTGCCTACCTCCATGCTTGCTGTCCACGGCGAAGCGCGCTAGAACCTTGCCCCACTAAATGAGCGCCGAGATTCCCGTTCAACCTATCGCAGTCACCGGCTGGCGTCGCGTCGCGCGCGACGTCGAGAACTCCGGGGTGACGGTGACACTTTTAGCGATGATGGTTTTGCCGGTGGTTGAAATCGTGTTGCGCAAAACGCTGCATACCGGCATCGCGGGCGCGCCGCAGATTGTCCAACATCTCACGTTGCTCGTCGGCATTCTCGGCGGTGCGGTGGCGGCGCGGGACGGCCGGCTGCTGGCGCTCTCGGCCATCACGGCGGTGTTGCATGGCCGGGTTCGCTCGGCGGTCACGATTTTCAGTCATTCCTTCGCAGCCGTGGTGACGGCGTTGCTGTGCGTGGCCAGCATCGAATTTGTGCGGACGGAAATCCCGAGCGCCAACGTGATTGCCTACGGCGTCAAGACGTGGTGGGTGCAGTCGCTGTTACCGGCGGGATTTGGGGCGATTGCCCTCCGGCTCTGGTGGCACGCAGCGAAAACGTGGCGGGGCCGCTTGGTCGCTTTGGCCTTGATCGGGGTGCTGATCGGGGCGACCCGGTTCGTGCCCATCTCGCCGGAGACGCTGAAGTGGCCGGCGCTCGGAATGTTGTTATTGGCGACGGTGCTGGGGGCGCCGATCTTTACGACGTTGGGCGGAGCGGCGATGATTTTATTTTGGGGCGAAGGCGTGAAGATCGCGGCGGTGCCGCTGACGCATTATAGTTTGGTGACGAATCCGTCGTTGCCGACGGTGCCGTTGTTTACGCTGGCCGGATATTTTCTCGCGGAGGGCGGGGCTTCGAAACGGTTTGTGCGCGTGTTCGCCGCGTTATTCGGCCAGATTCGCGGGGGGCCGGCCATAGTCACGGCATTGGTGTGCGCGTTTTTTACATCGTTTACCGGCGGCTCAGGCGTGACGATTCTGGCGCTCGGCGGCGTGCTTATGCCGGTCTTGCTGGCGGCCAAGTACAAGGAGCGGACGGCGCTGGGATTGCTGACGGGGGCGGGTTCGCTCGGTATTTTGTTTCCGCCGTGTCTGCCGCTGATTTTGTACGCGATCATCGCCGGCCAGGCGAAAGCACCGGTCAGCATCGAACAAATGTTTCTCGGCGGAATCATCCCGGGATTTGTCATGGTCGGGTTGGCGATTTGGTGGGGCGTGGCCGCGGGGCCGAAGCTGGAGAAGAGCGGGACGCGTTTCGACCGGCGCGAAGCGTGGCGCGCGATTTGGGAGGCGAAGTGGGAGTTGGCCTTGCCGGTGGTCGCGCTGGTGGCGTTGTTCAGCGGGTTCGCGACGCCCGTGGAAGCGGCCGCCGCAACGGCGTTGTATGCGTTTTTGATTGAGACGGTGATTTACCGGGATTTGAAATTCTTTACCCGGGAAGAAGCCACCCCGGCCAATGGGATGATCGAAAAGAAAAACGTGGCGGAGGTGGTGACGGATTGCGGGATGCTGGTGGGCGGGGTGCTGTTGATTCTCGGCGTGGCGCTCGCGTTTACGTCGTTTCTGGTGGATGCCCAGGTCCCGGATCACGCCGTGGCATGGGCGACCGGGACGATCCACTCGAAGTGGTTGTTCCTGCTGGGTCTCAACGTCGTGCTGATTCTCGTGGGCGGACTGGTGGAAATCTACGCGGCGATTGTCGTTGTCGTGCCGCTGCTGGTGCCGCTGGGCATCGCGTTTGGGATCGACCCCATCCACCTCGGTATCATTTTTCTCGTGAACATGGAGCTCGGTTTCCTCTGTCCGCCGGTCGGTTTGAATCTGTTGCTCGCGTCGTACCGGTTCAACAAGCCGATGACCGAAGTGATGCGGGCCGCGCTGCCGATGCTCGCCGTCCAGTTCGTCGGCGTCCTGCTCATCACCTACATCGAGCCGTTGACGACCTGGCTGCCGCACTTGTTCGCGCATTGACGGGAAGAAGAGCCGCCAAGAACGCGGCGATACCGGCCGGTCCAGTTGTCAGTCAAAGATTGCGCGGGGTGGGGCGAGTTGCTACTTTCCGAAAGCGCACAGTTCAATCCAACCAACGTTCCGGAGAGAAAATGAAATCGCTAACGACCCTATTCTCCCTCGTATTCCTCACCGCCTGGTGTCACGCCGAGAGTGACGACTTCAACGCGGCCACCGTCGATGCCGGCAAATGGAGCGCCGACCTCGTGACCGGCCACGGCGCGCTCAGCCAAACGAATCAACAGCTCGAGTTTCTCATCGACGGTACCGCGACAGCGTTCGACCAAAGTGTCCGCCCCTGGAAACCCAGCCGCGGTCCCTACAACGCTGATTGGGAAGTCCAAGTGGACACTCTCAACAGCCTCGCCCCGACCGGCACCACGAACCAGCAAATCGCCGCCGGCATCACGATTGATGATGCGCGCGGCATTGTCAGCAACGAGGTTATTGCTGTTCAAGTGTCCGGCACTGCCTTCGCGCCGCAGCCTTACGTTGGTTTCATGGGGCGGCTCGGCGCACCCGACACCGGCACGTTTGCCTCCGCACTCAACCTGCCCATCACTAATGGCGCCGTCCGCGTCGCCTTCAACAGCACCACCAAAGTCATCACCCTCTACTACGACACGAACCCGACCAACGGCTACACCTGGACGCAATTCGCCGCCTTTGGCGTCAACGGCGCCGGCGGTACCGATGCCAACATGGATTGGGGCATGACCGACGCCGACCAGTTCAAGATCGGCGTCTATGGCTAAGCATTTCACACCGACGTCCCGGTCGGTGCTCTCGGCGTGGACAACTTCAGCGCCACTGGCCTCGTCGCCCCGCTAGTCCCCCACAACTTCGTCGTCACCAGCCTCAAAGCTCCGAAGAAAGTGACTTTGCAAGAAGGTAAAACACCGAAGCCCGGTAAGGTCGCCCTCGCCATCCAGAACGCCGGCACCATTACGGAAATCATCCCCGACCTCACCACGCTGCAAAACCTCGTCAACCTGAACATTGAATCCCTCGGCCTCTGCGCCGCGCCGACCGCGACACTCACCCCGCCGAAAGCATTCCCCGTTGTGTTGACGCCGAAGAAAAGCCTCAAGCTTAACTACGTCGTCACCATCAACTGCGCCAACAACTCCGCCAGCGGCGCCGGCAACGAAGATTACCGGTTCACCGTCACGGTTACCCCGGCCGCCCTCGATGGCAGCGCCGACATCACCCCGGCCGACAACGTCTGCCCGCGTGCCCCCAACGGGGCAGACCTAGGCTGCGGCAACAAAACCCCCGCCGGGACTCTCGGCGGCGACGTGTTGACCGATGTGATCGTCAAATAACTGTTCCGCCGTCGGACCCAGCCGAATTGCGGGTCCGGAAAACTTCACTATGTGCAGTTATGAACCATTACCTGCTGTATGTTCGTCAAGGATCGCCGCGCTGGTTGAGATAGCCGTACCATTCACCATGCTGCGGGTCCGGGAAGTGCGACCAGGTGTAATCGTGAACCTTCTGATACCACTGGAGCAGACTCGCGCGGCCGGTAAGCTTCCACCCGAGGAGCAGAGCGATCAACGTCTCGATGTGAACCCACCAGAGTTTCTGATCCCATTCGAGCTGCTGCGGCGGTTTGCCGAGCGCGTCGAGAAAATAAAAGATGCCGCCGTGCGTTTCATCCCAGCCGAAAACGAGTTGATCTTCCAGGGCATCGGCTGCCCGCGCGATCAAGGCGGTTTCGCCGAGGGCGTGGGCGGCGTCCATGACAAACCACATGCATTCAATGCCGTGCCCGGGATTGATGATGCGTCCGTCGATTGTGGCGGAAAAATCGCAGCTTGAGACGGTCGCCTTTGCGGGGTGAGCCTTGGTTGATTTCAATTTCACCCAGCAGGCCGGCCCGGGTGCGGTACACGAGTTTGACGACATCCTCCGCATCGCCCAATGCCGCGACATCGCTTTCTGGAGCGCCGTGCAACTGACGTGCAATTCCTTGGCTAAGACCGGGGTCGTCGGGAACCGATAGCCCGCCGCGAGTGTCCCACGCAAAATCTGCTGGCGCAATTGCTGTTCAATTTGGGCGTCAATGGGCATCCCAGTTTCATGCCGAACCGCCGTCTTGAGAGCTTTCATCATCAAGCGGGTCTAGTGGACTCCGCGAGGAAGGAAAGTATTATTTGATACTGTATGAATGAAAATCGTCCGGCACACTGGCATCAGCGATAAATTGAAGTTAAATCCGATCGGGCGACCGGAGGCCGAGGGACTTTAGCTTTTCGCGCATGGTCGGGCGCGAGACACCGAGCCACTTCGCGGCTTTGGCTTGGTTGCCGCCGGCCATCGCCAACGCTTGCCCATACAATTCGCGTTCGACGGCTTCCATCACGGCAGCTTCGACGTCGGTCAGTTCGCCACGGGCCGCGGTTGTCAGGAGTTCGTGGACAAACTCGCCCAAGGGTTGCTTGGTGGTGGGTTTGGGCCGGCGCGTCGAGGCGAGCGCTGCGGTCACGGTGTCGAGGTTGATCACGAAACCGTGCGAGGCCAATAACGCTTTGCGAATGACGTTTTCCAATTCGCGGACGTTGCCGTGCCAGGGCTGGCGTTGGAGGAATTCGCCGGCTTCAGTCGTGATGGTCGCCTGGGGGTGGCCGAGTTCGCGGCCATGCCGGCGCAGGAAGTAATCGACCAGCAGGGGAATATCGTCCGCGCGATCGCGCAGCGGCGGGAGGAGAATCAGCGCGTCGTTGAGCCGGTAGTAGAGGTCTTGCCGGAATTGTTTGTCGTGGATGGCTTGTTCCAGGTCGCGATGGGTCGCGGCGAGAATGCGGACATCGACTTGGATCGGATCTTTGCCGCCGAGGCGTTGGATGGTTTTTTCTTGGAGCACACGTAGGAGTTTGGCTTGGGTGCCGGGGCTGATGTCGCCGATCTCGTCGAGGAAGAGGGTGCCGTGGTTGGCTTGTTCAAACCGACCGATGCGGCGCGTGGTGGCGCCGGTGAACGCGCCTTGTTCGTGGCCGAAGAGTTCGCTCTCCAGCAATGTCTCCGGGATGGCGGCGCAGTTGATGATGATGAATGGTTTGTCAGCCCGGTTGCTGTGCTGGTAGAGCGCGCGCGCGATGAGTTCCTTGCCGGTGCCGGTCGCACCGCGAATCAGGACGGTGACCGGCTTGGCGGCGAACCGGCCAACTTCTTTGTAGACGGTTTGCATCGACCGGCTGTTACCAATGATGGCGTCGCCGGTATGAGCGGCGGTGCCGAGTTCGACCGGGTCGGACATGAGTCGCTTGCCGGCGAGGGCCTTGCGGATCAGGCCGAGCAGGTCGCTGACGACGAACGGTTTTAAGATGTATTCGTAGGCGCCGAGTTTGGTGGCTTCGATGGCGGCTTGTGTCGTGTGATGCGCGGTCATGAGAATCACCGGCAGGCGCGGTTGCGTGGTGTGGAGTTCCTGGATCAACGCCAGGCCGGCCACCGGATCGGTCCCGGTCGGACTGGTAAACTGCAGATCGGTGAGGACGACGTCGAAGGTGCTTTGCCGGGCCGCGGCGAGTCCGCCGGTCGTGTTGTCGGTGGTGTGGACCGCAAAGCCGTCGATCTCCAGTGCGCGTTTGAGCGAACTGGCGAGGGTCTGATTGTCCTCGACGATGAGAATTTGGCTAGGCATGTGCGGGTAATATTACACTGAATTTGGCACCATGCCCAAGTCGGCTCTGGAGTTCGAGGACGCCGTTGTGGTTGGTGATGATGCGGGTGGAAATCGCCAAGCCGAGGCCGGTGCCGTGTTCTTTGGTGCTGAAGAACGGATCGAAGAGGCGTTCCTGAATTTCGGCCGGGATGCCGGGGCCGGTATCGGCGACTTCGAGGATGACGACTTTTTGCAGGCGATTGTTCAACGGGTGCTCGGTAAACCGGCACGACAAGGTGATCGTGCCGGTCTGGCCGATGGCATCGGCGGCGTTTTGGAGGAGGTTGATGAGGACTTGTTTGAGCTGTTGCCGGTCGGCGGAGAAGGGGAGTTCGGCGGCCTCGGCAATTTTGATGGTGATGGCGCGATTGGTGAATTCGCCGCCGAGCAGGTCGATCACTTCTTGAAAGAGCGGGCGCGCGGTGAGCGGCGCAAACTGCGGTTCGGCCGGGCGGGCGAGCCGGAGGAAATCTTGGACGGTGCGGTCGAGCCGGCTGATTTCGTTGTTGATGACGGCGGCGTCTTCCGCTTCGGCGCTGCCGGGCGTGATGCCGCGTTGCAGCGTGTAGAGGCGGGCATTGATGGCGGTGAGCGGATTGCGGATTTCGTGGGCGAGGCCGGCGGCGAGTTCGCCGAAGTGGGCGAGCTTTTGCTGTTGGGCGATGGTGGCGGTGCTTTCGACGAGTTTCCGCCGGAGCGGCACCACGCTGAGCCGGTAGGTGAGAAAACTGAGCCAGATCACAACCATTACAAGGACCCCGACCGTGACTAAGATCAGCATCCGGTATGATGGCGACCAATTCGTGGCGAAGGCGAGAAAGATATCGATGGCTTCGGCGCGGCCGTGGGCGAGGCCGGCAATTTCGAGCAGCCGGAACGCGAGCATGTTGGCGCGGGCGGATTGCGCGACCCGGTTGGCCTTCGTCAGCCCGGCAACAGTGGCGGTGTAGCTGTCGAAGACGACGGTGAGATCGTCGAGCATGGCCCCGACATCGATGGTGAGATTGATGTCGGCCGGTTGGCGGTAGATCATTTTGTTGCGGGGCCACGTTTGGCGCCGGTCGGCCAGCCACTGGCTTAATTCGGCGCAGCGTTGCGCGTGTCGGTCGAGTTCGGAATGGCTGCCGGTGTCCACCGCGACGCGGAGGAGGACATTGAGTTGATGGACGGCCACCGGAATGTGCTCGGCGATTTCACGGTAGACCCGGCTGGTCCGCGTCAGGTCTTCGGCCGGCGGCAGGGCGAAGCCTTGAATGGACTGAAACGCTTTCGACGCGACATACGCGCAGGCGATGATGACGAGCAATGTTACGAGCCAGAGCACCGTCAGGCGACGTGGAGAAGGCGAATTCATTCCGGTGTCGAACTTTGCCACCAAGCATCCGACTTAGCAACGGCGGGGTGGGTGCCGGGCAGAACCCTCACCCTGACCCTCTCCCGTCGAACGGGCGAGGGGAGCCGGCTTCCTCTCCCCTGTCGTTTGGTGGAGAGGATTAAGGTGAGGGACGGGGTGGGTGTGACCCGAAGTGGCGGTCAAAGATCCGGTTCTTACTCGTGATCATAATCCTATTTCTTAATCTCCGGCCCGGCGGGATTAAGATTAAGAACAAGATAAAGAGTAAGGCGCCAAACCGCGCGGAAGTTCTAATCGCATCCCGGTAGGGTCGCTTCCTTGACATGGGGTAGGGCGTCTCTTATCCTCGCGCTGTGGTCGACACTATTCCGCACAATTTACGGGAACTGCTCAGCCGAACCGGGTTGCTGTCCGAGTCGCAAGTGGGCGAACTTCTCGCCGCTCCCCGGACACCGGGCGAATCGTTCGTAACCGCGCTCGTGAAATCTGGGGCGGTCGCAGAGGAGAAACTTCTCGAAGCGCTCGCGAAAGTTTTGCACCTCGATTTCACCCGCATCACCGAAAAAGAGATCGAAGCCACTGCGCGGGAGAAGGTGCCGACGAAGGTCGTCTTTCAATACAGCGTCATGCCGATGCGCGCCGAGAACGGCAACCTGCTCATCGCCGCCAATGACCCGTTCAACCTCGCGATGATCGAGTCCGTCCGGCTCGTCACGAAATGCCGGGTCCAACTGGCGCTCTGTTCCGAAGCCGACATTGCCAAAGCGCTCAAGCGTTACTACGGCGTCGGTGCCGAGACGCTCGACGAACTCCTCCAGAAAAACGTCCTCGACCTCGATGCGCCGGTCGCGATCACGAAAGAAGATCTCGAAAGCGGCGACCAAGAGGCGAGCGTCGTCAAGTTCGTCAACCAAATCGTCTGGGAAGCTTTCAAAGAGCGCGCGACTGACATCCACCTCGAACCGATGGAAAACGATCTGCGGATCCGGTATCGCGTGGACGGCGCGCTGCATCAGACCCCGGTGCCGCCCCAGCTCAAACGCTTTCAAGCCGCCATCATCTCGCGCATCAAAGTCATGGCGAATATGGACATCGCCGAACGCCGGTTGCCGCAAGACGGCCGCATCAACGTCCGCAGCGGCGGCGAAGAAATCGATGTCCGCGTCTCGACCATCCCCACGGCATACGGCGAGAGCGTGAGTCTCCGGTTGCTCACCCGCAGCAGTATCTTCCTCGGCCTCGAACATCTGGGCTTGAGTCCCGGTGACGACAAGATCATCCGCAAACTCGTCGAACTCCCACACGGCATCATTCTCGTGACCGGCCCGACCGGCTCCGGCAAGTCTACGTCACTCTACGCATTCCTCAGCACGATCAACTCTATCGACCAACGCATCATCACAATTGAAGACCCGATTGAATACGAGCTACCCGGCGTCAACCAGATGCACGTCAAGCCCGACATCGGCCTGACATTCGCCAGCGGTCTCCGGCACATCCTCCGGCAAGACCCCGACGTCATCATGGTCGGCGAAGTCCGCGACAAGGAAACCGCCGAGATCGCGATCCGTGCCGCGCTGACCGGTCACTTGGTCTTCTCGACCCTCCACACGAACGACTCCGCGGGTGCCGTGACCCGGTTGCTTGACATGGGTATCGAACCGTTCCTTGTTAGTTCGTCCGTGGAATCCCTCATCGCCCAGCGCCTCATCCGCACGATTTGCCAAGCCTGCAAAGAAGAGTACAAACCCGACGCCGAGTTCCTCCGGAACGTCGGCTTCCCGGCCGGGCCGACGAAGTTCTACCGGGGACGCGGGTGTGAGGAATGCCGGTTTACCGGCTTCAAAGGCCGCTCCGCCATTTACGAAATTCTGGTCATGCAGGAAAATCTCCGGCCGCTCGTCATTGAACGAACGTCGTCGAGTATTCTCAAACAAGCCGCCATTGCCAACGGCATGAAAACCCTGCGCGACGATGGCTGGGTGAAAGTCAAACTCGGGGTGACCACCGTCGAAGAAATCGCCCGCGTGACGCAGGAAGACGAAGACCTCACGGTGACGTAATTGGTTCTCCCAGAAGGCGTCCGTAGTTGACGGCACTTCTCTGCCGGGCGTAGTTTTGGAAGCGTTAAAGGAAACGACACGAAAATAGTATAAGCAACAAACCGACATGGTTCGCGCCCTTCTTTGCTAAAGCGGTTTCCCCAGAAACGCAAAAGCTGGTCATATGAAATGCGTATTCTAATCTGCCACTACTTAAAGGCACTAGCCGGTTTGACCGGGAGCGTCGTAGCGGCTTGGATTGTTGTGACGGCAATGCGAAGGCGCGGGACAAAAGTTCTTTCTGCGAAACTGAAATTGCTGATTATGGGTTCGGCAACAGCGCTCTTCTTTCTGGCGGGTGTAGGTGGCGTTGGTTGGGCAATACAGACTTGGGCGGGTGATTCTCCAGCCGAGAGCCTGAATGGAATTCTAATGTTCTGGTTCTCGGTGGTCGCTACGTGGATGATCTTTATAGATCTATTTTTCACATATCACACTGAGAAGGGAGGTAATCGTGACAATAATCGTCAAGGAACATAGACTGCCTCTAATCGCGTTGGTGATGATGTTGCTCCTAGGTGGGGCACGCGCTGCGCAGATTAATGTGCCAGAAGATCACCCTACCATCCAACAGGCGATTAACGCTGCAAGCAATGGAGACGAAGTCGTGGTTTCACCAGGAAACTATCCCGAGAGCATCACGCTGACGAAAAACATCACCGTCAGATCAATTGACCCTACAAACCAAAACGTGACAGCAACTACAGTCATCAATGATGGTGGTCATATCGGATCGGGTTCCACTGTGATGATTGGAGCAAGCATGACAAGTAGCTGCGTATTGCAGGGGTTTACCGTAACAGGGGGGTATATCACTGGTAGCGGTGCTGGAATCTCCGGTAATGGTTCTTCTGCCACCATACGATTCAATCGCATTATTGGGAACAAGGCGTTTCTTAATCCTGGAGCCAGCGGCGGAGGTGGCGGTATCACGTCTCTTCACGGGACGATTGAGTACAATCAGATCTCCAACAACATCGTTGAGGGCGGTGGCGTTGCAGAGGGAGGTGCCATTAGAAACTGTAATGGGATTATCCGAAACAACGTAATCTGTTCTAACCAAGCGAACCCAGATATAGCGTCGGGTGCTTCAGGTGGGGGAGGTCTTGCAGGCTGTAACGGTATTATTCGCAACAATGTGATTTATGGCAACGGTGCTGGCTTAGGTGGAGGACTGGAGAGTTGCAGTGGAACCATCGAAAACAATCTTGTTTGCAATAACAGCGCAGGTGACGGCGGCGGGATCTATGGTTGTAATGGGACGATTCGGAACAACACAATTTACGGAAATATAGGAGGGGGTGTTCGTTCATGCAATTCAGTCCTTACAAATTGTATTATTTGGGCCAACGGTGCCGGCTCGCAAGTCGACAACAACACACCTTATCCCGCATATTCATGCATCCAGAATTGGAATGGCTTTGGCGTCGGGAACATATCTAGTGACCCGAAGTTTCTTAACGCTGGAAACTCAGCGGGTGTCGATAGGGTTTTCGGAACTGCGGATGACGGGTTCCACCTGCTAATCGGAAGTCCATGCATCGACATGGGCGCAAGTCTCGCTGCCCTAACAAATGATCTTTCCGGTCTCGCACGTCCGCAAGGCGTTGGAATTGACATGGGGGCTTACGAAGGTTCTGTCCCGAAAGTGAACGCTGGCACAAATCTCACGCTCATCTTGCCGGCAGCCGCGATTCTTGACGGGGCTGCCATATCAAGTAATGCGTTGGTGACAACATGGTCGAAGATAAGCGGTCCCGGCATTGTGGTTTTCGGGAATCCAAACTCCACTAACACAACCGCAACCTTCTCAATGGCCGGTGCGTATGTGTTGCGCCTGACTGCCAGCGACGGAGTCCTCTCAGCGAGCGATGAGACGACGGTGAGCGCCATTGAGTGCACCTACAACCTTTCCGAGAACAGCAGAACCATCGGGGCGCGCGGCTATACAAATAGCTTTTTGGTTGCGGTGATTGATTCTTGTCCCTGGACGGCAGCCGCACCAAGCGATACATGGATTTTGATCTTGTCGGGAAGTAGCGCCGTGGGAAGCGGAGCCGTCAACTATGCCGCAAGTCCTAATGCCAACAGTGGTGGACGAACTGGCACAATCACGGTTGCCGACCAAACTTTCGCTTTGACGCAAGACGGCAACGCTGCACCGCAGGTAACCATAGCTCCAGTTGCGCCCGTGACCTTGCCGACAGCAATAGTAAATTTGGATGCGACGGTTACCGACGATGGTGCACCCTTCGGCACGGTTAGTACTACTTGGTCAAAGATCACTGGGCCGGGAACAGTGGACTTCGGGAACGTGACCGCAATTGATACGACAGCAACGTTCTCAACAAACGGAAGTTATGTGTTGCGATTGACGGCGAGCGATGGCGTGTCGTCGGGCAGCAATGATGTCGTGGTCTTTGCCACTATGCCGTCCACTGTGATAAACCCGTTGACGACGGTCGGCGGTCATCCCGTCGTACTACCCCGCGAAGCGGTGGCATTCTCAAGTGGCGCGACGGATTCCGGCGGCAATCCGCTCTCGTGTCTGTGGGATTTCGGTGACGGGCAGACAAGCGTGGACTGCGAACCTTCGCACGTGTTCAGTAATTGCGGCCCGCTCGAAGTGACGGCAATTGTTAGCGATGGCGTCACGCCGGTAACGAATAGCTTACTCGTATCGGTCGCGTGCCCGTTCTCTGAGTTGCCAAAGCCGGTGAGCTTGAAAATGAAATCCAACTTCGCGCCCGGCAAGCTGGACACCGCCGCCCTCAAAACGTCCGTGGACTTGCCGGTGGGATTCAGCGCGCCAAACACGCCGGTAACGCTTGAACTGGCCGGTGTTGAGATACCGTTCACGCTGAATGCGAAGGGGCAAGCCGTGAACGTATTCTCGTCCATTAAGTTTTCCCACAAAGGCACCGGCACCCTCTGGCAAGTGTCCGCCAAGCTCAAAGGTGATTTCGACGCCGCGTGGCAGAATGCCGGGTTGACGAACGCCACGGTGACGGCGCTACCGATCACTGTCCCGGTCTTGTTCTTGTTCGACATTTCTTCGCCGGAGTCCTTCTACATGGAGAAGCCGCTCCTATACAAAGCCACCGCCGGTAAGTCGGGGACGGGGCAGTAAAAGCAGAAGCGGTCAG
>JBAXYB010000027.1:0-29722 GCA_037127585.1 Verrucomicrobiota bacterium
AATCCATACGGCGGGTTGGTGCAGGGTTGCGACGGCAATTTCTACGGCACGTGCTATTACGGCGGGGCAAACTCCTTCGGCACGGTGTTTCGGTTGACAATGCCGCTCAGTCCTGCGCCCAACCAGATTTCGCGAATCCAAGTGGCCGGGTCCAACGTCAGCGTCACCGTACCGTCCGTCGCCGGCGAGACGTATCAACTTCAGTCCCGCCTGTCATTGACCACGGGAAGCTGGTCGAATGTCCCCGGCGCGACGGTCGTCAACAGCATCGGCAGCGCATTGACGTTGACCAATCTCGGTGGCGCGGTGCCGGCGCAGGCCTTCTATCGGATGTGGATTCGGATCGGTGGCATTCCCGTGTCGGCGTGGGATACCGCTGCCGAGGATGCGTACAGCGGCGGCTGGACCACCGGCAGCAACGGCGGCTACGGGTTTAATCCGTGGACGTTGACCGGGATTGGGAGTCATTTTGGATACTTCATTGGCTCGTCCACAAACAACGCTGGCGTCTCGCAGCCGGGGATTGATACGTCCGGCATGTCGTGGAGCGCGTTTGCTGATGGCGATTCGTACACCGCCGCGTATCGGACATTTGCCGCCGGCTCGTTGGCGGTCGGCCAGTCATTGCTGCTGAACCTGGACAATGGCTACATCGACAACGGCCAAACTGTCGGTTTCGCGTTACGCACTGGGAATGCGTCAAGTGGGCCGGACGACTACAACGTGGGCGCGCGGTTCGAGTTCTTCTTCCTCGGCGGCCGAGCAAACTATCAAGTCGCGGACACGGCCGTGCACGACCTCGGGACCGGCTACACCGGGACCGGCAAGCGCCTGGTGTTCACGCTGACCACCGCGGACGCGTACACGCTGCTGACGATTGACAATGCGAATGGCACGACGAACACGTTCAGTGGCACGCTCGGTGGCACGCTTGGCACGACCGTGGACAGCATCGCGATCTACAATCGCAACGCCGGCAACGGCCCGAACTTCGACGCCTACTTCAACTCCCTGCAGATCACCGGCCCGTGAGCTTGCGGTTCAACCAGCGCCTGGCCGAAAGGCTTGAGCCAGCCGGCGTGGGAAAGTATCCTACAATATCTTAATGAAACCCAAGAATGTGGTGTTGCCCGGCACAACCGGGTCGATTGGCGTCTCGACACAGCAAGTGGCGGCGGACTTGCCGAGGCTGGAGAGTTGCGCTAGGCTATGAGCGATGAAACTTCGAACCGATTTGCTGGAGCACCTGACCGACCAGGACATTCTGGAGGAAGCAGTGGCGACGGTTCACCGCTTCAAGCCCGAGCCGCTTTTGTCAAAAACTGGGACTGGCAGTCTGTCGTCCTCATCAACCGCGGAGCGTGCGAGAGAGGTGGAGCGCAGCATGGTCTTAACTCAGAGACTGCAGGAGCGTGCGCGGCAGAGTGGGAAGGTCAGCGGGTACGCGTCGCCACCCTCGGCGAAACGTTCGACTTCTTGAAACGGTGTCACCGGCTCGCTCCGTTTCTTTTTTTCAATGGCAATACTTTTGCAGCCATTGGTCGCGAACTTGGGCGAGCGTTGTTCAGCGACCTTCCGCCGGCTCGGAATCGGGAGGTGACATCTGCCGTGGCTCATTATATTGCCGGTGTGCTTGACCGTGAAGCGATGGTGCAAATAGTCGAGAGTTTGTGCGAAAGTGCAGAGTTGCAGGTGGGTGATCGGGTGAAGACGCTGCGTGGCTCAGTGCGTGGAGTCATCAAGCGCGTGTTGGAAGACGGTCGCGTGGTGTGGCAAGCCGATGGAGCCAGCACGGAATTAACGGCGTTGCCGGAAACGTTGATGAAGGAAAATGAAACTTAAGAATATCGTTTTGCTCGGTACGACCGGGTCGATTGGTGTCTCGACGCAGAAAGTCGCGGCGGACTTACCGGATTTGGTTCGGATCGTCGGCATGGCGTCGCGCGAGAGCGTCGATGGGATGGAGACGGCTGTCCGGCAGTTCAAGCCGCTGAAGGTGGCGATGACGAATCCGGAGAAGGCCCGGGAGTTGGAGAAGCGCATCGGGCAGACGGTCTTGGGCGGGGAACAGGGGTTGATTGAACTCGCGACAATGCCGGAGGCGGATATCGTGCTGATCGCAATTGTTGGGACAGCGGGGTTGGAGCCGGCGTTGGCGGCGATTCGGGCCGGTAAGGATATTGCCGTGGCGTCGAAGGAAATCTTGGTGATGGCCGGCGAACTCGTGATGAGCGAGGCGAAGAAGCATGGCGTGAAGGTGTTGCCGGTGGATTCGGAGCACTCGGCGATTTTTCAGTGTTTGGAAGGCCGCGAGCCAGTGACGGTGAAGCGATTAATTTTGACGGCGTCGGGCGGGCCGTTCCGGCAGACACCGCGCGCGGAGTTTGCGAAGATCACGCTGGCGCAGGCGTTAAAGCATCCGTCGTGGAACATGGGGCAGAAGATCACGATTGATTCGGCGACGCTGTTCAACAAGGGGCTGGAGATGATCGAGGCGCGATGGTTGTTTGATGTGGAGATGGATCGCGTGGACGTGGTGGTGCATCCGCAGAGTATTGTGCATTCGATGGTGGAGTTTCGCGATGGGTCGGTGCTGGCGCAGTTGAGCGTGCCGGATATGCGGTATCCCATTCAGTTTGCGCTGACGTATCCGGAGCGAGTGGCGAATTCGATGCCGGCAACGGATTTTGCGAAGATCGGGACGTTGACGTTTGAGAATCCCGATCGCGAGAAGTTTCCGTCGTTGGGGTTGGCGCAGGCGGCCGGGCGGACGGGCGGGACGATGCCGGCGGTGTTTAATGCGGCGAACGAAGTCGCGGTGGCGCGGTTCGTGGCCGGCCAGATCAAGTTTTTACAGATTTTCGAAACGGTGGAACGAACGATGCAGGCTCACCGGTCGGTTGCACGACCGGAGTTGGCTGCTATACTGGAGGCCGACCTGTGGGCCAGAAACGAGGCAGAACGTGCAGTTTGATTTGATGGACTTTATCACAACAAAAATTTATCCGGGCGTGTTGGTGTTGTTCTTCTTTGGGTTGACGATCTTCATTCACGAGCTGGGGCATTTTCTCATGGCGCGGCGGCGGAAGATGGTGATCGAAAGATTCTTCATCGGGTTTGGTCCGCGGATTTTCAGTTGGAAACGGGCCGGCGTGGAGTATGGCGTGGCGTGGTTGCCGTTCGGCGGGTACGTCGCGTTGCCGCAGATGTCGCCGATGGAAACCATCGAGGGCAAGTCCGACACCCCGGCGGAAGTTTTACCGGCCGCGTCGCCGCTGTCGAAGATCCTGGTCGCGTTTGCGGGGCCGGTCATGAATTTGATTCTGGCGGTGGTGTTGGCGACGGTGCTCTGGCAGATCGGTTCCTCGGTGCCGGTCAATCCGTCCATCATCGGCTGGCTCGAACCCGGCAGCCGCGAAGAGCAACTGGGGATTCTGCCCGGTGATCGCATTGTGCAAGTCAACGATCGCCCGACCAAGACCTGGATGGATATTCAGCGCGCGGTGGCGATTAGTCGCGAGCCGAATGTCACGATCACGTTGGACCGTGGCGGCCAGCGCTCCCAATATGAACTGGAGACGGAGCTGAACACGGCGTTTGGTGTGAAGACGATTAATTTGTATCCGCGCGGCCGCCCGATTGCCGGCGGTTTCCAAGACAATTCACCGGCGAAAGCCGCCGGAATGCAGATGGGCGATAAGTTTCTTTCCGTGCAGGGGTTGCCGGTAACGACCGCGCAGGAGCTGCGCGAACTGATTGGCAAACGTCCCGACATGCCGACGGAAGTTAAAATGATGCGGAGTGGTAAGATTGTGACGCTGACCGTGACGCCGCACGTTGATCCGCAGGAAAAAGTCGGGCGGATGGGCGTCCGGTTGGACGACGAACTGGAGTATGAAGTTGTGCGCCCGGGGCCGGTGCCGTTGCAACAATTCAAAGATATTCTCGGACTGATGGGCGATACGGTGTACGCCCTGGCGCATCATAAACAGACCGGCATCGGCGCAAAAAGTCTGAGCGGGCCGGTGGGAATCGCAGGCGGCTGGTGGTTGGAAATTGTGCATGGCGGCTGGCGGCGCGGGCTGTGGTTTGCCGTGCTGTTGAACATCAATCTCGCGATCATCAATCTGCTGCCGTTGCCGGTCTTGGATGGTGGCCACATCGTCTTTGCCCTGTTTGAAGCCATCTTGCGCAAGCCGCTCAATTCAAAATTTGTCCACGCCACCTCGATCGGGTTTGCGGTGGTGCTCATCAGCTTTATGCTCTACGTCACGTTCTTCGATATCCAGCGACTCGCGACGCGGTTCACGCGTGGCGGTCCGGCCTCCACCACCAACGAAGGGCCGGCGCTGATCAAAACCAACCAACCATGAGGTACTGCGCCAATCCATTCTATTGGCAGCGGCGGGTGACCCGGGAAGTGAAAGTCGGCCACGTTGGCGTTGGCGGGAATAACCCGATTCGTGTCCAGACGATGCTCATCTCGGACACGATGAACACGGATGCCTGCGTCAAAGAAGCCATCCCGATCATCGAAGCCGGCTGCGAACTGCTGCGCATTACCGCACCGAGCATCAACGACGCAAAAAACCTCAAGAACATCGTGGCTGAGTTGCGCAAGCGCGGACTGAACACGCCGATTGTCGCCGACATTCATTTCGTCCCCATCGCCGCAATGGAAGCTGCCGAGTGGGTGGAGAAAGTCCGCATCAACCCCGGCAACTACGCCGACCGGAAAAAGTTCGCGACCCGCGAGTACAGCGACGACCAGTACGACGCAGAGTTGGAGCGACTGGAAAAAGCGTTCACGCCCATCGTTCTCAAGTGTAAGCAACTCGGTCGCGCCATGCGCATCGGTACCAACCACGGTTCGCTGTCCGACCGGATCATGAACCGGTATGGCGACACGCCGCTCGGCATGGTCGAGAGCGCGCTCGAGTTTGCCCATGTCTGCCGGAAGAATGGGTATCACGAATTTATTTTCTCGATGAAAGCCAGTAATCCGAAAGTGATGATTGAAGCCTACCGGATGCTGGTCGCGCGATTGGATGCCGAAGGGCCGGACTGGAATTACCCATTACACCTCGGCGTTACGGAAGCCGGAGAAGGGGAGGATGGCCGCATCAAGAGCGCGATCGGGATCGGCGCTTTGCTCGAAGACGGCATCGGCGACACGGTGCGCGTTTCGCTCACCGAAGACAGCGTTCACGAGATACCGGTCTGCAAAGAATTGGTGAAGAAGTATAACGTAGAACGAGCTGCCAGCTCGTTCACACCAGCGATAACGAACGAGCAGGATGCTCGTGCTACGATTGTCGTCATCGAGAAGCGCAGCCCGTTCAGCTATTTCCGGCGGCCGGTACCCGAGACCAATGTCGGCAACCTTCGTCTCCGGCTTGGGAATGAGTTCCCGCCGCGGGTTGAGTTGCCGGTGCCGCTGAACATCACCGTCGAGCAAGTGCACCGCATTACGACTGCGGAGCCGGACACATTTGCGGAGATCCTGCAATTCCCGGTCAGGACAATGGCCGACATCGGCAAGATTGCCGCCTTGCTGCCGAAGCTGCGCGCCCAGCACATCGAAACCCCAATTGCAGTCAAACTCGACAGCGCCGAACTCACCTTGCCGGTAACCGACGTGGCCGAGAAGATCAACGTCCCGTTCAACGGCAAGGAAGACATCACCGCCTTGCTCGCGACTCCGTCCTTGGTGCAGTTCGATGTTGAAGGCGAGTCGCCGGAGGAGTTTGTCGCGAATTGCCGGAAACTGGCGGAGTTGGTGAAGTCGCACCGGGTCATTTTGGCGGTGGGCAAGGCCGGTGGGTTGGATGTGATTGCGGCGTACCGGATTTTGGCGGCGACTGCCGATGAGCAGACCCCGATTCTTTTGCGCGACCGGAGCGGCGCGTTGCTCACGGCGAGTACGAACATCGGCGCGCTGTTGTGCGACGGGATTGGCGATGCCGTCGAGATTACCGGCGAGGCGGATTTATTGAAGAGCATCAAGCTCACGTACAATATCCTACAGGCGGCCGGCTCGCGGACGTTCAAGACTGATTACGTGGCGTGCCCAAGTTGCGGGCGGACGTTGTTCGATTTGCAGACAGTGACCGCGCGCATCAAATCGCGCACCGTGCATCTCAAGGGCGTGAAGATTGCCGTCATGGGTTGCATCGTTAATGGGCCGGGCGAGATGGCCGACGCGGATTTTGGGTATGTTGGCACCGCGCCGGGAAAGATTTCCCTGTGGATCGGTAAGACGCAGGTGAAGCAGCACATTCCCGAAGATCAGGCCGTTGATGAACTCGTAGCGCTAATCAAAGAACACGGCAAATGGATCGAGCCGGCGGTTGCTGGACACTAGGAGCTATTATGAAACTGATGACAATGATCATGACCGCTGTGTTGTTGGCCGGTGGGGCGTGGGCAAAAGACGTGGACTGGGAGCGCGACTACGACGCGGCGTTGGCAAAGGCGAAGAAGGAAAAGAAATTAGTCATGATCGACATCTACACTGACTGGTGCGGCTGGTGTAAGAAGCTCGACAAGGACACCTACAGCGACAAGGACGTGCAGGCCAAGCTCGCGAAAGATTTTATTGCCGTAAAGATCAATGCCGAGAAGGGTGCGAAGAATCAGAAAATCTCGAGCGATTTCGGCGCCCGCAGCTATCCGCACATTGTGTTCACGGATGCGGCCGGCAAGAAGATTGACGAGATCGGTGGTTACATGGGACCGGCCGGCTTCGCGACGGCGCTCGACGAGGTGAAGAAGAAAGTCGACGCCAAGTGATTCGCCCTTGGCAAATCACGGAATCGGCCACCGTGCTGGACGGGCGGATTTTCAAAGTTCGTCGCGACACGGCCATCAATCCACGGACGGACCAACCCCACGACATGTACGTGCTCGAACAGGCGGATTGGGTCAACGTGATCCCGCTCACCGCCGATGATCAGGTGGTCATGATCGAACAATGGCGGCACGGCACACGGACGGTTGAACTGGAAACGCCCGGCGGTTTAATGGATGCGGGCGAGACGGTCGAAGTGGCCGGCAACCGGGAGCTGTTGGAAGAGACCGGCTACGCTCCCGAAAAAATCATCCACCTCGGTACCGTGTTTCCGAACCCAGCAATCCAGAGCAACCGGCAACACTACGTCCTTGCGGCCGGTTGCCGGAAGGTCGCGGAGTTGAAGCTCGATCATGCCGAAGACATCGTGGTCCGGCTCGTCCCGTTGCGGGACATCCCGAATCTGATCCGCACCGGCAAGATCCAGCACGGGATTGTCATTGGCGGGTTTTACTGGTTAGATTTGCATCGCCGTGGCTGATGTCGTCGCCAAGCTAAACGAGATTCTCGCTGACGAGTGGGCGTGCGTGCGCGCATTGCGCCGCGCCGAAGCCTTGAGCGACGAACCCGGCAGGCTCGAAGTCATCAAACGCGTTCGGAAAGATTGCAGCTTCAGTTGTGTTGGTCTGGCGAACATCGTTCGTGCGCTCGGCGGTCGGCCGACGGACTTACCAGGGACACGGTTTTCTCTCAAACTCACCGAAGAATCTTTCGCGGATGCTGTGGACATGGTGCAAGCGGCACAGCGGCATATCATCGATGAGATTGGGTCGGTGATTGATGAGGCCTCGGTGGCATCGGTCCGGTCGCAGTTGAGCCAGATTCAGCAGCTTCATAAGGACGACATTCAATGGCTCAAAGCCGCGCTATTGTAGGGTGGGCGGATCGAGGATTTTCTGTAGGAGCGACATTCCTGTCGCGACCACGGCGGCAGATCGCGGCAGGAATGCCGCTCCTACGAGTGAGGGGGCAATGACTCGTCAATTTCAACCCCGCCGGGAACTTGGTCGGACTGGCTTTCGCGCGACGCAACTTGGGATCGGCGACATTGCCGACCGGAATGTACCGCTGGCCGACTGCGTGAAGACGATTCATCGCGCGCTCGATGCCGGGTTGAATCTGATCGACACCGCGCCGAGTTACGAGACCGGCTACAGCGAGGAGATCGTCGGCGCCGCGCTGAAAGGCCGGCGGGCGGGTGTTTTCCTCATCGATAAGATCGACGATCTAGAAAACCCGGTTGCGCCGCAAGTCGCGGCGAGCCTCCAGCGACTCGGGACGCAACCGGATCTATTTGTCTTTCACGGCGTGAGCACATTGGAGCAGTGGCACAAACTCCGGTTCGATGAATTATCCGGACGCCGCGGCATCTCGTGTCACAATCCGGAAGTCCTGCGGGTCGCGATCCCATCCGGGTTGTGCGATGTCGTGATGTTTCCCGTCGGCCCGTTCGTGGATGACCGGTATGTGACGGAGATTCTCCCGCTGGCCCGTCAACACAACGTCGGCACCGTCTGTTTCAAGACTTTCGGTGCCGGTAAGCTGCTCGGCGATACCGAAGGCTACAACCAGCCGCTCTCGAATCGGCCGCGCGGCAAGTTGAGTTCTGGCGGCAATGATGCCGGCGCGGCGGTCTTGCCACGGTTAGGCGTGGCGGAGTGCTTGCACTACACGTTGACGTTGGATCCGGATGTGACTTTGCTCGGTATGAGTTTTCCCAATGAGCAAGACGCGGCGTTCGCAGCCGCGCGAAACTTCATGCCGTTTACGCCGGCAGAGATGGCGGATGTGAAACAACGCGCGGCGGAAGCGATTCGGGACAAGGGTCAGATTTGGTGGAATCCAGTAGCTTGACGAAGGCGGCGAGTGATCGCGCGCGTAACTCCTGAGCCTTGCCGGGAAACTGAGGTCTTCACCGCCACATCGACCTCTGGGAAGGCTTGGTCCGTTGCAACGATCGCGGCCCACCGGTGCGATTCGAATCGGAACACACTTGGGAACCGCTCTACGACGACCTGACGTTTGGCCCCGCTCAAACGGACGGTGCAGATCACCGGCTGACGTTCAGGCGCTCCCCCTTAACCCCCTGCTGGCGCCCATGCCGAGCCCCACGTAAAAGCAATTTCCTATCAGTTCAGTAACAGGTTTCGCCGGGCGGCGGGTTGATTATTGGCGACGAAGGGGTATTCTGGAAGCGGGTTGCCGCTGGCGTTGAATATTTATTGAAACCGATTCGTCTATGTTCGCATCGAAGAAGTGATTTCTTGGATCGGATCGTGCGTGTGGCGCGGTGGCCGGTTCAGAAAAACCAACAAACAAAACCTAGGAGACCGAAATGAAGAAGAGTACGAAAGTATTATTGACGGGTGCCGCGATGGCAGGCTTGATGGCGGGCGTCGCGACCCGGACTTATGCCGGGCAGACCACGGAAGCGAAGAAGGGCACGACGTTGTCCAACTTCGGTCAGCTTGATGACTCGGGCGACAAGGGCAAGCATGAGTGCAAAGGCAAGAACGAGTGTAAAGGCCAAGGCGGTTGCAAGACGGACAGCAATGCTTGCAAAGGCCACAACTCTTGCAAAGGCCAAGGCGGCTGCAACACGATGCCGAAGGACAAGTAATCGTCCGCAGTAAACTCTAGCGTAGGGGCGGGGTCATTCCCGCCCCTACACTCTTTTATGCCGGCCAATCCATTCAATGGGCAAACCGATTACGGTATCGGTCTCGGACTGCGCGTGCCGCATTACCAGCACATTCTCAACAAGAAGCCGGTCTGCGATTGGTTCGAGATCATCTCGGAAAATTTCATGTGCGACGCCGGTCGGCCGCTCGAAGTGCTCGATCAGATTCTGGAGCAATACCGGGTGGTGCAGCACGGCGTCTCGATGTATTTCGGCTCGGCGGAAAAACTCAACCGCGAGCATCTCACCAAACTTAAACGGCTCGTCAAACGCACCCGTACGCCGTGGCTCTCCGATCATTTATGCTGGGGCAGCGTTGATGGCCGTTACACGCACGATCTCCTGCCGATGCCGTACACCAAAGCGGTCGCGCGTCATACTGCGCAGAAAATCCGGCAGGCCCGCGACTTCCTCGAAGTTCCGATTGCGGTCGAAAACGTCAGCAGCTACGCCGAGTTTCACGCGTCGGACATGACCGAGTGGGAATTTCTTTCCGAGGTTGTCGAACTGGCCGACTGCGGAATCCTCCTCGACGTGAATAATATTTACGTCTCGGCGATGAATCACAATTTCGATCCATCCGACTACCTCAACCACGTCCCGCATCACCGGGTCGCGCAAATTCACATCGCCGGTCATTCGAAATATGAGAAGTACATCCTCGATACGCACGACCACGCGGTGATCGATCCGGTTTGGAAACTGTATGCGCGCGCCGTTCAACTCGTCGGGCCGACCGCGACGCTCCTCGAATGGGACGCGCACATTCCCTCGTTCAACGAAGTCCACCATGAAGCCCTCAAAGCCAACCGGTTCATCCAAAGTCTCGTCCCGGCGTGACTTGCTGAATCTCCAGCGGCAAGTCGGCGGCGCGATCATGCGACCCCTGACGCCGCGCTGGAAAATGTCACCGGCCGCGCGTGCGGTCGTCGCCAAATTTATCAAACCGAACGACCGTCTGACCGGCTTCGAGCGGCTCGAACTCTACAACTGGCAATATTGGTACCGGCTCATCGACTGTCTCTACGACGATTATCCCGGTGTGCGCGCGATCCTCGGCGAACGCCCCTTCAGCAAGCTCTGCCGGGACTACCTGATTCGGCATCCCTCCACCTCCTACACCCTGCGCAACCTCGGCCGGCAGCTGCCGCAGTTTGTCCGCCCGCCACTGGCGCGCGACATGGCCCGGCTCGAATGGGCGCGCATCGTGGCGTTCGACGCCGAAGAGCGCCCGGTGGTGACCGCCGACGATTTGCTCGACACGAAACCCGACCGGCTGCGGCTCGCCTTGCAACCCTACGTCACGCTCCTCAAACTCCGGTATCCACTCGACGATTTCTTGATCGCACTGAAGCGCTTGAATACCGAAGCCCTGCGCGGCGAAGCCAGCAACGCTGTCACGTCCACCAAACGCAAACGCGTGCAGACTTTGCGACGGCCGCGACCGGAGACCGTGCATGTCGCCGTTCACCGGATCAATAACGCGATATACTACAAGCGCCTCACGCCGGCGCAATTTGCTTTGCTCCGCGCGTTGCAGGCCGGGCGGACTTTGACGCAAGCCTGCGCGCGCGCCGGCAACCCGGATGAACTTCAGCGTTGGTTCGGGACTTGGGCGGCGTTCGGCTGGTTCTGTCGGCGCGCGACGCGCAAGTCTTTGATCTGATCCGGCTGCGGCACGCCCCGCGTCTCTTTTCCGGCGAATCCTTCGACGATGGAGACGCGATTCACGTAGATTTTCATCACAAACGAATTCCGCGAGAACTGTCTTGAGATCCGGTGCCGCCGCGCGTTCCGCCGGTCAAGGAAGTGCGGGTTGTGGATATTGCAGAGGTCTGACTTCGAGCAACATCCGGTATGCGTCCAGTAATCGCGCGCGTAGTAGTTGCGCCTTGCCGGATAATTCTTGCTGGAGGCGTTGGTATTCTTGCCGGCCTTCGGGGGTTTCGATTGGGATCGCGGCATAGCCATACCGGGTGAGGTCGTAGGGGGTGGCGCGCATGTCGACTTCGCGGATTTCCAGTGCGAGCAGGAAGGCGTCGGTCATCAATTCGCTGGGGAGCCAGGGTTGGAATTTATAGGCCCATTTGTAGAGATCCATGTTGGCGTGGAGGCAGCCGGGTTGATCGAAATCGGCTTGGCGTGGACGAGTGACCGGGACGCGATTCAGCGGTCGCGCAGAAGGGGTGAAGAACCGGTAGGCGTCGAAGTGGGTGCAGTTGACCGGCAAGGAGCGGACGAGGGCGTCGATTTCGGATTGTGGTAAGCGGAGCGGGAGGTCGTGCCGGCGGGCTTCGCCGTTGAAGACCATCGCCCATTCGTGGAGGCCGTGGCAGTTGAATTGTGGGGGCCTGTGGAGCGTGGCGTCGAGGAGGCCGGTAATCCATTCGGCGGCGGGCCGGCGTTCCGCCGGTAAGGGAGACTGACCGGGGCTGTGCCGGAGGAGTTGCGCGGGCCGGCAGGTGTAGTACTCGAAGAGGAAATCGATGACCGGGTGTCTCTCGTGGCGGGATTGCCGGGCGAGGTGGGCGGTGACGATAGACTGTAAACGGGAGTGTTGTAGCCGCGCTTCTGTGAAGCGCGAGGTTGTTGCGTCATCGTCAAGGGAACAGCGCTTCACAGAAGCGCTGCTACACCCAGAATCAGTACTGGATGGCGGAGAAGATTGGATAGTCTTTGAGACGTTCACGGCCTTTGAGGAAACCGAGTTCGATGAGGAAATCGATCTCGGCAATCTGGCCACCGAGTTGGGTGACGAGTTTGGCAGCGGCCATGGCGGTGCCGCCAGTGGCGAGGAGGTCGTCAACAATGATCACCTTGTCGCCCTTGGCGATGGCGTCGATGTGCATCTCGCTGGTTTCGCTGCCGTATTCGAGGGTGTAGCTGGTGACGACGGTTTTGTAGGGGAGCTTGCCTTTTTTGCGGACGGGAACGAAGCCGATGCCGAGTTTGTAGGCGACGGCGCCGGCAAAGATGAAGCCGCGGGCATCAATGCCGACGACGGACTTGAGTTTGCTGCCGGCGTGGCGGTCGGCAATGGTGTCGACGGCGAGCCGGAACAACTTTGGGTCCGCCAGAATCGGCGTGATGTCTTTGAAGAGGATGCCTTTGATGGGGAAATCGGGAACGTCGCGGACGGCGGCCTTGAGGGAGTCGTACATGCGGGCGGTTGTACTCAATGAGGCCGGCAATGAGAAGCCGGAACTGCCGGTCGCGACAAGAATGTCGCTCCTATTTTTTCTTCAAAACAGGAAGGGGCTTTTCTTGCTTTTCCATCAGGCGCCGGAGTTTGTGGATGGCGATGTTTTGAATTTGCCGCACGCGCTCGCGGGTGATTTTGAATTTCCGGCCAACTTCTTCGAGCGTCCGCGGCCGGTTGCCGTCGATGCCGAAACGCGAGGTGAGGATCTCGGATTCGCGCGGGTCGAGCTCGGCGAGCAGTTCGCGGATGTCCTCGCGCATGTTTTTGTCGCGCAACATCTCGAAGGGATTGACGGCATTATCGTCTCCGACAATTTCGCCAAAGGCCGTGTTGTCGTCATCGCCAATCGGGGCATCGAGGCTGGCCGGGCGGACGCTGATCTCGCGCAGCTGGGCGACTTTGGCGCGGGGCATGCCGAGTTTGTCGGCGAGTTCCTGGTCGGTTGGATCGCGGCCGAGCTGTTCGCTCATGCGCATGGCTGTCCGCCGCATCTTGCTGATCTTGTCGACCAGATGCACCGGCAAGCGGATGGTCTTGGCTTGGTTGGCGAGGGCGCGTTTGATGGATTGTTTGATCCACCACGCGCCGTAGGTTGAAAGCTTGCCGCCTTTGGCGGGGTCGAAACGTTCGACGGCTTTCATCAGGCCGATGTTGCCTTCGCTGATGAGGTCGAGCAGGGGTAGGCCGAAGTTGGAATAGTCGTGCGCGATTTTGACGACGAGGCGGAGGTTCGCCGTGATCATCTTGGCGCGCGCGGCTTTGTCGCCGCGTTTGATCTTGGCGGCGAGTGCGATCTCTTCTTTGACTGTCAACAGCGGTACCTGCCCGATCTCCCGGAGGTAGATCTTGATTCCGTTGTCGCCGTCGCGTTCGCGTTGAATCGCCATGGTTGCTGCACCTACAAGTAAATTCCGGCCCGCTTTGTTCCGCCCGATATATGCGTTTGTCGAATTCGACGCAAGCTCTTTGCGTTTGATTCAACTCAAATGTTAGATGCACGAACTCGCGTTTTGGTTCAACGCGGAGAAAAAAAGTCGGGGCACGGCGAACCGTGCCCCGACCGGGTTGAATGTTGATTGGATTTAGCCTTCGAGCGCCGCTTGCGCCGCGGCCAAACGAGCAACCGGCACGCGGAACGGGCTGCAGCTCACATACGTCAAGCCGATGCGATGGCAGAACTTCACCGAGTTCGGATCGCCACCGTGTTCGCCGCAGATGCCGAGTTTGATACCGGGGCGCGAGGCGTTGCCCTTCGCGACCGCGATCTTCATCAGTTCGCCGACGCCGGTCTGGTCAATCGACGCAAACGGGTTGGTCTTGCAGATTTCCAATTCCGCATACGGCGGGAGGAAACTGCCGGAGTCGTCACGGCTCATGCCGAGGCAGGTCTGCGTCAGATCGTTTGTGCCGAAGCTGAAGAACTCGGCCGTCTGCGCGATCTCGTCCGCCGTGAGTGCGCCGCGCGGGACTTCGATCATCGTGCCGACCATGTAATTGAGCTTCACCTTCTTCTCCGCCATGACTTCTTTGGCGACGCGGTGAACGACTTCGACTTGCAAGTCGAGTTCGCGTTTGAAGCCGACGAGCGGAATCATGACTTCCGGTTTGACCTTGATGCCGGACTGCTGCACTTCCGCCGCGGCTTCGAACACCGCGCGCGCCTGCATCTCGGAGATTTCCGAATAGACGATCCCGAGCCGGCAACCCCGGAAGCCGAGCATCGGGTTGAACTCATGAAGTTCTTTCACGCGTTGTTTGATCTTCTCGACCGGCACGCCCAACTTACCGGCCAAGTCCTGCTGCGCCTTGTCTTCATGCGGCAAGAATTCGTGCAACGGCGGATCGAGGAAACGGATGGTGGCCGGGAAGCCCTTCAACGCTTTGAAGATGCCAACGAAGTCCGCCTTCTGATACGGCAGCAACTTCTTGAGCGCCAGTTTCCGGTCGGCCACGTTGCCGGCCAGAATCATCTCGCGCATCGCGTCAATCCGGTTCCCCTCGAAGAACATGTGCTCCGTCCGCGTCAGACCGATGCCGGTCGCGCCAAACGCGATGGCGTTCGCGGTCTGCTCCGGTGTGTCCGCGTTCGTGCGCACCTGCAGCTTCGTGACTTTGCTGCACCAATCCATGAGCGTCTTGAACTTCAGGTACGTGTCGCTCTTCTTCGGATCGAGCGTCTTATCGACGAGCACCTGGACGATTTCCGAAGGCGCGGTCGGGAGCTGACCGGCGTACACATTGCCGAGCGTCCCGTTGATGGAAAGGGAATCGCCTTCCTTGAACGTCTGGCCGTCGACGGTGAGCGTCTTCGTGCCGTAATCAATCTGCAACATCCCCGCGCCGCAAACGCAGACCTTGCCCATTTGCCGGGCAACAAGCGCCGCATGCGAACTGACGCCGCCCTTGGCGGTGAGAATACCTTCCGAGGCAATCATGCCGCGCAAATCTTCGGGCGTGGTCTCATTGCGAACGAGCAACACCTTCTCGCCGCGAGCCGCGGCTGCATCCGCGCGATCGGCATTCAAGTACATCTTGCCGGAAGCCGCACCGGGTCCCGCCGGCAAACCCTTTGCAATGATCCGCGCCGCTTTCTCCGCTTTCGCATCGAAGATCGGGGCGAGCAACTGATCGAGCTGATCCGCCGGGTTGCGCTTGATCGCGGTCTTCCAGTCGATGAGACCTTCCTTGACCATGTCCATCGAGAACTTCAGCGCCGCAAACGCCGTCCGCTTGCCGTTGCGCGTCTGAAGCATGAACACCTTGCCGTCCTGAATCGTGAACTCGAAATCCTGCACGTCTTTGAAATGCTTTTCGAGCGTGCTGCGAATCTTGTCGAGTTCCTTGTACGCCGCCGGCATCTCATTGGCCAACTGCGCGACCGGCTCCGGCGTCCGCACGCCGGCAACGACATCTTCGCCCTGTGCGTTGATGAGAAATTCGCCGTAAAACTCTTTGACTCCATTGGCCGGGTTGCGAGTGAATGCCACGCCCGAGCCGGACTCCACGCCGGTGTTGCCGTAAACCATCGCCTGTACGTTGACGGCGGTACCCCATTCGGAAGGAATGCCGTATTTGCGCCGGTAAACAATCGCGCGGTCGTTCATCCACGAACCAAACACTGCTCCAGCAGAACCCCAGAGTTGCTTCCATGGGTCTTGCGGGAATTCCGAACCCGTTCGCTCCTTGATGAGTGCCTTGAAACGCTTCACGAGTTCCTGCTGGTCGGCGGCCGTGAGTTTCGAGTCTTCGATATCGTTGTGATATTTCTCGTGCTTGAAAGTGTGAATCACAACTTCAAACGGTTCGTGATCTTCGTCCTTGCTCTTCTGCACGCCCATGACCACGTCGCCATACATCTGGACGAACCGGCGATAGCAGTCCCACGCGAACCGCTCGTTCTTTGTCGCCGCGACGAGGGCGAGCACGGTCACGTCGTTCAAACCGAGATTCAGAATCGTGTCCATCATGCCGGGCATTGAATCACGCGCACCCGAGCGAACCGAGACCAGCAGCGGCATCGCCGTCTTGTCGCCGAACTTCGTCCCCATGATCTTCTCGATGGCGGCCATGCCGGCCTTCGCCTGCGCTTCGAGCACCTTCGGATACGTCCGCTTGTTCTGGTAATAGTAGGTGCAGACTTCCGTCGTCATGGTGAACCCTGGCGGCACCGGCAGCCCGATGCGCGACATCTCCGCGAGGTTTGCGCCTTTACCGCCGAGCAACGGTTTCATCTGCCCGTTACCGTCCGCTTTACCGCCTCCGAAAGAATAGACGTACCGCGCCGACTTCCCGGACTTCTTTGCGACTTTCTTAGCTTTAGCCATAATGCTTGATTACCTCATTGGATGATTCTGCCGCTGGTTGCTGGCAGAAATGTTCATTAAAACGGGGGGACAACGCCGGGCACAATAGCAAACGCGTCCCCGCTGTCAACGCTTCAACTAAATCGCTATACTCCACATCAATCATGCGTCCGTTACCGCGAAACTTTTACGACCGGGACACGATCCTAGTCGCGCGCGAATTGCTCGGCAAGTATCTCGTCCACGGCCGGCAAGTCGGGCGCATCGTTGAGACCGAAGCCTATCTCGGCCAGCACGACAAAGCCGCACATTCCGCCCGGGGCCGGACTCCGCGCAACGAAGTCATGTTTGGCTCGCCCGGCTATGCCTACGTTTACATGATCTACGGAATGTACTTCTGCATGAATGTCGTCACGGAGCATGCCGCCGCAGTCTTGATTCGCGCGCTGGAGCCGGTCGAAAATCTTGCCGGTAAGACCCGCGGGCCCGGGTTGCTCTGCATCGCCATGGGCATCGACAAGACACTCAATGGACGCGATTTGCTCAGCGATGATTTCTATATCGGGGAAGGTCGCGACGCTGAGGTCGCTCCCACCTTCCGCATCGTCAAACGCCCGCGCATCGGCGTGGATTACGCCGGCCATTGGGCGCGCCGGCATCTCCGCTTCTACATCGCCGGCAATCCGTTTGTCTCGCGACCTTAACGAGTGTTGTCCCAAACCATGTCTTGAAAATCCACGCCCGTTTGATTATGCAAAGCGCGACATGTTGACTATCATGCGCCAAGGCGGACCGTTGATGTGGTTGATTCTGCTCAACGGCATCATCGCGGTTGGAATCTATCTGGAAAAGTGGTTTCACTTTCATCGCGCTCACATTAATACGACCGATTTTCTCGCCGGCATCCGCAACGCCCTCAAACGCGGCAATGTCATCGAATCCATCGCGCTCTGTGACGAGACGCCGGGCCCGGTCGCTGAAGTCGTCAAGGCCGGCATCACGAATCGCGATCGGCCCCGCGAAGAAATCCGCGAAGCGATGGAAGACGCCGCCCGCGTCGAGATTGCCCGGCTCGAACGCCGGTTGGTTGTGCTCGCCACCATCGCGCAGATCACGCCGTTGCTCGGCTTTCTCGGGACGGTGTTCGGCATGATCACCATGTTCCGGGTCATTCAACTACAACAACTCCCCAGCCCCGGCCAGCTTGCCGGCGGCGTTTGGGAAGCGTTGCTCACGACGGCCGGCGGGTTGGTCGTGGCCGTGCCGACCTACGTTTGTTACAACTATCTCGTCAGCCGCGTCCAAAACATCGTGCTCGATATGGAACGCGCCGCCAACGAAATGATCCGGTTTCTCACCCGGCCCGATAACGATACCGCCGGCCAATGACGTTCAAGACCCATGTCGAAATCGTCAAAGGGCGGATTGACCCCGCGCCGATGGTCGACATCGTGTTTCTGCTGTTGATCTTTCTCGTGCTCAGTTCCCCGTTCGTCTTGCAGCCTGGCTATGGGCTGGTCGATTTGCCGACCGGCGGCGCGACCAGCACCTCCCTGCAAGAAATCGTCATCACAGTGTCGCGCGATAATTTGCTTTTCTATAATGCGCAGCCAACGACGCTCGAAAAATTGCCGGACCAACTCCGCCGTGCCGCCCGCGAAGCCAAGAATCCGGAGTTGATCGTCAAGATCGACCGGCAAGTTTCCTACGCGACGGTCATCCAAATTTTCGATCTCGCCTTCGACGCCGGCATCACCGCGGTCAACCTCGCGACCCGGCCGGCCGTGCCGGTCGTCCCCGCAAAGTGATGCCATGCCGTTGCCCCGCTTTCGAGTCACCGAACGCCAAGTGTTGACGCTCCTGCTAGTGGCGTCAATGATCGCGGTGGGCGGGGCGATTCTGGGGAGCCGATATTTTTCAGGCGATGGCAAGAAACTCGCGCCGGTCACGCAAACCCGCGTCCGCTGGATGCGCCCCGGGAGCGGGGCTGTCCGGCAAGTTCTCGCGGATTACTTCGACCCCAGCGCGATGTCGCTCCCGAGTCCGCGCGGGTTCTCGCACGGACCGTGGCAACACCTCGCCCCGCCGGCCCCCAGCCGGTATGAACCTTTCATTCCCGCGGCCTTTCTCGCGGCGATAACCGGCGTGGTGCCGCCGTCGCTGTTGCCGCAAGCGGCACTGGGGGATCTCGTCCAAGCGGGTCTGGAACGCCCGATCTTTGCCGTGGTGGATGACGTACCGGCGGCGCCCGAGTTGCCGGTCGTGACGAATTCGGTGCTGCAATTGGAAGGCGCGCTGGCTCGGCGGCGCATGCTTCAACCGCCGGTCGTCCCGCTCGCGCCGGCAACCGTCACGGTACGCCGGACGAGCGTGTTGGTCGCGGTGGGCGCGGACGGGCGGGTCCGGCATGCAGTGTTGGAGCGCTCCTGCGGCAACGAAGCGCTCGATTCCGATGCCGTTGAACTGACCCGGCAGTTGCGGTTCGAACCGGTGGCCAGTGCCGATGCGTTGGCGGTGACGTGGGGCACGGCGCGATTTGTCTGGGCGAATGCGCTCGGGAATTGAATTGTAGTTGTCACCGGCGGAGCGAGTCGTTAAAAGTAATCGCGGGCGAGTTGAATATTTTCAGTCAGTAATTCAGGAGAACTTGTATTTATGGGTATGTGGATTGGACGAAATCGTAAAGCGCGGGTCACGTATGGCTTCGATGACATCGCGTTAGTTCCCGGTGATGTGACGCTGAACCCGAACGAAGTCGATACGACTTTTCAGCTTGGGAAACATAAGATTCGCGTGCCGATTTTGGCAAGCGCGATGGACGGCGTGGTGGATGTCAAGTTTGCCGTCGAGATGGGCAAGCTCGGCGGCGTGGCCGTGCTCAATCTCGA
This sequence comes from Verrucomicrobiota bacterium, assembly GCA_037127585.1. Classification (GTDB taxonomy): domain Bacteria; phylum Verrucomicrobiota; class Verrucomicrobiia; order Palsa-1439; family Palsa-1439; genus CAINDI01. Next base: position 19,424 of record JBAXYB010000027.1, read on the forward strand.
AGGAGTGCAAACCCGCTACAAAGAGCCGGCGGAAGTCCTCGACAAAATCGCCAGCGCCACCAAGGAAGAAGCGACGCATCTCGTTCAGAAAGTTTACCTCGAACCGATTCAGGAAGAACTCATCGCCGCGCGGGTGAAAGAGATCAAGGCGTCCGGCGCGATTTGCGCGGTCAGCTCAATCCCTCAAAAAGCCGAACGCTACGGCGCCATCGCCCAGGAAGCCGGCTGCGATATCTTTGTCGTTCAATCCACCGTCTCGACGGTGCGCCACATTTCCACTGAGTATCAGACGCTCGACATTGCCGGGTTCTGCAAACGGATGAAGATTCCGGTCATCATCGGCAACACCGTGACGTATTCGGCGACGCTCGAACTGATGCAAGCCGGTCCCTCGGCGGTGCTAGTTGGTGTCGGCCCTGGTGCGGCGTGCACCTCGCGTGGTGTTCTCGGCTTGGGCGTTCCGCAAGTAACCGCGACGGTGGACTGCGCAGCGGCTCGCGATTACTACTTCAAGACCACCGGCCGGTACGTTCCGATTATCACCGATGGCGGCATGAGCAAAGGCGGCGACATCTGCAAGGCGTTCGCTTGCGGTGCCGACGCCGTCATGATCGGCAGTGCATTCGCCCGCACGAAGGAAGCCCCCGGTAAAGGTTTCCACTGGGGCATGGCCACGCCGCACGCGAACTTGCCGCGCGGCACGCGCATCAAAGTCGGCGTGACCGGCTCGCTCAAACAAATTCTCTACGGTCCGGCTGAGCTCGATGACGGTTCGCAAAATCTGATGGGCGCGTTGGCCACGTGCATGGGCTGCGTCGGCAAGAAGGATATCCGGGAATTTCAAGAGACCGACATCATCATCGCGCCCGCGATCAAGACCGAAGGCAAAGTCTTCCAGACCGCACAGGGCGTCGGCATGGGCATGAAGTAACTCCGCACTCCTAATCCTAATCCTGCTCTTAATCTTCCGTCAGCAGATTAAGAGTACGAGCAAGAGTAAGAAACGACCCACGACATGGAACAGATTGTCATTTTAGATTTCGGCTCGCAGTACACCCAAGTCATCGCCCGGCGCATCCGGGAATGCCAGGTGTTCTCCGAGATTCTACGCTGCGACACGCCCGCCGATAAACTCGCGAAGCTCCCGCTCAAGGGCATCATCCTCAGCGGCGGCCCGGCCAGCGTCTACGCGAAAAAAGCGCCGCAGTGCGATCCCGGCATATGGAAACTCGGCGTACCGGTCCTCGGCATCTGTTACGGCATGCAGTTGATGGCGCACCAGCTCGGCGGCAAAGTCGAACCGGGCGACAAACGTGAATTCGGCCACGCCGAAATCAATATCACCACCGACTCGACGCTCTTCCGCGAGATGTTGTACGAACAAAAAGTTTGGATGAGCCACGGCGACAAGGTCACGAAGTTGCCGAAGGGTTTCAAAACTGTGGCGAAGTCCGGTAACTCACCCTACGCCGCGATTGCTCGCGCCCAATTCTTCGGCATTCAATTTCATCCCGAAGTCCATCACACGCCCAACGGCAAACAGCTCATCTCCAACTTTGTCCACGGCATCTGCGGTTGCGGTCGCAACTGGACTATGAAATCGTTCATCGAACACAGCATTGCCGAAATCAAGGAAACCGTCGGCACCGAACGCGTCCTGCTCGGCCTATCCGGCGGTGTCGATTCCAGCGTGGCTGCCGCGCTCATTCACAAAGCCATTGGCGACCAACTCCTCTGCGTCTTCGTCGACAACGGTCTCATTCGCAAAGGCGAACGCGAAGGCGTCGAGAAACTCTTCGCCGACGGCCTCGGCATCCGGCTCCAAACCGAGGACTCCCGGAAAATGTTCCTCAGCCGATTAAAGGGCGTCACCAACCCCGAGCGCAAACGCAAAATCATCGGCCGCACCTTCGTTGAAGTTTTCGCCAAAGCCGCCAAGCGCGCCGGTAAGTTCAAGTATCTGGGGCAGGGCACGACGTACCCCGACGTCATCGAAAGCATCCCGATCGCCGGCAACCCCGCTGCGATGATCAAGAGCCACCACAACGTCGGCGGCTTGCCCAAGAAGATGAAGTTCCAACTGCTCGAACCGATGCGCGCGCTCTTCAAAGACGAAGTCCGGGAAGTCGGCCAGCAACTCGGCTTGCCGAAAGAAATGGTCTGGCGGCAACCATTCCCCGGTCCCGGCCTCGCCGTCCGCATCCTCGGCGCGATCACGCCCGAGCGCCTCAACATTCTCCGGGAAGCCGACTGGATCGTCATCGATGAGATGAAGAAAGCCGACATCTACTACAAAGTCTGGCAAACATTCGCCGTCCTCTTACCGGTAAAAACGGTTGGCGTCATGGGCGATGAACGCACCTACGACAACGTCATCGCCATCCGCGCCGTCGAAAGCGTCGACGGCATGACCGCCGACTGGGTCCGCTTGCCGTATGATTTACTGGCGAGACTCTCGACGCGGATCATCAACGAAGTCAAAGGAGTCAACCGCGTCTGCCTCGACATCTCCAGCAAGCCGCCCAGCACGATCGAGTGGGAGTAATGGCCGGGGGTTGTCGGCATAGCCAACCCTGACTTGCGCTGGGCTTGCACAGGGCGAAGACCGTCCGTTAAGATGCCCCGCACATGAGAATTCTCCGGTACGACCAGTCTGATTTTAGTTCGGCGGTGGCGCAAGCCAGCGCGGCGTCGAGCCTCTTTGATGCGGCGATTGACGAACGCGTGCGCGCCATCATTGCCGACGTCCAGGCGCGCGGCGACTCGGCGTTGGTGGAATTCACCGAGCGGTTTGACAAGGTGAAACTCACGCCCGAGCAGTTGCGGGTTACCGGGCCGACGCCGGTCGTGGGGGCGGATTTGAAGAAGGCGGTGGCGTTGGCGCACAAGAACGTGGCCGGCTTCGCGAAGAAGTCGCTGCGGAAAGATTGGTCGATGCGCAATGCCCAAGGCGCGTCCGTCGGCGAGAAGTTTGAGGGTTTCGAGCGCGTCGGCATCTATATTCCCGGCGGGACGGCGCCATTGGTTTCGACGGTGTTGATGACGGTGACACTCGCAAAGGTGGCCGGCTGCAAGGAGATCGTGGTCTGCACGCCACCGCTAGTGAATCCGAATTTGCTCTACGCTTGCCGGCAAGCGGGCGCGACCGAGGTCTATCAACTGGGCGGGGCTCAAGCGATCGCGGCGCTGGCGTTGGGAACCGGTAGCGTCAAACAGGTGCAGAAGATCTTCGGCCCCGGTAACGCCTACGTGGTGGCGGCGAAACGCTTGCTGTTCGGCCATGTTGCGATTGATTTGCTGCCGGGGCCAAGCGAAGTGCTAATTATCGCCGATGACTCTGCGAATCCGGCCTTCATCGCGGCAGATATGCTGGCGCAGGCGGAACATGGCAGCGGCCACGAACGGGTCTGGTTGGTGACGACGTCAGACCGGATGCTCAACGCGACGCAAGCGGAGATCCACCGGCAGATCCCCGGTGGTCAGCGGCGGAAGTTTATCGAAGATGCGCTGGATCACTCCGGGATGTATGTGTTGGTGAAAGATATGCCGCAAGCGGTCGCAATCGCGAACGACTTTGCGCCTGAGCACTGTGAATTGATGACCAAGAATAACCCGGCGCTTGTGAAAAAGATCAAGACCGCCGGGGCGATCTTTATTGGTCCGCATTCGCCAACGGTGACCGGCGATTATGTGGCCGGGCCGAGTCACACGTTGCCGACCGGTGGCGCCGGGCGGTCGTTTGCCGGGCTGACGGTGGATCAATTCCAGCGGCGGACGAGTGTGGTGGAGTTCACCGCGAAGTCGCTGGCAAAATCGCTACCGGCCATCGAGAAGTTTGCGGAGGTCGAAGGTCTCGACGCGCACGCGAAGTCGGCAAGGATCCGGCTCACAACGGAGTAGCTGCGCTTCTGCGAAGCGCAGTTCGGGCGTCACATGGACACGCATACTCTAATCTGGCTCCTGCCGTTGTTCTTCCTCGCCGCTTTCGTCTATTCGAGCGTTGGCCACGGCGGCGGGTCCGCCTATCTGGCGTTGCTGGCGCTGACGGCGGTAAACCAGTCGACCATTCGGTCGACGGCGCTGATGTTGAACATCGTCGTCGCGACGGCCGGGTTCATCAGCTATCACCGCGCGCAACATTTCTCGTGGCGATTGCTCGTGCCGTTTGCCATCGGTTCGGTGCCGGCCGCGTTTGTGGGTGGCCTGAAATTGCTTTCACCGAAAGCTTTCTCGTTGGTGCTCGGGGTGACGTTGCTGGTGTCGGCGGCACGATTGGCGTGGGCTAGTCCCCGGACGATCACACACTTGCCGGCGCGAATGTTGTGGTGGGTGGGGCCGCCAATCGGGGCCGGGCTGGGGTTGGTGGCCGGAATGGTCGGAGTTGGGGGTGGGATTTTTCTTAGTCCGCTGTTGTTATTGTTGGGGTGGGCGGACACGAAACAAACGGCTGCCGTCAGCGCAGCCTTCATCCTCGTGAACTCGATCAGCGGCTTGGCCGCGCAATCGCCGAGCGTGGATTGGGGATTGGTGTTGCCGGCGGCGGTGGTTGTGCTTGTGGCCGGGATTGCCGGCTCGCGACTCGGGGCGAACCGGTTTTCGCCGGTCTGGCTGCAACGGTTGCTGGCTTTTGTGCTGGTGACAGCATCGGTGAAACTGTTATTCCAAGCTGCGAAATGAGCTACGTCCGCAAACAGATTGATGGCATGACCGGCTACGTGCCCGGTGAGCAACCGCAAGTCCCCGGCCTCATCAAGCTCAACACGAACGAGAATCCGTACCCGCCGTCGCCCAACGTGACCGCAGCACTGCGCGCGGCCATCGACGGTAAGCTGCGGTTGTATCCCGATCCGAGCGCCGCCGGTCTCCGGCAGCGACTCGGGAAGATGCATGGGTTTGACCCGGCTCAAATCGTCGTCGGCAATGGCTGCGATGACATCCTGAACTTGTGCGTGCGCGCCTTCTGCAGCGAAGGCGAGAAGCTGGCCTACTTCGCGCCAAGCTATTCGCTGTACCCGGTCTTGGCCGGTATTCAAGGGGCGGACCGAGTCGAGTTGCCACTGAACGAGCATTTTCAAATCGAAACCCACCCGGCACTACTCCAGAAACTGGCCGGCGTGAAACTGGTTTTCATCACACAACCCAACGCGCCGAGCGGTGTCTGGTTACAGCGCGTCGAACTGCAACGCGTCATCGAAGAGACAAACGGCGTGGTGGTCATCGATGAAGCCTACGTGGATTTTGCTTCCGAAAACTGCCTCGATTTTGCACGCGAATATCCTAACGTCCTTGTCGCCCGAACGTTCTCAAAATCGTACTCGCTGGCCGGCTTGCGCATCGGGTGGGCGGTTGGCGCGCCGGAGTTGATAGCCGCCTTGAACAAGGTGAAAGACAGCTACAACGTCACCCGGTTAAGCCAGGTGGCCGCCGAGGCCGCGCTGGATGATCCAGCGTACTTTGAAGAGACCACCCGGAAAGTTAAGGCCACCCGTGATCGAGTTGCCGGAGGATTGACCGGCGGGCTTCCTTCGCAAACAAACTTTCTATTTGTGCGACCGTCGGCCCCGCTGACGGCGAAGCAGTGGTTCGACGGCCTCCGGCAACGCAACATCCTCGTGCGATGGTGGGACGCCGACCGGATTCGCGATTATGTCCGCATTAGCATCGGGACAGATTCCGAGATGGACAAGTTTCTCGAAGCAACGAAGGAGATATATGAAAAAGCGCAACGCTAAGATCCAACGGATCACCGGCGAGACCCAAATCAAGCTCGCTCTTACCATCGATGGTGCCGGCAAGAGCGATGTGAAGACCGGTATCCCATTTTTCGATCATATGTTGAAGCTGCTCGCGAAACACTCCTTGTGCGATCTGACCGTCCGCGCGACCGGCGATCTTGATGTAGACGCGCATCACACCGTCGAGGATGTTGGCATCGCGCTCGGACAGGCGTTCGTGCAAGCGCTCGGCGACAAACGCGGCATTCGCCGGTATGGCTGGGCGCTGGTGCCGATGGACGAGACGCTGGCACAGTGCCGGGTGGCACTCGACTTCAGCAACCGGCCGTTCCTCGTATTCACGTGCAAAGCGTGGAAAGATATTGCGAATGTTGAGGTCGGCGGCTTCCGCGTCGGGCTGGCCCGGGAATTCTTGCAAGGGTTCGCCAACGAAGCCCGCTGCAATCTGCACGTCGATGTGTTGCGCGGCGAAGAACCGCATCACGTTGTTGAAGCGGTTTTCAAATCGCTTGCGAAGGCGCTGGATCTCGCTTGTCAGCGCGATCCGCGCGTGAAAGGTTTGCCGAGCACGAAGGGGAAGTTGTGACTGAACTGCTGCTGGGAACTGGCTTTTAAACGGGGTTTCGCAGTGGTGCCAGCGGGAGGGTAAACACTCCGCGTGTCACCGGATTGGCACTTGACGCCAAGTTTCGATTCCTCCTATCTTTTCGAAATGCGCACGACCACTCTCTTTCGCAATTCCACTGAGTTCCAAACTTTTCATCCAGGCGACATTGTCTTCAAAGCCGGCGATCCGGGGGACTGCATGTACGTCATCAAGGAAGGCGAAGTCGACCTGCTCATTGAGGGCAAGGCGCTGGCCACATTAGGGGAAGGCGAGGTCTTCGGCGAAATGGCCATTGTCGATTCAAAACCGCGAAGTGCCACTGCCGTTGCAAAGACCAATTGCCAACTGGTCCCTGTCAACGAAAAGCGATTCAACTTCTTGGTTCAGCAGACGCCCTACTTTGCCATTTTTCTTATCCAGGTGCTGGCCGATCGGTTGCGGGGCATGGACGAGAAGTTTCGTTCACCTGCCGCTAACTAAATTTTACTTCGCGTCCCGTGGAGCGGCCCCAGGTCCGCGGTAACGCGAGCGGCTCGGCGGGAGGCTCGCCCTCCCAGGGCTGCCATTCGTCTTCGTAGGCCAACTCAAAGACCTCCTCCGGCATGCGGTTCAGTTTCACTTCCATCTCGCGCTGCGGCACGAACGGACACTTCGCTTTGTCGCCGACCAGGTGGTGCGCTTCCTGTTCCAGTAAGACGCGAGTGCCGGTCTTCACGCGCCGCGGCCCAAACTGCGCCTCGATCTTCTCCAGCGCACAATGCAGGCTCCGGTGTTTGTAGTCGCGGTTGAAGCCGAAGAGATCCGGGGCCAAGTCGAGCGGTTGCATGTTCCAGAAATTGACGCAGACTTGCCGGATCGGCTGTTGCTGTGCCGCCACGATTTGCCGGAACAGCCGCGCGACTTCCGGCAAGATGACGCGCGGCTCGAATTGCGCGCCGGGAAAACGCACCGCGCGCCCGGCCCCGGTAAAATCCTTGAACCGCACAGACACGCTCATCTCGCGCGCCTTGAGGTTCTCGCGGAAGAACGTCGTGATCACGCGCTCGGTCTGCTCCTGCAAAAACGTCAACGCGCTGTCGTAATCCGGTTCGTCGTAAGGCAGGGTGGTCGAACTGCCGATGCACGTGCGCGGTTTGTCGGCGAGCGTGAGACGTTCGCGGAGTTGGCCGGTTGCCAACAACCACAATTCCAAACCGAAGAAGCCATACCGTTTCTCCAACAACCCCAGCGGCAAGGCCGCCACATCCCCAAACGTCCACACGCCCAACGCGCGCAATGACCGGGCGCGGCGGTCGCCGATGCCGGCCAGTTTCTGCACCGGTAGCTGGTGGAGAAATTCGCGTTCCGTGGCGGCCGGGACTTCCAGAAAGCCATCCGGCTTGCACTGCTCTGTCGCCAACTTCGCCAGCCAGCGCGAGGAGCCGAGTCCCAGCGATACCGGGATGCCGACTTCGCCGGTAATCTCGCGTTTCATGTGTGCGACGAGTTCCGCCGGCGTCTGGCATCGGAACACCCGTGGCGAGTCGGTGAAATCCAGAAATCCTTCGTCGATTGAGGTGGGCACGAGCAGGGGTGTGTAATGGCGGACGTGCCGGAACAGTTCCAGGGAGATCCGCCGGTATTCGTCGTAGTGCGGTTTGACTAACACGCCCTCCGGACATTGGCGCTTCGCCTCGAAGCAGGCCATGCCGGTGGTGATGCCGTATTTCTTGGCGCGATAGTTGGCCGCGATGACGATGCCGTCACCACGCCTCCCGCCGCCAACATAGACGGGCCGGTCTTTGAGCGTGGGATCCAGCGCGATTTCGCACGACGCGAAGAACGCGTCGCCGTCGACGTGGAGGATGCGTTGGTGGCGGACTGACATACCGCACAAGTGTGTGGTAGTCGGGGTCGCCTGTCAAGCGGTGAGTCCGAAGCCGCGGCGCGGATTGTCGCAGATCAGTTGGCGGATCTCGGCGTCAGTGAAGCCGAGATGCTGGCGGAGATTTTCTTCCACCTTCGGCATGAAGATCCCGGAGCCAACGAAATGACTCTTGCCTGCGTTTCATAAGCTTTGGATGATTTCGGCGAACAGATCGACACCGCGGACGACTTCGTTGAGTTCGATGAATTCGTCTTTTGTGTGCGCTTGGGCCAGCGAGCCGGGGCCGATCACGAGCGATGGGATGCCGGCGGCGTGGTAGATGCCGGCGTTGGTGCAGTAGGGGGCGACGACGAAGTCGGCCCGGCCAACGATCTTCCGGCAGGCGGTGGCGACGTGCTGGCTCGCGGCGCTGTCGATGGGTTCTTCGAGGGCGGGATAGAATTCGGTGACTTCGCAGGTTTCGGTGCCGGCGAGCTGCTGGACGATGGCTTCCTGCTTTTCGCCGGGAACGACGCGGCGATCAACTTGGATCCGGCAGCTCTCGGGGACGATGTTGACTTGCGAGCCGCCGGTGATGAGGCCGACGCTTAACGTCGGCGAACCGAGTTGTGGATGTTTGATCGTGGCAAGGGCCGGGATGACTTCGTGTTCGAGCCGGTCGATGACGCGGCACATTTTGTAAATGGCGTTCACACCCCGGTCGGGCATGGAACTGTGGACGGCGACGCCTTTCGTTTCGATGTCCACGCGCAGACAACCTTTGTGCATGTGGACGATCTTCAAATCGGTCGGTTCGGCGGCGAGGGCGAAGTCAGGGCGGATGCCGGTCTTCGCCAGTGCGGCGGCGCCGGTCCCGCCGGATTCTTCGTTGCAGGTGGCGGCGAACCAGACGGTGGCCGGCGGCTGGCCGGCGGCGAGGACGCGGCGAAGGCCGAGGAGCATCGCGGCCATCGGGCCTTTGGTGTCGCAGGCGCCACGGCCGTAGAGCTTGCCGGCGCGCACTGTGGGCGTGAACGGCGGGATGATCATGCCATCGACGGCGACGGTGTCGGTGTGGGCGTCGAGGAGGATGGACCGGTGGGGATTCTTGCCGGGGAAACAGGCGAGCAAGTTCGGGCGACCGGGGTGGACTTCACTGATTTCGATTTTCGCGCCCCAACTGCGGAGGAGTTTTTCCAGCAACGCGACCAGGCCGGCTTCGCCGAGTGGGGGAGAGAATTGGGTGGCGTTCTTGGGGTTGACGCTGGGGCAGGCGACGAGCTGGGAGAGGAGGTCGGTGACCTGATCGAGTGGCGTCATGCGCGCGGATATTATGGAGAGCCGGGCAGTGAGGCAATGCGAATTAGGTCAGCCGCCGCCTTTGGGTGGGCCGATGATTTCGGCGGCGATGATGATGTTGCGGACGTTGCTCCGGTCACGCAACGCGGTCGCCCATTGGGAACTGCGGTTCGTGCGGGGTGCCTCGGCGGCGACTGGTGCCGGTTTGGGAGCCGGTGGGGCTTTGGGTGCAGGATCGACCGGTGTGACAAGGGGCGGCGGGGCGACCGGACGTTTGGGCTGGGCGAGGCGCTCCATCATTTCGCGGATTTGAATCGGCCCGGCTGGCGCGGGGATATTGCGGGTGACCGGCCGGGACCGCGGGCGCGGCAGCGGGGGAGCGACGTCGTCCGGCTCGGGCTCTTCGTCGGCGGGCGTCGCGAATTTGCCAAAGCCTTTGGCGATGGCGACAACAATCGCAATGATGGCCCAGACGATGAGATCGGCGCCGGCGAGTTTCATGGCTTAGGCACCGGTGCCGCTCTTGCTGCTGTCTTCGCCGGCAATGGAGCTGCGCATCTTGGAATCGGCTTGGACGTTTTGCATCCGGTAGTAATCCATGACGCCGAGCCGGCCACTGCGGAAGGCTTCGGCCATCGCCATCGGGATTTGCGCTTCGGCTTCGACGACTTTGGCGCGCATCTCTTGAGTCCGAGCTTTCATTTCTTGTTCGTTGGCGGCGGCTAGGGCGCGACGGGTTTCGGCGGCGGCTTGGGCGATCTGTTTGTTGGCTTCGGCTTGCTCGGTTTGGAGACGGGCGCCGATGTTGTCGC
>JBAXYB010000028.1:0-29317 GCA_037127585.1 Verrucomicrobiota bacterium
ACTTTTCACCGCCAACTCGCAGGGGTTTTTCAGCGGAATCGACAATTGACAGAATGGCCATTGACCGATCCGCTGGGGCCGGCTAGGCACATATGGGCATGGCGCGACCGTTACGAGTCGAGTTTGCGGATGCGGCCTACCATCCTCCTTCGCTAAAGCTACGGCGGGACAAGCGCCGGCCGCTAGTCCGCGCCCGCCAGACCGCGCCAACGAACGAGCCGGCGGCTCGTCCCTACCAGACACCGTTCGATGGTCCCTGTCGCCGCGGCGTAGGCTTCGACCGAAGCTCACGCTTCGGCTACAGATTTCGCCAGGGGAACTAAAGTTAGAACTGCACCCGGAGGTGTTCAGGCAGTTGCTCTCTGCGGCCGGTCTGCTAGGATGCCGAGGTGATGAAAGTTTCGCGGACAGTCAAAGAAAACGTTTTGGCGTACGGATTCCTGATCCTGAGCATCGGCGTCTTCGTCATTCTCGCGTTGGGGGCCTGGCGGGGCGCAACGTCACACCGGCCCGCTCCAACTCCCGAGAACATGGAGAAGTAACCGGACGCCGAAGCCGGTCGCGCCGGGGGCGAGGTACGGTTTTTCTTTTCCCGAGTAGGCAGTCCCGGCAATGTCGATGTGCGCCCAGGGAGTGGTGCCGGCATATTTTTCGAGGAACGCTGCCGCGGTGATCGCGCCGCCTTCGCGGCCGCCGGTGTTCTTGTGGTCGGCCACATCGCTTTTGATGTGGTCCCGGTATTCCTGCCAGAGCGGCATCGGCCAGCAGCGTTCGCCGGTGCGTTCGCCAGCGGCGCGGATGGTTTCGCTGAGGGCGGGATTGTTGCTGAACAAACCGGCGGCATGTCCGCCGAGCGCGACAACACACGCGCCGGTCAGGGTCGCGAAATCGACGATGGCTTGGGCGTCGCGTTGCCGGGCGTAGGTGATGGCGTCGCCAAGGACGATGCGGCCTTCGGCGTCGGTGTTGAGGACTTCGATGGTGATGGCGCGTTTGTCGGTGCCCTGGTAGCTGGTGACGATGTCGCTGGGCCGGTAGCTGGTGGAGCTGAGCATGTTTTCGGCGGAGGCGACGATGCCGAGGAGGTTGATGGGGAGCTTGAGTTGGGCAACGGCGCGCATGATTCCGAGGACGGCGCAGCCGCCGCATTTGTCGAATTTCATGTCTTCCATCCGGTCAGCGCCTTTGATGGAGATGCCGCCGGTATCGAAGGTGATGGCTTTGCCGACGAGCGCGACCGGCTTTTGATCTTTGGGGCCGCCGTTGTGTTCGAGGACGATGAGGTGCGGTTCGTTGGCGCTGCCGCCGCCGACGGCAAGGAGGCCGCCGAAGCCGTCTTTTTCGAGGGCGGCTTTATCGAAGATGAGGCAGGTCAGATCCAGGTCGGCGGCGATTTGCCGGGCGCGGTCGGCGAGGGCGGCCGGGGTGATGACGTTGGGGGGTAAGTTGGCGATGGCGCGGGCATAACTCGACGCGCTGGCGGTGATTTGGGCACGGTGGGCGAGTTGCCGGGCGGTGGGGAGATCGGCTTTGGGGTTGATGCAAACGGTGAGGGACTTGAACGGGATGGTCGGGTCTTCTTTGAATTCCGCGAATTTGTAGAGGGCGAGTTCGGCGGCTTCGACGACGGCAAAGAGGGCGTCGTCGGTTTCGGGGTTTAATTGGATGGCGGCGCGGTCGAGGCCGGCGGCGCGGACTTTTTTGATGGCGTTACCGGTGGCGCGGCGGAGTTTCTCGATGGTGAACTCCGTGCGCTGGCCGAGGCCGATGAGGAGGAGGCGGGCGGGTTTGGCGCCGGTATGGAGGAGGAGCAGTTGGCCATCGGTGCCGTCGAATTCTTTGGTGGTTAGCCGGCGGAGGAGGGATTTGAAGGCGGCGGGGACGGTGGGGTGTTCATTTTGGAACGAATAGAGCAAAATTGCGGGGACGGGTTGAGAAAAGACGGACTTGGTGAGGATGGCGACGTTCATGAGGGGCGGATTATAGGGGGCAGGGGGGAAGTCGTCAACGCGCGGCATTGCGGCTGCTATTTCGGATACCGGATAAATAGTTATGATGGAATTTTTCGATCGATTTAACAGCGCGTTTAGCCCGGACCTGGTGAAGGCCTGCCTGGTTTTGGCGTTAATCAGCGCGTCGGTGGTCATCAGTCTGTTCGCCTACGTGGGGGAACGGACGGAACGGCCGTCGTACCGGTATTGGACGATTGGGTGGTTGTTCTACGCGGTCTATTTGGCAGCGATGATCGCGGGGGATTTCATGATGCAGGACTGGCAACTGGCGGCGGTGGCGCCGGCGTGTGCCGCGTTGAGTGCGTTGTTCATCTTTGCCGGTAATATGGAGGTGGTGGAACACCCGCTGGGGCGCAACCGGGTTTTTATGATCGCGCTGGGGGTTATCACGCTCAACTATTTCGCGCATCGGGAGGGGTTCGCGTATTGGTTTGCTTGTCCGGCGTTCTGGGCGCTGGCCGGGGCGGCGGTGCAGGCGGGGGTGCTGTTTTACCGGACGCGCAAAGCGACGACGGGGGCGAAGCTGGTGGTGGTCGGCTATATGTTGTGGGCGTTGTTGGTGGTGGCGGTGCCGTTGATCGAACGGATTCCGGTGTTCTTCGGCTTGAGTGGTTTTATCTCGTCGGGCTGTCTGATGGCGGTGGCGTTGGGCGTGATTTTGGATCATCAATTGACGAACTCGGAGCAGAAATACCGGGCGTTGATGGACGGGTCGAGTGACGCGCTGTTCATGGTGGATCTGTGGTCGTTGAAGATCCTCGACGCGAATCACGTGGCGGCGCGGCTGGCCCGGCGCCCGGCAGCGGAATTGGAGGGGGCGAACTTCCCGGAGATGTGTCCGGAGTTGCGGAAGGAAGGGAAGAACAAGCTCGATCACCGGCAGATGTTCGCCAACGTGTTCAAGCCGTATAACGAATTTCATCTGGTGCGCAGTGATGGGTCGTTGGTGATGTGCGAAGGCGACACGACGCTGGCCCAGTGGCATGACCGGCCGGTGGTGCAGGTGCGCCTTCACGAGCTAGATCCGTCGAAGAGCCTCGGCCCGCTGGTGCGCCGCGCTGAGAAAATGTCGTCGCTCGGGCAACTGATTGCCGGCGTGGCGCATGAGTTGAACAATCCGTTGGCGGTCGTGGTTGGTTATTCGCAGATCCTCGCGAAGCAGCCGAACGAAAGTGAGTTTCTCCGCACGAATGTTGGCCACATTCTGCACGAAGCGGAACGCGCGGCGAAGATCGTCCGAGATCTGTTGTCGTTCGCGCGGCCGTGTGAACCGAAGTTCGCCGTCGTGGATGTGAATAAGCTGGTCGCCGATGTGGCTGCGGTCCGGCAGCGCGATCTTGACGGTCATGCCGTGGAATTGTGCTGCGAATTCACGCCGTTGCTGACGCAGACGAAGGCGGATGCGATGCAGATCGAGCAGGTGTTGAATAATCTCATCACGAATGCGGTGCACGCGATGACGAGCCGCCCAGGGGCGCGGGTGTTGACGCTGCGGACGGAAGAGCAGGGGTTGTTCATTCGGATCAGCGTGACGGATACCGGCAGCGGGATTGCGCCGGAGACGATGGCGAAGATTTTTGATCCGTTTTTCACGACGAAAGCCCCCGGCAAGGGGACGGGACTGGGGTTGTCGATCTCGCAGAATATTTTGCAGGAGCATCACGGCCGGCTCTGGGCGGATAGCGAAGTGGGCAAGGGGAGCACATTTCATCTAGAATTGCCGATCGTTCCTTGTGAAGCGCCGGTGGCGGCCACGGTCGTGGACGATACCGTGACGTTAAATCTGGCGGCCAATCAGGGCCGGCATTTGTTGGTGGTGGACGATGAACCCGGTATCCGCGATGTGCTGGGGGCGATTCTCGGGAGTTGCGGTTATCAGGTGACGACGGCCTGCAACGGCGTCGAGGCACTCACGGCGCTGCGGCTGAAGGAGTTCGATGTGATTATTACCGACATGTGCATGCCGGAGATGGATGGCGAGAAGTTGTACGATACGATTCAGGTGAAACATCCGAAACTCATCAACCGGATGGTTTTCGTCACCGGTGATACGGTGAGCCACCCGGTCGCGGACTTTTCTCGAGCGGACGGGCTGCCGGTGGCTCAGTAAGCCGTTTAATATCCGCGATGTCGAAGGAACGGTCGAAGCCATTCTAAAGGAGCGGTTCGCCAAGCAGGCGGCCGGCACGGCGTTCGCTCTAAACGAGGCATTAAACTGATGTGCCGCTCATGAAATTTGACGATTATATGCTGATGATCAAAGGAGTGCTCGATTTCTCCTTCCCGCCGGAATGGGTGAAAGCAGCGCTGGTTTTGTCGTTCTTCAGTACGTGGTTGGTCATTGGTGTGTTTTGGTATCTCAACCGGCTGACGAAGAAATCCTATTTCAGTTTGTGGACGATGTCGTGGTTGTTTTTCGCTGTGTGGCTGGCGGCCTCGATTCAATTGGAAGAGAAGCCGGCTGAGCCGTTTCTCGTGATGCTGCGGCTCTCGTGCATTGGTGTGTGTGCGCTATTCATGTTCTGGGGTGCTTTTGAAATGACCGGCTCGCAGCGGCGGACGCACCGCGAACTCGGTTTGGGGATTCTGTTGACGATGACGTGGAGTTATGTGGCGGCGTATTGGGTCCACGATCAGCCTTGGATCACGGTGCCGGTGTTTGCCTTGTTTGGGGTGGCGAGCTTGTACAGCGGCCAACTCTACCTCCGCCTGCGTAGTCGGTACCAGGGCGCCGGCATGTTGGCGACGGGTTTCATCGTGTTCGGGGTGCAACTGATTAGTCGGCCATTCATTGAACAAAGCTCGCCACTGGTGTTGACGATCAGCTACGTGATCACGTCGATCCTCGCCTTGTTTATCGCGCTCGGCATGATCGTGCAGACGTTGGAGCAAGGCCGCGAACAGAGCGACACGTTGGTCGAGGAATTCAAACGCGGGATGACCGTGCGCCGGTTACTCGAACAGGAAGTCGCTGTGTCCGAACAAAAATACGAGGCGCTGTTTGATTCCGCAACCGACGCGCTGTTCCTCGTGGACTTGGAGACGTTGAAGATTCACGAGTTTAACCAGGCCGCCGCTTCCTTCGTTGGCGACAAACCATCCGATGGCGTGGAGCGCTCGTTCCTCGACTTGTGCCCGACTCTGCGCATCACGAATCAGGATTCGCTGTTGGATAACAAACGGATGTTCGACGAAGTCTTCGGCGAGTCGCGCGAGTTTATCATGCTGCGCCCGGACGGCTCCCAAGCGCCATGCGAAGGTACCGCTACGCTCGTTCAATACAACCGCCGGTCGGTACTCCAACTCGACATTCGCGAGATCACCGAACGCAAACTCCTCGAACAACAACTCCGGCAATCTGAAAAACTTTCCGCCCTCGGCCAATTGACCGCTGGCGTCGCCCACGAATTAAATAACCCGCTCGCCGTCATCATGGGCTATTCCCAAGTGCTCGTCAAACAGGCGGAAGGCAATCCCAAGCTCAAGAGCGACATCCTCAAAATCCTCCGCGAAAGCGAGCGCGCCGCCAAGATCGTCCGCAACCTGCTGACCTTCGCCCGCCCGCGCGAACCCCAGATGTTGTCCGTCGACCTCAACCGGCTCGTCGCCAACATTCTCGAAGCGTACGAAGGGGAGTTCGAGAACGCCCAAGTCCACGTCCAGACCGCCCTCGCGCCGCAACTACCGCGGACAGTTGCCGACCCCCATCAAATCGAACAAGTCCTCGCCAACCTCGTCATGAACGCCATCCAAGCGATGGGCGACTCGACCACCGGCCGCGCCATGTCCGTGAGCACGGAAGTCGCCGACCGGGCTCTGCGCGTTACCGTCAGCGATACCGGCCCGGGCATTGCGCCGGAGGTGGTCACCAAAATCTTCGATCCATTTTTCACCACCAAATCGCCCGGCAAAGGCACCGGCCTCGGCTTATCGATCTCGCACAGCATCGTCCACGAACATCGTGGGCGGATCTGGGTGCAAAGCGAACTCGGCAAAGGCGCGACGTTTATCGTCGAGATTCCGCTCATCTCCCGCACCTTCGAAGAGCAACTTGCCGAAATCCCCGCCGCGCCGGCCGAATTGCTGCCCGATCCGCTGGCCGCGAGTTACCGGCTGTTGGTGGTGGACGACGAACCCGGTATCGTCGAAGTCCTCCAAGCAATTTTCCTTGGTTGTGGATATGCGGTGGATACCGCCAGCAACGGCAACGAAGCGCTCGAAAAAATTGCCGACCATCACTACGACTTGATCCTCTCCGACCTGTGCATGCCCGGCGTCGATGGCGAAGGGCTCTACCGGAAGGTAAAGGAACTCGACCCCGAACTGGCCGCGCGGATGATTTTCGTGACCGGCGACACCGTCAGCCACAAATCGCGCAGTTTCCTCGAATGGACCGGCAACCGCTGGTTCAGTAAACCTTTCAACATCCGTGAACTCGAAGAAGTCGTCGCCAACTTCCTCAAGCAAAACGAACAAGTCCCGACTGCCTAACTTGTCTATTTCAGACTGTAGTCGCAGGTATTAGCCTGCGTGTTTAAATCCCGCCAAACCGTGATGCTGTTCTTGCGCCGTGAGCGAGGGTGGTGTTACGATGAATTTTCTGATTTGAATCAGTGCGCAGCTTTTAACCACAGGAATCATGCAGACACGGCAACCGAAACGAGTCTTGGTCTACTGCCTCTCTGGGCTGGGGGACACCATAATGGCGTCACCGGCTCTGGCGGCGCTGGCAAGCCGGCCTGACCAATTTCGGCTGACCCTGCTCGCGATGTTTCCCGCCGTGGCTGAGTATCTTCGTGATCAACAGCTCACGGAGGATGTGCGACTGATTCAGTTCTTGGACATGCCGAAGCTAAAGATCTTGCGGAACGTGTGGCCGCTGCGCCGTGAGCGCTTCGATGTCAGTATTATTCCGTATGCGATGAATCGGCTCGGGTACAACTTCATGAGCCGCGTCATTGGCGCACGCGAGCGAATTGGATTTCGTTACCAACGCCAACGCCGGGTGAATGTGCCGGAACTTAACCAGCGCGTTTTTGACGAAGACCCGACCTTGCATGTGGTTGAGGAAAATCTGCGCTGGGCAGCATATTTGACTGGGTTGGATATCAAGGCGATCCCGGATGATATGTTGTTCCGGACCGCACCCGAATCTGGTCGTGCTGCTGAAGAGTTTCTCACCACGCATCGTCTTGATCAGGCGACGCCGCTCATCGGCATTCACCCGAGTTGTAATGCGCTAAAGAATCAGCAAAATCGGTGTTGGCCGCCAGATCATTTTGTGCAGTTTATCGAACGGATGGCGGTACAAATGCCCGCGGCGCGATTTCTACTGTTTGAAGGTCCGGCTGACGCCCGTCTGGCTCAGATGATCAGTCAGAATGCTAAGTCATCGGTTGTGGTGGCGCGCATGCTGCCCGTTCGGGTCGTGGGGGCATTGATTCGCCAGTGCGATCTGTTCGTTAGCAACTGTTCGGGTTTGATCCATATTGCGGCGGCCTGCAAAGTTCCGACCGTCGGGATCTATGGGCCAACCAATCCGACGTGGGATAAACCTTGGAAAACAGAATCCATTGTGGTCACCAAGAGCTTGCCGTGCAGCCCCTGCTTCTACTATTCAAGCCGGCCGCTTGACTGTCCGGCCAAGCTCGACTATGCATGTGTCCGCGAATTACCCGTCGAAGACGTGGAGCGAGCCGCGCTACAATTATTGAAGCCGGTCCGCGTGTAAAAGCAGAATTCGCTCAAATCGTATACGGAGATTTCATGAATTATTTAGTGACTGGCATTACCGGCTTTGCCGGACCGCATTTGGCACGGCTGCTCTTGAAAGAAGGGCATACCGTTCACGCACTCGTTCGCGAGAGCAATGGGCGCGAAATGGATCTGCTCGACATTCTCGACGCCGCGGAACTCGACAAGATAACTTTTCACTATGGCGACTTGGTCGAGTATCACTCGCTGACCCGGATCCTCGGCGCGAACAAATATGCCGGCGTTTTTCATCTCGCCGCCCAGAGCCACCCGCCCACGAGTTTCACCGACACCGTCGGCACCTTCTCCAGTAACGTGCAAGGCACTGTCAATCTCATCGATTGCATTCAGCGCCAGCAGAAAGACTGCAAGTTGATGTTTTGTTCAACTTCCGAAGTCTATGGCGACACCGGCAAAGCGGTCGGCGTCCTGAAGGAAGACCAAGCGCTGTCGCCCTCGAATCCCTACGGCACCAGCAAAGCCGCCATCGACCTCCACATGCAGGAACGCTGCAAGAACGGCGCGATCCAAGGCTTCATTACCCGCGCCTTCTCCCATACCGGCCCGCGCCGCGGCAAGAAATTCTCCATCTCGTGGGACGCGTATTACCTCGCGCTGATGAAGACCGGCAAGGTCCAGGATCGCCTCCTCCCGGTCGGCAACCTCGAAACCCAACGCATCGTCATCGATGTTCGTGATTGCGTCCGCGCCTATTATTTGTTGATGCAGAACCACGATAACGGTCAGGCCTACAACGTTTGCGGCCTGAAAGAGTCCGTCACCAAGATGCAATACTTCACCGACAAGCTCATTGAAATCTCCGGCCTCAAAGGTGTTGAAAAGAAAATCTCCGACAAACTTTACCGGCCCATCGACATTCAGATTCAGATTGGCGACACCACGAAACTGCAAACCAAGACCGGTTGGAAACCCGAAATCGGGATTGACCAGACGCTCGCCGATCTATTCGAGTACTGGGTGAAGAAACTCGGCGCATGACCGGTTCTCGGCGCACTGGCCTGTGGGTCACGCTCGCAGTAAGTCTGCTCTACTGCCTCTGGCTCGGCTCGAACTGGCTGCCGCTTCCGTACAGCGATAAGGAACTCGCCGCCTCCGCTTCCCGCGTCTGGGACATCAAGAGCGAACTCGTAGCCGGCCACGGTCTGCCGTGGTGGACGCCGAATTTCATGAGTGGCTCCAGCTACGCGATCAACCACACCCGCGGCTTTTACCTTGTTCCCTGGATCGCGTTCAGCGCGTTCACCGATTTCGAAACCGCCGGCAAGCTGATGGCCTTGCTGGCGATCTTCGCCAGCGGTCTCGCAATGTATGGTTGTGCCCGGTATTTTCTGAAAAACGATTGGGCCGCTGCCTTGGCCGGTATCGCATTCGTACTTCACCCCGCGCAACTCAACCGCGCGGCCGGTGCCGAACACATGACCATCGCGCTCTTCTTCCCCTTCGTCCCGCTGCTGTGGTGGACGTTTGCCCGCATGCTCAAGACGAATCAGCCGCGCGACATCGCCCTCTGCGCGCTGACCGCCTGTTTCGCGATGTGGACGGACAACAAACAAGCCGTCATTAATTTCCTCTTCCTCGCGGTTTACATCATTTACTGGTACTGGCCCAAAGACCGTCGCCCCCCGCTCAGCACAGTCGCTCGCACGTTTGGATTATTGGCACTACTCGGTCTCACGACCGGAGCGATTCTGATCGTGCCGGGCGTGATCGAAGCAAAATATGTCAAACTCTTTGCCGGCGATCCGCTCGTTGAATGGCAGAAAAACTATTCCTTCAAAAGTCTCTTCGGCCTCGTCGACCGGGACGCCGCGGTAACCAAGGACATCACGGCGAGTGTGCTGACAAAACTGCAAACCCGTCCACTGACCTCGCAGACTCAAGCCGATGGCGTGCGCCGCATCTTCGGTCTCCAGATGGATTCCCCTGAAAAATATGCCGGCTTGGTCTTCCTCGCGATATTGGCGGTGACAGCATTATGGAATTACCGGCGCGAGAACCGGTCGCTCTTTTGGTTTTTCGTTGGCGTGTTCATGCTCAGCGTCATGTTGGCGACCGGTCTCAGCAGCGTCTTCAGCGCCAACATGAAAACGTTTGATGCCTTGACGGAGTGGGGTGCTGTGTCCGCCTTCATGTGGTTGGCGGTTCTCGCGGTCATCGCCTTTCTGGCAACCTTCGTCCGGCGCAAGGCGACCACGCCGCAGAAGCGACTGATTGCCGGTGGTGCTCTCGTGACATTTCTCTTCGTACCGGGCTTCGCCGTTCTTGCCAACCTCCCATACTTCAGAGAAATCCGTGCCCCCTATAGTTTCTATGATGGTCCGGTCGCCTTCTGGTGCGCGATCCTGCTGGCCTTTTGCATTACCGACCTAATCAAAGCCCGCGTCGCGCTCGCCGTCGCCGGTATCAGCGTGCTCCTCCTCATCGATTTCTGGCCCTACCAGAAACCGACGAAAGACAACGGTGTGCCGGCATCGACGATCAAAAACCTCGCAGCGGCCTACGGCTCGTTAAAGGCCGACAAAGACTGGGTCAAGACGTACTCCATCTCTGGCCGGTACTTCCACTTGCTCGGCCCCATGTTCTCCGGTAAGCCGCAAGTCTACGAAGCGTTCTACAATTGGCAAGCCCCGCTCGGTCTCGGTCTGCTACACAATGCCGGCGCCGGTTCCCGGGAGCTTTTGAATCTCGTCGGCGCACGCTACATCATTCTCGATAAGACCGATCCCGGCATGCAGCAACAGAAACAAATGTTCGATGCATACCGGCAGGCTTTCCAAGTCGCCGTCGAAAACGACGACTTCATCGTCGTTAGCAATCCCGGTGCGCGGCCCTACGTAAGCGCGACGACGCGGGTCTGCACCTATACCGGTGAACTTAGTAAAGCCGCGCCGTTGGCTTTGGCGCTCGCCGCGCGAAACTACACGCTCGTGCACGATGTGCGGCTGGCCAACGCAGTGGGCGCGTTTGATGACAGGAGCACTCCGTCACTTCCAGCAACACCCAGCGAAGCACTGCCGTTACGTGATGTGCAATTGAGCCGGGACGGCCACCAGCACATTCGGATCAAACTGACAGCCCCGAGCGCCTGCGTTGTCGTCATCAATGAAAGCTACTATCCCTTTTGGCGGGCCACCGTCGATGGCCAGTCCACCGCCATACTGCGCGTGAACTGCGCACTCATGGGAGTAACCGTTCCAGAAGGCTCACACGAGGTCGTGTTACAGTACAAACCGCCGGTCACTTACATCGTATCCGGCATCGTCAGCGTGCTGGGTTTAGTGGGTGCACTCGGCCTCATCGTCCGCCGTCGTAACAGTAGCCGAAGCGTAAACTTAAGCCGGACAATTTGACGCCAAAGCCGGTCAAATACCGGAAGCAAGTCCTTGTTTGAGATCTCTGTTTGTCGATACTTCCGCATTCCAAGTCCGACGGCTCTGTGAATCAGTACCTTCGGCAGGTGGTCGTGCGCTCGTACCGTAGCTTGGGTAACAGGTCGGTTTTATGGCTCGGCTCATGGTCATGTGTACCGGTTATTCCGGTGTCTATTATCCATGTGTCAACGGCGCTATTTACCGGCTTTTAACCTCTCCGGTGTCGTTTAATTTGAGTCACCCCGATGTTTGTAATAATGATTTGACATTCTGTTTTTTCAAAGAAAAATGCGCCCCTATGAAGGGGTGCAGAAATTTCGTTGGTAATAGCAAGCCGCCAACACTTGGTTCGCCCAGTTGTAATCGCATGACTGATCGAATTGTGCTGGTGATAATTGGCGTATTCACGGTCGTCTTTGGCGCGTTGGCTTGTCTGCAGTTCCACAATTTCAGTACCGAGACGAATGAGATCACTTACTTTAGCTATGCGCTCTCGCATACAGATGCGACGCATCTTCTTCCGTTATATTTCATGAAGGGCAGTTTGCTAGGCGCTCACCCCAATATTTTATTCCTCTTGTTGTTGCCGATCTACAAAGTGATGCCATCAGTCGAAATGCTGCTGATTCTACAGTCATTGTTGCTGTCGGCTTCAGCTTGGCCATTGTATTTGTTATTAAGACGAAAGATTAACGACGGAGTTGCGGCCTTGTTCTTTACAGTGGCTTACTTGTCGTTCCCGCCGGTCATATCACAATATCTGAATCAAATTCATGACGACCAATTCGCAAACTTGTGGTTGATCCTAGCGGCGTATTACTTTGTTGACGGTCGCTTTTGGAGGTTTTTAATACCGCTCGCATTGGTCTGTTTAACAAAAGAATACTTTTCTCTGACGGCGGCAATGTTTGGGCTATGGGCGCTGCTGGAACACCGTTCTTGGAAATGGGTTGTCACGCCGGTCGCTGTCGGGATTTCGTATTTCGTTTTTGCCAGTAAGTTCTTTATTCCCTGGGTCGGCGGTTTGAGCGCCAAGCGGTATTCGACGCTCGAGTATTTGGATGTTTATGGGAAGTCACCGGGCGAGATAATGAAGACGATGTTGACAAATCCCAGTCTTGTTTTTCAGACGACCTTTAGCCCGCAAAAACTTCAGTATCTGCTTAAATTATTGGGGCCGGTTTGTCTCCTCTTGCCATTCTTGAGCGCCGCGGCTGTCCTGTGCTTGCCCAACCTAGCCATGAATCTCGTGGGCACGAACAGCGCGTTCTTGGTTATGCCTTGGCACTACGGCGTATTTCTCGGCTCCGCGCTGTTCATTGCCGTCGCCTGTAGCTTGACGACATTGACCCGTTTGACCGGGCGGTTATTCGGCAAACCGGTCAACCTCCGGATTTTGGGGGCGGTAGTGATTGGCCTCAATTTGGTGGGAACTACGATGTGGCTGGATACCTCACGATTCAAGCCGGTGCCGCAGCAAGCCATCCTCCGAAAAGTTTTGGAGAACATTCCGAAAACCGCCGCGGTTCTTTGCCCGTCGCCGATGTTGGCGCACTTCTCGCACCACCGGGCGGTAATCTCCGCCTATTCACTGCTGGTAATCGACAAGAAGCCGGAACAGTTAATCGACTACGATTACATTGTCCTCGATGGCAACTGGCGGAATTACGAGGCGATTGGCCAAGTTCAATTGGTGAAGTTATTCAATGAAGACCCCCAATGGCAGCAACGTTTCCGAACCGTGTTGCAGGAAAATAATGTCTACGTCCTTGAGCAGGTGAAATAAGCGCATGAGCACAAACACGCTATCCGGTAAACCACTCTGGAGTCTGGCGGCGATATTTGGCGCGCTAACCGTCCTCGTTCACATTCCATTTGTCATTCGCTACGACTTGTATTTTCAATCGGGCATTGCCGTGGAAGCGCTCCAATGCAAACGGATGTGTGGTGGTGAACTGTCGCTCTACACATGGGCGACAGATTATGGCGGACTTTCACCAATTCAGTTTTTCGGAGCGGCGCTTTTCCGAATTTTCGGCTTCTCGATTCCTTTGGCGGGATTGGTCAGCTTGATAACTTGGGCACTGGGTATTGCTTTGTTGGTGGGCTACGTTGCCGCTTGCCTTGGGAAGCGCGCGGGAATCGGGGCTGGCATCTCGCTCGCGGTCGGAATGCCGTTCTTTCTAATGTATTCGACCCAGTATTTTCGTGCGACCTACGATCACATGCCGCTGTTTATCGGTGGGTTTCTATGGCTAACAACTCTATCCATGCGGCGCGGACCGCAGAGTCGCCTTTCCGTTCTGATAGCCTTTCTGATGGGGTGGTGTTGGTATATGAACAAGCAGGTGTTGGTTGTTTGGGCATCCATTGGCATCGTTTTACTTTTGCTCCCTGAAGGGCGAAAATATATGGCAAGTTTTCTGCGATCGCGATTCGCCATATTTGCGGCGATAGCGTTTCTGGTCGGGTACAGTCCAGAACTTTTATATAAGATCGGATTCTTCGATCATGCAGGTCGCCAAGGCGACAGCTCCTCATTTTTTTCGTTGGCAGCACCGGACTTAATGCTGCGCAATTGGTATATGATGTTCCGGTCTATTCCCACCTACTTCGACGCCGATCCATGGAGTCGAATGCCCGAAGGCGTGCATTACCTTAATCACATGGAGAATTGGGAGAGTTTCCCACTCCACGCTTCCGACACGATTGGTATTATTGGCGCATTCCTCGTGATTGGTTACATGCTTCAGTCGCTCGTCAATGCCTACAAAGAAAAGAACCTTG
Source organism: Verrucomicrobiota bacterium (assembly GCA_037127585.1). Taxonomy (GTDB): domain Bacteria; phylum Verrucomicrobiota; class Verrucomicrobiia; order Palsa-1439; family Palsa-1439; genus CAINDI01. Next base: position 13,946 of record JBAXYB010000028.1, read on the forward strand.
CGCTGCTCCTTCTGACGGCAATTCCCGTGGTCTCAGCCATCATGATCGTTACGGCCGCCAAGTCCGGCGCAAGTTACTACAACATCCGGCGGTATCTGCTTCCTTCCGGTATTTTGTTTGTAACGTGGCTCGGCGTCCGGTTGAGCCATGAGATCACACTTCGTCGGTGGGCGATTTCCAGCATCTTGGGGTTAACTCTATTGATTTCGGCCTTCCATCAGGTCGAATTGCTCGACGCGCCGGATCAACTCGTGGATTATCGACGGACAATTGACGAAATCGAAAAGGGTGGCTTTACACATGGCCTTTCGTGGTACTCATTTTCACCAACATTGACGGCGCTGTGTAATGAGCGGGTTATCTTCGGTGTTATTGATTTCAGCATTCAAAGTCCCTACCAAGGTTCCGTCCTCGCTCAGGATGAGTTGGCTATCGTCTGGCCGGCGAGGAGTGCGCCACCCTTTGAATTCGCCCAGCAATTATTCTTTGGCGGAGTTAAATTTAGAGACGATGCCGCAAAAGTGTTACCAGAACGGGTATCTTTTTTTGGCCAGAACTATGTTCGCACACGCGAGCCGCGCATCGTCGGCGAACTTGGCTGGGCACCGTACCGGAAAGCACCTTAGCCGCCCGGTTCGAGGTTGAGAAACCGTTTAAGCGTACCGGCCACACGGGCGCGACTTCGTCCCTTCGGCGTCAACTCAAAAGACTCACCGCGGCGAACCGCGAAATGGTTATTTTCCAAATCTATCATCCGTTGGCGGAGTAACTCGTCATAGGGAAACTGTCGTTTGATTTCGTCGAGGCTCAAACGATCCTGCATCGCTAACATGAACAACATCGACAACGAATGATCGCTGACGAAGTAGCAGTAACAAAACGTGCAGAAGAGCAAACCATAGATTAGAACGCCGTTGATCAAAAAAACGACGCTCTCCAGTGTGCCGGCAACCTTCCCGCCAGATACCCAATACAATCCTGCATACAACGCCAGCAACATCGCCCAGATGCGGATCATGGCCTTGAGCCGGTGACCGACTGGTGGGCGATTGAATCGTACCACCACCGCAATCACGAACGCGGCGAAGGTGATGAAAGCCGAGAAGATACCGGGGAGCATAGGTCAATCCTTCCCAATCCGCAGAATCTTCCAGACTTGCCGGTGCAACGCAGTAAACCGGCGGCCCTTCTCGGTGCTGCGAAAGTACCCGTCCTGTTCGACCCAGTAACCCATCCGCACCATCTGCCCAATGCGCTTTTCTAGGATGTAATCGTACGGATAAGCGTGTTTGATTTCCTCCAGCGTCATCCGCCCGTCAGGCGTGCGGCTAATTTCGATGAGCACACGCAACGAGAGCCCGCGTTCCACGAGAAAGAAAAAGGCTGTGTAGCCGATGAGCAGAAACACCTGTAGCAATAACCCATTCAGCAGATTCACAATGCCGGTATCGTTCGCCCACCACCAAAATAGCCACGCGTATAAGCCGAGGTTCGCCAGCCACAGTCCGTTAAGAACGCGCGAAAGTGGCCGCCACCGCAGCCAATGCAAAATCGCCCAATGCACGACTACGAACACGCTGAAACTGGTAAACGCCGCAAAGATACCGGCCATACGCATCGTTATAGTCGCATCTCGAACGTCCGGTCAAGGCGGCTTCGGGCCAATTGACGCCGCCGGGAGGACTCTGCTAAAAGGTGTGGATGAAAGTGGTTTTACTCTGCGGAGGTCTCGGCACCCGGTTGCGTGAGGAAACGGAATTTCGCCCCAAGCCAATGGTCGAAATCGGTGGCCGTCCCATTCTGTGGCACATCATGAAGTCGTACGCTCATTACGGTTTCAAGGATTTTGTTCTCTGCCTTGGATACAAGGGCACGCTCATCAAAGAATACTTCCTCAACTACGAGTCGATGAATAACGATTTCACCATCTGCCTCGGCCGGCAAAATAAAATCCTCCACCACGGCGCCCACAGCGAACAAGACTTCAACGTCACCCTCGTCGACTCCGGGCAGGAGACGATGACCGGCGGTCGCGTATTGCGCACGAAGCCGTACGTCGATGGCGACACGTTCATGGTCACCTACGGCGACGGGTTGTCCAACCTCGACTTGGGCGAACTCATGAAGTTTCACAAGTCCCACGGCAAACTCGCCACCGTCACCACCGTCAAGCCAGTCTCACGCTTCGGTATCCTCGACGTCAACAAGGCCGGCAAAGTCACCAGCTTCGCCGAGAAACCGCAGATGGACGGCTGGGCCAGCGCCGGCTTCTTCATATTCGACAAACGCATTTTCGATTACCTCACCGGCGACAGTTGCATCCTCGAGCGCGACCCGATGGAGCGTCTCGCCAGTGAAGGTCAACTCATGGCGTACCGGCACGAGGGGTTCTTCTTCGCGATGGATACGTACCGGGAATACCAGCAACTCAATGAACTCTGGTCGACCGGCAAAGCGCCGTGGAAGGTGTGGTGATGTTTGGAGACGTTTTTCGTGGCCGAACCGTGTGGCTCTCTGGGCACACCGGCTTCAAGGGCTCGTGGCTGACGGAATGGCTCCTGCAACTCGGCGCGACGGTTCACGGCTTCGCGTTGGCGCCGAACACGGAACCGGCATTGTTCGACCAACTCGGCCTCGCGTCGCGGGTGCAACACGAGCTTGCTGACGTTCGAGATCTCAACAGCGTTCGGCAATCAATCGAACGAAGCCAACCTGATTTTGTTTTTCATCTCGCCGCGCAACCGCTGGTGCGCCTCTCGTACAGCGAGCCGGTTGCAACGTATGCCACGAATATCATGGGCACGATCCATGTGCTCGAAGCGCTTCGCAATTTACGCAAGCCGTGCGCGGCGGTGTTGGTCACGACGGACAAATGTTACGAGAACGCCGAATGGGTTCACGGCTACCGGGAGACCGACCCACTCGGCGGTTATGATCCGTACAGTTCTAGCAAAGCGGCGGCGGAGATTGTCATCGCGGCGTACCGGCGTTCGTTTTTCAAAGATCATCCGGTAAGCGTCGCCAGCGCGCGTGCCGGCAATGTTATCGGAGGTGGCGACTGGGCTGTTGACCGCATCGTGCCGGACTGTGTGCGTGCGTTACAGCAGGGCGCGGCGATCCCGGTCCGCAACAAAGTCGCCACACGCCCGTGGCAACATGTGCTTGAACCGCTCAGCGGCTACCTTTGGCTCGGGGCATCGCTGGCGCAGAATCCGGTGGTGGCGACGGCGTTCAACTTCGGCCCCAACCACGAGTCTAGCCGGACTGTCGCCGAACTCGTACAAGAAATTGTGAAACACTGGCCGGGACGTTGGGAAGACAAGAGCGATCCGAAGGCCGTGCATGAAGCCGGTATGCTCCAGCTTTCCACCGACAAAGCGAAGGCGCTGCTCGGCTGGTCGCCGGTCTGGAGTTTTCCGACGGCGGTCGAACGGACCGTTCAGTGGTATCGCGAACCGAAAGAGAAGCACGAACTCACAACCGCGCAGATTGCCGATTACTTCGCGCAGGCGCAGCGTTTGGGATTACCTTGGGCAGCATGACCGACAAAGACGCGTTGCGAAACCAGATTCAGGAGTTGGTGCGCCAGTACTACGCCGCCGCGTTTCCCCGGCAAGATTTTGTCCCCGGCCAGACGGCCATCCCATACGCCGGCCGCGTGTTTGATGCCGATGAACTCCTGCATCTCGTCGATGCCTCACTGGACTTCTGGCTGACGACCGGCCGTTTCGCTGCACAATTCGAACGTGACTTCGCGAAACTCTTCGGCCTGCGCAGCGCGATGCTTGTCAACTCGGGTTCATCAGCAAACCTTCTCGCTCTCTCGGCTCTGACATCACCCAAGCTCGGCGACCGGCGGCTCAAGCCCGGTGACGAAGTCATCACCGCCGCGACCGGCTTCCCGACGACCATCAATCCGATAATCCAGAATCAACTTGTCCCGGTCTTCATCGACACACACATTCCGACTTATAACGGCGACGCCAGTCAGCTTGAAGCCGCACGCTCCGACCGGACCCGCGCGGTGATGATGGCCCACACGCTCGGTAATCCGTTTGATCTCGATGTGGTGGTCGAATTTTGCCGGCGGCATAAACTCTGGCTCATCGAAGATTGCTGCGACGCGCTTGGCTCAACGTACCGGGGTAAACTCTGCGGGACATTCGGCGATTTGGCGACCGTGAGTTTCTATCCCGCGCATCACATCACGATGGGCGAGGGCGGTGCGGTGCTGACGAATGCGCCACTGCTCAAGACTTTGGTCGAATCCTTCCGCGACTGGGGACGGGATTGCTGGTGCGACCCCGGCAAGGACAACACTTGCGGCAAACGTTTTGACTGGCAACTCGGCGAACTCCCGCACGGTTACGACCACAAGTACACCTACTCGCACATCGGCTACAACCTGAAGCTCTCCGACATGCAAGCCGCCATCGGTGTCGCACAATTGAAGAAACTACCGGCCTTCATCGCCAAGCGCCGTGAAAACTTCCAGCGGCTCCGGGATGGTTTGCGGGATTTGGAACACCTATTCATCTTGCCGGAGGCGACCACTAACAGTGAGCCGAGTTGGTTCGGCTTCCCGGTCGCAGTGCGCACGGATGCGCCGGTCACACGCGACCAAGTCGTCCGGCATCTTCAAGCCCACAAGATCAGTACGCGCCTCCTCTTCGGCGGTAACCTCGTCCGCCAGCCGGCGTATCGCGACGTGCAGCACCGCCGCATCGGCGACCTCAAGAATGCTGACTTCGTGATGGAGCGTGTGTTCTGGATCGGCGTTTACCCCGGACTTACCGGCGAACAAATTCAGTTCATGATCGACACGTTGCATCGGTTGCCGGGAGTCTGACATGCGCTGTCTGGTCACGGGCGCGTCTGGCCATCTCGGTTCGCATCTGGTGCGCGCCCTCCTGCAACAGGGTCACGAAGTCACCGGCGCGGTTCGTCCGATCAGCGACACGTGGCGACTGACCGACGTCTTGTCCAAGATCAATGTGATCCACGTCGATCTCGCTGACATCGATCGCGCTGGGCCGGCTATTGTGACGGCTGCGCCGGAGGTTGTTTTCCATCTCGCATGGTCGGGCGTCACCCGGCAATACCGGGATGATGCGCGGCAAATCGCAGTCAACCTAACCGGCACAGAGAAGTTGCTAGGCATAATCGAGCAGGTGAAGCCGCGCTGTTTTGTCGGTCTCGGCTCCCAGGCTGAAACGCAGGCGACACAATACGGCGTCGCCAAACTTCAGGCGTCCCATTTAGCCCGGCAAGCCTGCGAACGCGCCGGAGTCCGGTACGTCTGGTTGCGGTTGTTTGCCACGTACGGTCCTGCTGATGATACGTCATACTTGATTCCAAGTGTGATCTTGCAATTGCTGGCCGGTAAGAAGCCAGCGCTGACCAGCGGCGAACAGAAATGCGACTACCTGTATGTCGAGGATGCCGCCGAGGCGATTTGCTGTGCGAGCGATGCACAAGGGGTGTTTGATCTGGCCTCGGGTACGTCTCGGCCGGTGCGCGAGATCGTGACGATGATTCGCGACTTGATTGATCCGACATTGCCGCTTGGCTTCGGCGAAATCCCCGGCGGTGGTGTAAGCCTCGTAGCGGATATTACCGGATTACAGCAGACAACCGGCTGGAAACCACGCGTCAGCCTCGAAGACGGTCTGCGCCGGACAGTCGCGTGGTACCGGGGGCATCGGTAACTTTCCTTTCCGTGGCACAAAACCTTTGCTATCTTCAAAACCGCTGATGAATTCCTTGAAGGCTTCTGACTACATTGCCGAGTTCCTCCACGCGCAAGGCGTGCCGCAGGTATTTGAAGTCGTCGGGGGTATGATCACACACCTGATCGACTCGATTCACGCGGGCGGAAAGGTCAAGCTCGTCAGTGTCCACCACGAACAAGGCGCGGCGTTCGCCGCCGACGCGGTGGGACGGATAACGGGTATCCCCGGTGTCGCGATGGCTACGAGCGGACCGGGCGCGACGAATTTACTGACCGGAATTGGCAGTTGTTACTTCGATTCGTCGCCGGCCATCTTCATTACCGGTCAGGTCAATCTCGCCGAGCAGAAAGGCAACCGGCCGATTCGGCAACTCGGCTTTCAAGAGACCGACATTGTTTCGGTGGCGAAACCGATCACCAAGGCCGCGTGGAGTATCCAATCACCAGAGGAATTGCCGGCACGTTTGGCCGAAGCATTCCAACTCGCGACCAGTGGTCGACCGGGGCCGGTTTTACTCGACATTCCGATGGACGTGCAGCGGATGAAGGTCGCTGCACCGCCACCGCAACGGATCGTATCGGTCACCGACAATCTGGTGGCTGCCGCCGCTCTTGATCAGCTATTTGATGCTCTGGCCAAGGCGCACCGGCCGCTCATCCTAATCGGCGGCGGGATTCGGTCAGCCGGAGCAGGGGAGTTGTTCCGGCAATTTGCCAACGCCTTGCCGGTCCCTGTTGTGAACTCGTTGATGGCGGTGGATGTGTTGCCTTTCTCGCATCCGTCGCGGGTCGGTATGATCGGTAGTTACGGGAACCGGTGGGCCAATCTTGCCATCGGGCGTGCGGACCTCCTCGTGGTGCTCGGCAGCCGACTCGATGTGCGCCAAACTGGAGCGATGACTGCGGCGTTCAAGGGTGACCGGACGATCTTTCAGGTGGATTGCGACGCACCGGAGATCAACAACCGCGTACTCGGGTGTGTGCCGATTGTGAGTCATCTTCGACCGTTCTTGCAGAACGCGACGGCAGCGGCGACGAAGCGTTCGTGGCCGGGCTGGGCGGCGTGGCGTAAGGAGTTGGACGATTTGCGGCAGCAGTGGCCGGATACGAACGAACTCCGCGATGTGCCCGGCATTAATCCGAATGTGCTGATGCATCAGATTAGTCGACAGGCTAAACGCTGTGCCGCGTACGTCGTGGATGTCGGACAACACCAAATGTGGGCCGCGCAGTCGCTTGATCTTGAACCGCAACAACGTTTCCTCACGTCAGGCGGTATGGGTGCAATGGGGTTTGCTTTACCGGCAGCGATTGGGGCTTGTTTTGCGGCAACCGGTCAGCCGGTGGTGATGATTGCCGGGGATGGTGGATTTCAGCTGAACATTCAGGAGTTGCAGACGATCGCGCGCCACAAATTGCCCGTCAAGATGGTGGTGCTCAATAATGGCTGCCACGGGATGGTTCGGCAATTTCAGGAGAGTTACTTCGATAAACAGTACGCGTCAACGATGTGGGGATATTCGGCTCCCGACTTCGCGGCGGTAAGTCGTGCATACGGGATCGAGGCCGGTACGGTTTCTGACCCGGCTCGAGTTGTTCAGGCTCTCGAAGGGATGATGGCGAGCGATGCGCCGTATTTGTTGCAGGTGATGATTGACACGTATGCCAACGCGTATCCGAAAATTGCGTTCGGTCATCCCATCACGGAAATGGAGCCGTTCGTCAAACCGCTCGATATGGAAGGGACCTGATGAGCGAGCCGCTGCTGATTTCTATCGTCATTCCCGCACGCAACGAAGAGGCGAACATTCCGATGCTGGAGGCGGAGCTGAAGGCGGTGTTGGATCCGCTGCCGTACCGGTTCGAGTATCTGGTCATCGACAACCACAGCGCTGACCGCACCGGCGAACTTGTGAAGGAAATATGCCGGCGCGATGACCGGTGGAGGTATCTACGGTTCAGTCGTGATTTTACCGTCGAGATGTCGATCACGGCCGGTTATCACTATGCCCAAGGCGATGCTATCATCGTATTGTACTCTGACTTGCAGGATCCGCCCGACGTGATTCCACGCCTCATCGCGAAATGGCGCGAGGGTTTTGATGTGGTTTACGGTGTGCGGACGGTTCGCCCGGGCGACCCAAAGTGGCGCAACGCCGCGGTGGCACTTGCCTACAGGATCATCGCCTCATTTGCTGACGTGCCGATCCCACAGAATGCCGGTGATTTCCGCCTCATTACCCGGCAAGTGCGTGACGCGCTGGAGCAGTGTCAGGAGTACAACCGGTACATGCGCGGGCTAATCGCCTGGCTGGGGTTCCGGCAATCCAGTGTGCCGTACGAACGCCGCGCGCGCACGGCCGGTGTGAGCAAGGCGCCGTTCTGGGATTTGTTGTACTTCGTCTTCAACGCAGTCACGAGTTTCTCCCTCAAGCCACTTCGGCTCTTCTTGTTTGTCGGGATTGTGCTGATCTCACTCTCGATCCTGTCGGTGCCGGTTTACACGTACCTGTACTTCGTCGGGCACGCCCCGCCCGGTATCACTACCTTGGTCATACTTTCCTTCCTCGGTGTTGGCCTGAACAGTCTCGGCATCGGGATTCTTGGCGAATACATTGGCCGCACTTACGCTGAAGTGAAGAACCGGCCTTTGTACGTTGTGGAAGAAGTTATGAACATCGACGAGAGCCAAAATGGAGATTACCGCTCTTGATTGAAAAGTGGCTATGACTCTTGATTCGCGATTGCCCAGCGCCAATGCCTTCACGCAGCCGACATTCGACGAGATTGAGAAATCCACACAGCCCATTGCCACGTTTACCAATGAATTCGACAAGATGTGGTTCTTCATGTTTGCCAGCCATTGCAACAATCGCCTTTCTCGGACGCGCCAATTCTTAAATGCGTGAAACCGGAGGTGGACTCGATCATCCGTATTTACGACCTTGGGGAGGTGTTGCATAACCTTGAATCGTCGCAACTACCTTTTTCGTTGCAAACCGCTGGTCAGGGCAACTGATAAACAAACAGAGTGTAGGCCACGCGTGCAATCGGTTGGTGGACTTCTCGTAGCCACGCCCACTCGGGTCGCATCAGTTGTGAGGCACTGACCACAAGCCAGCCTTGCTTGATTTGCCGGGCCTGCTGCGCATTCACTCGCGTGTTCGGAATTTTCAGATACTCGATGTTGTACTGGGTACCGAAGTAATCGAGGTAGATATGGTTGATCTTGTTCTCTTGGAGGAATTCTTTCAGCCGGTTTGCGTCTTGGCCCCAGTCATAGTTGGAGTCCACAAAATACCGCTCGCCGTTGCGTGCACCGCCGACGGCTTCGGAAAAAAACTGCAAATACAACGGGTAGGCCACGACCACGACTACTGCCTGCCAGGCGACCAAGCCGGTGGCTATCCACCGCCCCTGCCGGGCAAGCCGCGCCACGGCGCAACCGATTCCCACGGCGACCAGCGGCAACACCGGCAGGATGTGGCGAATGCCAATGTTGGCATTGCTAGTCAGGACGACCCCAAAGTAGATCACCGCTCCACCCCAAGCGACACGTTCCAAGATGTTGGTCTCGCGCCAGCGTCTGACAAAGACGATCACGGCCATCACGCTCGCCAAGACTAACGCGACCGGTGACTTCAGTGCGTATACCACTGGGTAAAAAAACAGGTTGCCTTTCTGGGACCAGGCCCCAAGGAAATACGCGTCGTGGCCTTCTTTCGAGTGTCCGAGAGTTAAGCCGAGGGATTTGAATAGATCAGCAGGGATCAGAAATGGCCGAAGCGTGGTGAACCATTCCGGAACACCAAGTGCCCTAGCTTGGATGTCCGAAATGGTGGGTGCCGGTGACCAGCGAGGAAAATAGATGATCAGTAGAAATACCCACGTACCGGCAACAAAACCCGCTACTAACTTCCAAAAGTTCACTTCCGACGATCTCAGCGCTCGCCAGTGCCATACCGCGAGCACCAAGAAAGCGGGCGCAAGAACGACAGCGGTAAGTTTCATTACTAACGCAAAACCAGTCGCCACTCCACAGATGACAGCATTCCGGATAGTGGGAGTCTTGAGAAACCGGGCAAATGTGAAAAGAGCCGCTGTGATTCCAAGGGTCGCGCCAATATCCGTCGTGATTAGGTGTCCGTGGGCGAGAGCGTTCGGATTGAAAACCCAGAATGCCAGACCAGTCAAGGCGGCCAAGTCGTTTCCGGTCGCCTGTCGCACCCAAAAAAAGATGAGCAGTCCGATGGCCAGGGTCAGGACGATCTGGACGAGGCGCCCATGAAACATCATAGCGTTACCGTCGTTTGTACCGTCATAGACAAACATCTGGCCAAACAATTGGCCCTCCGGCAGGGCCCAGAAGTACCAGTTGTCACGTCCTTGGGGAAACAGTTCTTGCCATGCCCGAATCGGCCCCAACCATGGTCGCGTCCATGGATAACCGGCGCGTCCGTCAACAAGTGCTTGGGCGTTGGGAGAGAGCTTGATGTCCATTGCCAACAGCGGGATTGCCGGTAACATCTGCGAGAGCGGGGGGTGCTCTGGTTGGATGCGATACCGGTAACCTTTGAAATAACTCCAACCGGCTCCAAGGGCCGTGGTTTCGTCCACCGTGGCGCTATCTTTTACTGCTGGTCCAATGAGCAAGCCAAACATCACGGCCAACAATGCCGCGGCGAACCAGAGGGCCGAAATCTTGCGCATGAGTGGATAGTTTCAGCAAAGCCCGGCCGGCATGCAACGCAATTTTTCTCGAAAAACCGCGGCTGCCCTCTATACTCTGCCACGGTGAATACGCCGCACTACTCGATTGTAATACCTGTCTATAACGAGCAGGACAATCTGCCCGAATTGTACGCCCGCCTCACGACGGTGCTCAAGGGGCTCGGTGAGCCCTACGAGATTATTTTCATCGACGACGGTAGCCGCGACAATTCCCGGGAACTGATCCGGAAGATAGCGACACAGGATGCCTGGGTGCGCGGATTGTTTTTCTCACGGAATTTTGGCCATCAACCTGCCATCAGCGCCGGCATCGATCATGCGCGGGGCGCGGCGGTCGTTGCCATGGACGCCGACCTGCAGGATCCGCCCGAAGTGATTCCTCAGTTGATCGAGACTTGGCGCAAAGGTTTTGAAGTGGTCTTTGGCGTTCGCAAGAAGCGCAAGGAATCATTCCTCAAGCGCGCCGCCTACGCGGTGTTTTACCGGCTGTTGCACAGTATGGCCAATCTCGACATCCCGCTCGACGCCGGGGATTTTTCGCTAATGGATCGCAAAGTCGTCGACATGCTCAAGAAGATGCCGGAGCGGAATCGCTTCATTCGCGGCCTGCGTTCCTGGGTGGGCTTCAAACAGACCGGCATCGAATACGAACGCGACGCTCGGCATGCCGGCGAACCGAAGTACAACTTCACACGGTTGCTGAAGCTGGCGTTCGATGGCTTTATGTCGTTCTCGTACGTTCCACTACGCATTGCATTTTGGATGGGGCTGGCCTCGTTCGCACTCTGTCTCGTCTACATCGCGTACGCCTTGTACGGTAAATTCGCTTTGGGAACGAATCCACCGGGGTGGACGTCGTTGATGATCGCTGTGATGATGCTTGGCGGCGTGCAGCTCGTCCTGATCGGCATCGTCGGCGAGTATATTGCTCGCATTTACGACGAAGTGAAACAGCGCCCGTTTTACGTGGTCGGCGAAACCGTCAACAGCAACTGACGTGGAAATCGCCTACTACAGCGAATACGCGCAAGTCCAGCGCACCCATTGGTGGTATATCGCCCGCGCGGAAATCCTCGAAGCCATCCTCCGGCAACACTTACCGGCCGGTCGTGACCACAAGCTGCTCGACCTTGGCTGTGGTCCGGGCGGGATGCGTCCGATGTTGGCGCAGTTCGGCAAACTCGTCTCCACAGATTTTACATTCGACGCGCTTCAATTCTGCCAAGCGCAACAACTCGATCATTTGGTGGCTGCCGATGCAATGCGGTTGCCGTTCGCTTCCGGTATCTTTGAGGCCGCGTGTGTGTTTGATGTGATTGAGCATCTCCCTGACGACGCGCGAGCCGCCCGCGAGCTATACCGAGTACTGAAGCCTGGCGGGAAAGCTTTTGTGACCGTGCCCGCATTTCAATTTCTTTGGGGTCGGCAGGATATCGTCAGCCACCACCACCGCCGCTATACAGCGCCGATGCTGCGGCGTCTGCTCGCCGACGCTGGATTTGAATTACGGAAGCTGTCGTATTTCAACACACTCCTATTCCCGCCGATCGCCGCTGTTCGGTTGTTATACCGGGTACTGGGCCTTCACCAAGCGCGACCCGGTCAGTCTCAGAAATCAGACTTCACGGTGCCCCATTGCGGTGTGATGAACCTATTGCCCCAGCGCATTTTTGCCGTCGAGAAGTCGTTATTGCGGCGCATGAATCTTCCATTCGGCGTTTCGTTGGTCACCGTGGCCTATAAGCCTTAGTAGGTGGCGAATTTCGGGACGTGCCAGCGGTCAGTGGGTTGCCAGCCGAATAATTGGATATAGAATCGTTCGGTTGGCAATCTGAGATCACAAATTTCTTGTTCCATATCGTTGACTTGCAGAAGAAGTCGCTCGGGCTCGATGCGAAGTTTCACGCGATATGGCTTATCAGTTTTCAGGTGAAAGCCGGCCGGGGAATACTTTCGGATCAGACGGCGATTCTGACCGAGGAATGAAATCGAATCGCCCCCATCTCGCTTGTAGGAGACGCTGATTCCCAATACGTTTCGGGCGTCGAGGTTCTTTGGTTCTCCCTCTGCCACCAAACGTATCTCGAAGGTCCCGTCGGAAGAAGTGCGGCGCTCCAACTGGACTTCACACTCAATTGTCAATGGCGCGGCGTAAAGCTTTTTGGTCCGGGCATCTTGTGCTCCGCGCAATACCACTTCACCATTTTCGAATAATGGGGGTAGCCCTCGGTCGCCCGGCCAGTCGGAGTCCTGAGGAAATGGAAGCAAGTCCCAATCATCAGCATTCAGCGGTTGCAGCTCCATTGTAGTGGATGATTGGGGCCGCACTTGAAGTTCGCGAATGACAGTCAGAGGAACAGACACCTTCCCAAACACTGTTGTCAGATCGAGGCCACGCGCTTGCACGATGCCTTTAACTTTATCGCCATTTTGGAGAGTGACGGTGGCTTCATCTTCGGCGGTCTTGATCTGAACCGACCGGAGGCGGTCGACCGGGATTGAAAGTTTACCCAGTGAACTCGACGATAGTTCGAGGGCGCGAAATTTCACATCGGCTTGGCCGATGATTTTCGATCCGTCGGTTAGTTGGAGTTCGAGTCGAACCGGTAGGTTCGTGTCGGCTGCGAAGGCGGCCGGCAAAAAGGCCAGCGATGAGGATTATTGTCGAGCACCAGATAGAATTCATATTTATCCTCCGTACGGTCAGTAATATCCCGTCAGAACGGGTAGGTCGAGATGTTTCCTGCGGTAGCCGCTCGAAACTAGACTCCCAACTCAAATGGTGGTACCGATTGCCATTATGATGAATCTCCGACATCTTTTGTTGGGCGTCCTCCTGCTGACCCGCGCGCAGGTTTCCGCTGAGATACCGGAATCCCGCATCGACGAGACCTTTCTGGAGGGCTTGGATCTTTCCGAACTCGGGACCCTCGACGAGAAACAACTCCAAGACATCTGCAAACAACTCCAGCAGCGTCTCCAAGGCGAGTACGTGATCGATTTGGCTGAACTGCGCACCATTGGTCACGCGATCCTGCCGTTGCTGGATGGCAACGACGAAGCGCAACCTTACGCCGCGTGGCTGCGGGCCCGGTTAGACTATCTGGATGTCGCTACGGAGTTGCGCCTGATGATCCCGGCTCCCGTCCCGGATCAACCGCCGCCGCCACCGCTCCAACCCAGCGCGATCGTCGTTCGTAAAATGTGGACCGAACAATTGCAACGAGAGCCGATGCCGACCAAAATCGAAACGTTGGTACCGCGGTTGAAGAATATCTTCACCAACGAAGGCATACCGGCGGAACTAGTTTGGCTTGCGGAAGTGGAATCCGGGTTCAATTCGAAGGCGTTGAGTCCGTCGGGGGCGGCCGGGCTTTATCAACTGATGCCGGCCACAGCGAAGTTTCTCAATTTGACGACGTGGCCTTTCGATCAGCGACTGAATCCAGAGAAGAATGCGACTGCGGCGGCGAAGTATCTGAAATATCTCGCCGGTAAGTTTAGCGACTGGCGCTTGATCCTCGCGGCGTACAATGCAGGCGAGGGTACCGTGCGGCGCGCCTTGGAGAAATACCGGGCCAAAACCTTCGACGAGATCGCCATTCGGTTACCGGCCGAAACCCAGATGTACGTGCCGAAAGTTGAAGCGGTCATTCAGCGCCGCGAAGGCGTGGCATTACCGGACTTGAAGTTGCCGCGCTAATCGTGGTATTCCTCCGCGCCTTATGAAAGCCAGTGACATTAAAGTGGGCGTCGTCGGTTACGGCGGGGCGTTTAACATGGGCAAAGCCCATCTCAACGAAATGAAACGTGCCGGGATGACCCCGGTCGCCGTCGCGGAAATCGATCCCGCCCGGCTCGCCGTCGCGCAAACCGATTTTCCCGGCATCCAGACGTATCCGACGTTGACGGCGATGCTGAAGAAGTCCGACGTGAACCTCGTGACGATGATCACGCCGCACAACACCCACGCCAAGCTCGGCCTCGAAGCGTTGCGCGCGGGCCGGCATGTCGTCTGTGAAAAACCGATGGCGATCACGACCGCTGAATGCGACGCGATGATTGCCGCCGCTAAAAAGAACCGCGTCATCGTCTCGACGTACCACAACCGGCACTGGGACGGTCGCGCGATGCAGGCGGTGAAGGACGTCGTCACCGACCGGTGCATTGGCGACATCGTCCGCGTGGAAGCCCACATGGGCAGCCGCGGCAAGCCCGGTGATTGGTGGCGCACCAGTAAGTCGATCTCCGGCGGCATTCTCTACGATTGGGGCGTGCACTTGTTGGAATACAGCCTCCAACTCATCCGTTCCGAAATCGTCGAAGTGACCGGCTTTGCCAAGAATGGCTATTGGGAAACGAAATGGAAGGCCGACTCCAACGAAGACGAAGGCTACGCGGTTATTCGCTTTAAGAATGGGGTGGTGCTGACGCTCCTGATCACCACGTTGGATTCCAATCCGAAACGTGGCTGGGTCGAGTTGGTTGGCACTGAAGGCAATTACATCATCGACGGCGGCGAGAACACGCACATCCTCCATGATGGTAAAAAAACCACGAGCACAACAAGTCAGATGCCTGACGAAGGCTGGCGCTTCTACCAGAACGTCGCCGACCATCTGACGAAGGGCACGAAGCTGGTTATTACCGGTGAGTGGGCCCGGCGGCCAATTCACATTCTCGATCTTGCCAACCAGAGTGCCCGGCAGGGTAGGTCTCTCAAGGCCCGTTATCAGTAAACGTCAGAATCCAAGCGCCCGGCCGGTGGGGCAGGCGCCAAAGAATTTTTTGGCTTTCTGCAGCGTGGCGATGAAGACATCAACTTCGTCACGCGTGTTGTAGAGGTAGAAACTGGCGCGGGCGGTGGCGCCGAGGTTGAGATGTTTGTGCAGCGGCATCGCGCAATGGTG
>JBAXYB010000029.1:0-28684 GCA_037127585.1 Verrucomicrobiota bacterium
AAGAAAATCTCCGGCAACACGCCATCGTACCACCCGGCCACGTAGGCACGGAACGCGTTGATGCCTTGCATGAGATGTTCGGCGTAGTCTTTTTGCCAGTCCACGACTTCACCGCGGAGTTGCCGCGCTGTTAATTTGGCGGCGCGATTAGCTGATGCTAGCGCGAGTGTGACGCCCGAACTGAAAACCGGGTCGAGAAACTCCGTCGCATTCCCCACGAGCGCAAACTGCGGACCGTAGAGCTTCTTGACCGAGCACGAGTAGCCGGTAATGCGCTGCGGCGCGAATTGAAACTGCATTTCCGTCAACCGCTGCGCGGCATTCGGATCCGAGGTGAGGATGGCGCGCAGTGATTCTTCGGGCGTGCCGGGATACTTCGCGAAGAATGCCGGCTCGGCGACGGCACCGACACTGGTCCGGCCGTCGGCGAAGGGGATGATCCAAATCCACGCGCCGCCGGGATGGATGCACACCCAAATCTTGCCTTCCTCGCGCCCGGCCGGCCGCCGGTCGCCGGTAATGTGGGTAAACAACGCCTCGCGCACGGGGAAGTTTGACGTCTCTTCCAACGCGAGCAACCGCGGCAAGACCCGCCCATAGCCGCTGCAATCGAGAACGAACCGCGCGGTGATCGGTCGCCCTTCCACCGTCACGGTGGCGTGGGTCGGCGCGAACTCAATGCCGGTCACGCTCTGGCCGTACCGGATCTCAACGCCTTTTGCCGCCACCGCATCGGCGAGAGTCTTGTCGAACTCGGCGCGTGGAACTTGATAGGTGTATGACCAGCCGGCGGTGAACTGCGTGGAGAAATCAAAGTTGCACGTCTCGGTGCCGCGCCAGAAAACTGCGCCGCTTTTGTGCATAAACTTCTGCTCTTCGACATTCGTGAGCAGCCCGGCTTCCTTCAATAAATCCATGCTGTGCGGCAACAGGCTTTCGCCGATGACGAAACGCGGAAAGTGTTGTTTCTCGACGACGAGCAATCGGAAGCCTTCCCGGTGGAGTAACGCCGCCGCCGTCGAGCCGGCGGGGCCAGCCCCAATGATTAGAACATCGACGTCAGTTTTCATCGCGGGGTGGTAAGCATTCTTGTTGAGCCGACTCAGATTGCAGCAACGTGGTGACGCTTTGGATATCTTCGGCCAGCGGCCGGTCAGTCGTCAGTGTCGGCGAAAGGCCGCGCACCAGCTCGTAAAGTTTTCGGTAATCGCCGCCCATCACATCCGGCCGGTGGCGCAGGTCGGCCGCTTGCGCCAACGCGAGAGCTTCAATGGCGACGAGTTTCCACAACAACGGCAACGTCGTCCGCGTCATCTTCGCGGCGATACAACCCATGCTGACGACGTCTTGATTGTTCGCGTTAGTCGAAATCGTCTGGATGGATGCCGGTGTGCCGAGCAACCGGGCTTCCGCCGCCAGCGAGGTGGCCAGCAATTGCGCGCCGCCAAAGCCGGTATTGAGTCCCGGTTCGCCGCCCGCCAACAACGGCGGCAGGCCGCGACTGTAACGCCAGTTCAGAAGGCGCTCAATTTGCCGGTCGGACAACAGCGCGAGTTTGATCAGGCCCATCCGCTCGTAATCGCTGACCATCGCGATTTGTTGGCCGTAAAAATTGCCGCAGTGAATCACCGTTTCCGTCTCGGCGAAGATCAACGGATTGTCGGTGCTCGCATTCAGTTCGCGCGTGATGACTTCGCCGACGTGCCAATGCGCTTCCTGGAACGCGCCGAGAATCTGCGGGGCACACCGGAGCGAGTAGGGGTCTTGGATTTCCGTGCCGGGATCAACCGACTTCGCGGTCGAACCCCATTGATGGTCGTCAATCCGCCGCGCAAAATCGGGATGGGTCCGCAAATGATTCGCGATCCGACGCGCTGAATTAAACTGCCCGCGAAATCCGCGCGCCTTGTGCACCTGTTCGCACAACACTTCCGGCTCGCCGCTGAGAACTTGAAAAAGGCATGCCGTCAATAATTCCATCCACCCGAGCAAGGCATCCGCTTCGTGCGCCGCCAGCGCTGCCAGGCCGGTCATCACCGAGGTGCCGTTGACGAGGGCCAGACCTTCTTTGCATTGCAACACGACCGGCTTCAGTCCCACCGCCGCCAACGCCTCGCGCGCCGGTAAGCGTTGGCCGTTCACGCGGGCGTAGCCCGTGCCGACCAGCAACCCGGCCATGTGCGCCAACGGCACCAGATCGCCACTCGCGCCGACCGACCCTTCGCTCGGAATTTCCGGCAACACATCCTGCTGGAGCGCCGCCAGCAGTAGGTCGAGCGTTTCTTCCCGAATGCCCGAGTAGCCACGCGCCAGCGCATTGATTCGCGCCAGCATGATCGCGCGGGTTTCCGCTGGCGAAAACAGTGCGCCTTGGCCGACGGTGAGATGGCTGAGGAGATTGACTTGGTGTTGCGCCAGTTCTTCCGGTGGGACGCGAAATCCGCTCAACGGTCCGAAGCCGGTATTGATGCCGTAGATGGCGCGGGGTTGGGCGGCGACAGTTTCCACAAACTGCCGGCTCTGGCGAATTCGCGGCCGAGCGTCGTCGGCCAGCGCGCAGGAGGACTGGCGGGAGGCGACCGCCCAAACATTGTCAATCGTCAGATTGTGACCGTTGAATTTAATCATGTCGCGGGATGCCGCTTCTACAACAAACAACTTGAACACGCAAGTGTCCGGCAATATGACTGGCGGCGCATTTATGGCCGAGAAATCCATCATCATCATCGGGGCGGGGCTGGCCGGTCTCTCGGCCGGTTGCTATGGCCAGATGAACGGTTACCGGACTCGCATCTTCGAGCATCATTACGAGCCCGGCGGCGTGGCGATTGCGTGGAAACGCGACGGCTATCTGATCGACGGCGGCATCCATTACTTGATGGGGCATCAGCCCGGTCAAGCGTGTTACGACCTCTACCGGGAATTGGGCATTCTGAAGAACCGGCATTATCCCGAGCTAAAAACCTTCGTCAACTACATCGATGAAATCGGCGACTGCCGAATCGAATTCTCCAGCGACCTCGACCAGTTGCGCGCCGATCTGAAGAAGTTTGCGCCGGTAGACGCGCAGTTTATTGACGAACTCATTGCCGGCGTGCGGGCGATGCAGACGACGGATGTCTTCGGGATGATGGCGACCGCACCCGAGTTGGCCGGGCTACTCGGTCCACTCAAACAAATGTGGGGCTTGCGCCGCGTCCTTAGCTATTTCGGCGGCCCGTACAACTTGCCGGTCGAACAATTCGCGAAGCGCGCCAAAGACGAAAAGTTGCGGCGGTGGCTGAGCAACCTCTTCCTGCCGGAAGTGCCCGTGTGGTTCGTCCTCCTCTTGCTGGCGCTGCTGGCCAACAAACAAATGGGATTGCTCGCCGGCAGTTGCACTGATTTCGTGGCCAGCTTTGCGGAACGCTATCAAGGTCTCGGCGGGGCAGTAACGTACCGGGCGACGGTGCAGGAGATACTCGTCGAGAACGATCGGGCGGTGGGTATCCGTTTGGCCGATGGCAGTGAACACCGCGCCGACCTCGTGATTTCCGCCGGTGACGGTTACAGCACCATTTTCAAAATGCTCGGAGGCCGGTATGTCGATCGGAAGATTACGGCGCGGTTCGAGAAGTGGCCGCTCTTCCTGCCGATCATGACGATCAGCTACGGTGTGGCGCGGGAGTATCCGGACGTGCCACCGTTGAACTTCCTTTTCCTGAAGAAGCCGGTCACCGTCGGCGGCGTGACGCTCGACGGCTTCCCGGTCCGCGTTTTCAATTACAGCCCCGTCTTCGCCCCCGCCGGCAAGACGGTCGTCCAAGCATTGGTGCACACCGACTGGAAGTTCTGGAACGATCTGCAACACGACCGCGCCCGGTACGAAATCGAGAAACAGCGCGTCGCCGCCGACATCCTGGACCGGCTCGAACCGCATTATCCCGGTCTGACCGCTGCGGTGGAGTTGACGGACGTGGCGACTCCGTACACGACGTGGCGCTACACGTTGAACCATGAAGGCGCGTTCATGGGCTGGCGACCGACGCCGACGGCGATGCGGACGCAGTTACCGAAAACGCTGCCCGGCTTGGATAATTTCTATATGGCCGGTCAGTGGGTCGCGCCGGGGGGCGGCGTGCCGCCGGTATTGTATTCGGGCCGGCACGTCATCCAGATTCAGTGCCGGCGCGATGGGAAGAAGTTCGCTACGACAGCGGTCACTTCAGCTTGAAGATCGCTTCTTCCGCGTCCTTCTTGATTGCCTTGTCGGAACTACTCGTCAGCGGTTCGATGGCGGGGATGACACTCTTGTCGCCGATCTGCGCCAAGGCCCGGCAGGCATCGCGAACCACGTTGGGGTGTGTGGCCTTGAGACAGGGCAAAATCTCCGGCACGGCCGACTTGGCGCGCAGACCACCGAGGGACTTCAAGGCGTCCATCACTTCCGCCGGTTCGGCGGCCTTCAACATCGCGCAGATGTTTTTGATGTCTTGCGCGCTGACCTCTTCATGCCAGACGCCCAATACCCGGGCGGCCTTGCGCCGAACTTCCGGGCGCGGGTCGGTCAGCGCCGCCTTGATGAGCGGGGTTGCTTTGGCGCTGTGCGGAAAATTCTTTTCGACATCCATCATGGCTTTTGCAACGACAGATCCCTTGGGGTTACTGAACTCTTGAATGAGTTCGTCTTCCGTCTTCTCGGCCTTTGCTAGAACCGACGTGGTTGAAGTGAACACGGTCACGAGCAAGGCGGTTACAACGCTTACTGTCCGCAGGTAATTATTCATCGGGGATCTCCTAGGTTTGAAGTTAGACGACGACTTGCGGACAGAAAACTAGGAAGAAAGGTTTGGTTTGTCAATTTGCTTTCCACAGGAATAAACAGCTTGAAGAAGCGGAGGCCGGGCGTTAGAGATTTCCTCCATGAATACCAAACTTATCACCGCCAAACTTCTTCTCGCCACCTTACTCGTCACTGTCGTTGCCGGTTGCGCGACGCCGTACACGACACGCTCGAAAGGCTTTACCGGTTTCTTGGCCTATGAAGGCACCCAAGCGAAATGGCCGACCGGCTCCAGCGCGCTGACCAAGGTGGACTTCGCGATCCCGGTTTATCTCGGGCCGCCGGCCAAATCGTACCGGGTGGTGGGGTTTGTGGTCGCTGACGAGCCGATTTCCGACGACAAGAAATTGCCGGCATGGTTGTGGAGCGACGAGACCCGGTTGGGCAACGCCTGCAATCAGGCGCGCGCGCAAGGCGCCGATGCCGTGTTGCTGAGCAAAGACCCCGTGTTCATCAATCTGCTCAAGCCCCAACCAGGTCGCGACCTCCAGTCGTACCGGCTGCTTACAAACTATGATGGCGTCATCGTTGCCATCAAGTGGCTCGACCGGCATTAGGTCGACTCGGGTGTAGCCGCGCTTCTGTGAAGCGCGATTTGAATATTCAGCGCCTCGCAGAGGCGCTGCTACACCGGATATAGATTCCTCTTCCATTCGATTCCATCTTTGATGATAACATCAACTCAAAATGGAGAAGCGAACTGCCTTAGTTACCGGCGCGAGCCGGGGAATTGGTCGCGCCATCGCGGTGGCGCTGGCTCAAGCCGGCGGCCACATTCTCGTCAATTTCCGAAGTCGGCAAGCCGCCGCCGCCGTGACCTTGGCGCTCATCGAGCAAGCCGGCGGGACGGGCGAATTGTTGCCTTTCGATGTGACTGACCCAGCCGCGTGCGAGGCCGCCATTGCCCGGCATCCCCGCATTGACATCCTCATCAACAACGCCGGCATCCGTCACGACACGCTGCTGGTGTTCATGAAACCGGAGCAGTGGAGCGCAGTCATCGCCACGAATCTTTCCAGTTTCTACAATGTCACCCAGCCCGTCGTGAAACAGATGGTGCTGAACCGCTGGGGTCGCATCGTGACGATTGCGTCCACGGCCGGCCAGACCGGCGTGAGCGGCCAGGTGAATTACTCCGCGGCCAAAGCCGGCTTGATCGGCGCGTCGAAGTCCCTCGCCCACGAAGTCGCGAAACGCGGCGTCACCGTCAACGTCCTCGCGCCCGGCTTCATCGAGACGGACATGACCGGCGATCTCCCGCGCGAACAATTGCTCCCGCACATCCCGGCCGGCCGCTTCGGCAAACCGGAAGAAGTCGCGGCGGCGGCCGCTTTCCTGTGTTCGGATTCCGCCGCCTACATCACCGGGGCCGTTCTCAACATCAACGGCGGCGCGTACACCTGACATGCCGCCGACTGGTCACTGGTCCGGCACCGGCCAACTCCGCGGCACGCCCGCCGGCATCCGGTTCTTCATCACGGTTCTCAGGGTGTTGGGATTGCGCGTCACCTATCTCATCAGCGTGGTGCCGGCGATTTACTTTTCGTTTGTCTCGCCCGACGTGCCGGCGACGATGGCTTACCACGAACGAGTCTTCGGCCGGCAACCGTGGTGGAAACGCCGCTGGCTCGTGTTTCGGCATTTCTTCTCGTTTGGCCGGGCCATCATCGACCGGACCGCGATTCTGGCGGGGCAAACCCAGCGGTTCACTTTCGCTTTCGACGGCGAACATCACGTCCATGCCGCGCTCGCCGAAGGTCACGGCGTGCTGTTGCTGACCGCCCACCTCGGGAACTGGGAGGCGGCTGGCCAATTGCTGTCACGCTTGGATGTGATCGTCAATGTCACCGGTCTCGACAAGGAATCCGACGCTATCCGCTCCGTGCTGAGTCAGGTTTCCAAAGCGAAGTTCCGGCTCATCCCGCTGACCGGCTCGCCCACCGACGCGATTCCGTTGGTGGCCGCGCTCCGGCGGGGCGAAGTCGTCGCCATGTTGGGCGACCGGAGCTACGGCAGCCCGACGACACGAGTTCCGTTTCTCGGTGGCACGGCAGCGTTTCCGGTCGGGCCGTACGTGGTGGCCGCGATTGCCGGCGCGCCGCTCGTGCACGTGTTCAACTTGCGCGAGTCCGGCGGGCACTATCGCTACTTTGGGTCACCGGCCCAACATCCGGTGATGCCGGCGCATGACCAACGCGATGCCTACCTTCGCGACTGCGCCACGCGGTTCGCTACCGAACTGGAAGCCGTTGTGAAACGGGATCCATTGCAATGGTACAATTTCTATCCGTTCTGGGATCAACCGGCCGCGCTCCACTAATGCACACCCGAGTCGACAATCTCATTCCACACCGCGCGCCAATGCGTTGGGTCGACGCATTAACCGAATGCACGGACACGACCGCCACGGCGACTGTCTGCTTTGAGGCCAACCATTTTGCCGTGACCGATGGCGTCGTGCTTGAACCAGCCCTCGTCGAATGTATCGCGCAAACTTGCGCCGCCGCGTTGGGATACCGGGCACGCGGTCAAGCCGGGGAGGCGCGCCTCGGGATGCTGACCATCGTTTCGGATTTCCAAATCCACTCGCGTCCACTGGCCGGGCAACAATTGACGATCACCGTCCGCGAACTCCGCCGACTCGGCCCGATGCTGATGGTGACCGGCAGCGTCGCGTATGACGGCCAAGTGATCGCGACCGGGAATTTGACGCTGTATGCGTGACATCGTCTCGATAGCTGGTTGCGGCGCGATCACTGCGGTCGGGCCGGGCGTGGACGCTCTGCGGACGGCGTTGCGTGAAAACTCCAGCGGCCTGCGTCCGTGTGCCCGGTTTGAAAAACCGCATTTTCAGCCCGGTCTCTTCGGCGCCGTGGAGATGGCAGGCGACGATCCCGCGTATCGGCTCGCGAGCGAAGCGTTGGATCAAGCGCGTGCTCAAGCGGCGTTGAAGATCCCGGCGGCGCGCATCGGTTTGGTGCTCTCGACCACGAAAGCCAACATCGAAGCGCTCGAACGAATCACCGAGAACCGGCCGTGTTCCGACACTGCGCGCCGGCATTTGCAGGCGGACTTGCTCGCCGCCGATCTGGCGACGGCGCATGGCGCGGCGGGTCCGGTACAGAATGTGTCGGTCGCTTGCGTGTCCGGGCTGGTCGCGATTCAACAAGGCGCGAGCCTGATTCAACGCGGCGCGGCGGACGCCGTGTTTGTCGTCGGCGTGGATCATCTGTCGGCATTTGTCGTGGCCGGGTTCAGCGCGTTGAAGGCACTCGACCCGGCAGGCTGTCGGCCATTCGACCGCGACCGGTGTGGTCTCAGTCCCGGTGAAGCCGGCGCGACGGTGGTGCTGACGCGCGGCGACGGTGTTATCACAGTGCGCGGTTGCGGCGGCAGCAACGACGCGAATCATCTGACCGGCCCGTCGCGCGATGGGGCGGGTCTCTCGTTGGCGATCCAGCGGGCGCTGGCCTCGGCGGAGTTGACGCCGGCGGACATTGATTATGTTCAGGCGCACGGGACCGGCACGGCGTACAACGATGCGATGGAAGCGCTGGCATTGCGCGCCGTCTTTGGCGATGCGTGTCCGCCGGTGAGTGGTGCAAAAGGGATGCTCGGCCATACCCTCGGCGCTGCCGGTATCGTCGAAACAATTATCTGCGTGTTGGCCATGGAAGACGGTTTCTTGCCTGGTACCCCGCGGTTGACCGTCGCCGCGGAAGGCGCGCCGGCCAGTCTCGTGAAATTGCCGCGGCCGACAAATCGTTTGAAGCATGTGTTAAAACTCAATACCGGCTTTGGCGGCATCAATGGAGCGCTCGTTCTTGGTCATGAGTAGTGTCCGAATTTGAAATTCGGAAGCAGAAGGTTTGGCGGACAAACGGTGCCGGTCATTCTGGAAGAACGCTCACAGAGACACGTAGCGTTCTCGGTTCGCCAAGGTTGTGAATGAACGCCCTCGCTCCGGAATAATGCTGTATGCACCCGTCTCGTACGCAGAACTCCAAACAATGGCGTTCGAGATTCCGTTCCGAGACCGAGTTCATAGTGGTCACTCCGTCGCGAGTGAGGAGGGCGTGCTGATGCGGCACAAAAACTTTGCACTCACCCTTCATGATTCCTGAGAGACTCACTGCCTGTTGTACTTGGGTCGTGATTTCCTCCACGAGGTCTTTGCAAAATGCCTCGATCGGGAATTCTGAGTTCATCTTTACATCAGTCATCGCAACGTATGACTCGAAATTTGGCAAGTGCTGTATTTTGCTCACGGTGTTGCCAAACAAGCCGGCGATCTTCTCATGAACGGCTGGTGATGGATCGACTACCGTCAGGGTTGGCGTCTTGCCACTATAGGCAATCGCTCGTTTGAAAAGCCATTTGGCTTCGAGATCAGCGTCCGGGAAAGAGTAGCCAATGATCGTGATGTGGTCGGCAGAAACCAAGGCTTGCTCGGCTTTGTTCCATACAGCGTCGATTCCGTAGCGTTTGATGTCCTTGCGAAAAGTCGGTGGAACGAGCACGGGCGTTAAAAATGCATCGGCTCTCTTGCAGCGTTTGCACGGCTCTTTGAGCATGGCGACGTAGTGGCGAAAAGAAAAAAGGTGCAATCCATCGCACTGGCTGCACCGCGCCCAGTTAGTTGACCCGTGGAGCTTGAGTAGGTCCGCCGCTTTCTTGTGATGCCCGTCGTGAAGCATCATCGCTTCGTATTGATCCCATTGGTCAACATGCGTGAAACTCAGATTGTAATCAGCAGGCAAGGGAGTATCAGCGAGCCAAAGAGCACGATCTAGGAATTCATCGTAGTTGAAAGAGATGAAGACGTTCCGATTACGCGGGTCGACGCGTTTGGCGACGAAATGGTCATAACAGTAAAGGGGTGTCCGAATAACGCCCTGTGGCGTGTAGGTTGACGAACTGCTGCGTTTAGGGTCAAGTGCGCTGTCGAGCGTCACAAAAACGAAATCACGTAAAGGTTGTCGGTACTTGTGCCACTCGCTGTCCTCTTCGTTCAACTCGGCGAATGTGAGCAAGTCCTCAATCGTTGCGCCGAGAGGTATCCGCCTGATTGGCGCACCCCCATGAATCAGCACCATCCTATTCTGTCTCGCATACTCAATATCTTGGCTGACCAAATCCGTGATTTCACCCGCTAGATTGCTTTTGAAGAGTCTGTCCAGCATCTCGGCCACTTTCCAAAAGCTTGATTTGGGGAAATGCGTATTGGATTTTCCCTGCGACTCCAGCAACGTCACGCTGTATAGGAGGTCAAAGCCGCGCTTCAAGAAAGCGCTCATTACCGGCGCACACAACGGTTCGGCTGCGGATGCGCCGGCCCCGAAGACGTAAACGTGCGACTGCATATTGACATACCGAATATCATCTTGTTTGCTTCGCCGCAATCGCGGTGTCCGGTCAGAACGGCGAGGACGCGGAATCGCTTGCCGACACTTGGTGCGAGCGGCTACCCTATGAACCTGCCATTATGGACATCCACTTTCATTGCGAAAAATGTCAGCAACGTCTCGTAGTAGAAGAAGCTGGCGCTGGGGTACAGGTACAATGTCCGAATTGCGGCCAGCAACTGACCGTTCCTGTCTCGAAACCAGCGTCTCCACAAGCCGCAGACTTCCTCGAACAACTTAACCCGTCGCAACGCGAAGCTGTGACAACTCTGGATGGGCCAGTTCTTGTGATTGCTGGCGCGGGTTCGGGAAAGACGCGAGTCATCGAGTATCGAGTGCTGAACTTGGTGCGGCAGAACGTGCCACCGAATCAGATTTTGCTCATTACTTTCACGCGCCGGGCTGCGCGCCAGATGCTCTCACGCACTGCGCGACACGATCCTCGTTGCAATAGTGTTGATGGCGGAACGTACCACGCGGTAGCGCACCGGTATCTTCGAATCTACGGGCCAAGTATCAGTCTGCCGCGTTCGTTTACAGTTCTTGATCAAGCCGATGCTCAGGAACTTACCGGGCGTTGTGCGGCGCGGTTGGGTCACTACGACAAAACGAAGCGATTTCCAAAACGCGACACGCTTCACAAGATCATCAGCGCGACTACGAATCGAAATAAGAACGTGGGGGACGTGTTGAATGCAGATTACCCGATTTTCCTCGATTACGTTGAAGACATTGAAAAGATCAAGGAGGCGTACACTAAGACGAAGCTAGAGCAGGACTGTCTGGATTATGATGATCTTTTGCTCTACTTCGTGGTGCTGCTTAGAAACGAGGCGCTTCGAAATGAAGTTGCAAGACGTTACCGGTACGTCATGGCAGATGAGTACCAAGACACGAACCATCTTCAGGCTGAAATCACGTTACTCTTGGCCAAGGAGCACCAGAATGTCATGGTGGTTGGTGACGATGCGCAAACAATTTACTCTTTCAGAGGATCAAATCACGCCAACATAATGTCTTTCCCGTCGTTGTGGGCGAATTGCAAAGTCGTCAAGCTGGAGGAAAATTACCGGAGCACGCAGACGATTCTGGATCTCGCCAACGCGGTACTGGACAACATGCAGAACCGGTACCAGAAATGCCTGCGGTGCGCCAAAGGACTCAAAGGTGATAAGCCTACGTTGAGAATTTTCAAGGATGACATCGAAGAGGCTGAATGGATAGCAGACGAAATCAAACGATTTCGAGACGAGGGAACAGCCTTTCATCATCAAGGAGTGCTTGCACGCGCTGTGTTTCTCCTCCGACCAATGGAACTGGCGTTGGCGGCGAGAAAAATTCCTTACGAGGTTTACGGCGGCTACCGGCTCAGCGAAACCGCTCATGTGAAAGACTTGGTCGCGTATCTGAAAATCATCTGCAATCCGAAAGACGAACTTGCATGGAATCGCGCTCTAAAGCTCATTAAGGGAATTGGCGAGAAGAAGGCCGACGAAATCGCAGACAAATTTACTTCATGCAGCAATCTAGTCGAATCCTGTGACCGATTACGGTCGTTTGCAACAGGAGGCAAGAGCTTCTCAGCGGGTCTCGGCGAACTGGAGAAGGTCTTGCGTAAAGCCGCGACACTGGCGAATGATCTCAAAGCATGTTTTGACGAAGTCCTAAAGTATTATGAACGCCTTGGGCCAACAATTTATGATGACTGGCACGACCGGTGGGGCGACCTTCAGGCAGTCCAAGGGATTCTGTCTGCATATCCAAGCTTGGATGACTTCTTGACTGAAATGGCTTTAGAGCCACCGCGAGCCGCAGACCGACGTGCTATGTCGGGCAACAACGATGACGAAGCTCCGGTAGTTCTTTCGACAATCCATTCTGCGAAGGGGCTGGAGTGGGAGAATGTATTTTTAGTTGGAACGCGCGAGGGATGTCTGCCAATGGCGCGCTCAGCCGACACCCCAGAAGACCTCGAAGAAGAACATCGGCTCTTATATGTCGCCGTCACGCGAGCACAAACCAGACTCTTTCTAACGATGCGTTTGTACTCGGATGAGTCAGGGCTTATGTACAAGCTTTCTCGATTCTTGGATGCGCCTAATGTCCGGCCATTGATGATTGAGCAGCTTTCGCCCTCGGCGAGTAGCATCCAAATCCCACAGTATGGGGAAGGTGCTGCCAACCGTCCCGTTCTCAGTAAAGATGAAGTGCTAAAGCAGTTGCTTGAATTTCAGGCTCGACGGGCTTCAGACAACACCAGCGGTTCGCCATTCTCTCAAGCACAATCTCCACCGACTAATACCCTCGATGATCCGAAAATTCGAAAGGCGCTGGATGCATTCAGGGCGAGCATTAGCCAAAAGAAAACCGAATAGAGGGAAGGATACATTTTATGACCTCTATCGTGGCGAATCTTATGGTCACAGCGGCCAGTATGGTGACCGATGCCGACGTTAGCACGGCCCGGTTGGGGCAACGCTTTGGGCGACTGGATTTGGCGAGTCAGTTGGCGTTGTTGGCAGTGGAAAAGCTGGGCGGGGATTTTGCGACGCTGAGTCGGGTTGGGATTTGTCTGGCCGCACGGATCGGATCGCTGTCAACCGATCTCGATTTCTGGAACGGACGCGATGCGGTTGGTGGCCCGAGTCCGACGTTGTTCGCCTACACACTACCGAGCGCGGCCATCGGTGAGATTGCGATTCGCTACAAGCTGACCGGACCGAATTTATGTTTTGTGGGCGCGAGTACTGTGGCGTTGACTGAAGCCGGTGACATGCTCGAACGCGGGGAAGCGGACGTTTGCGTGTGTGTGTCCGTCAATGTCGTCAGCCCGGCAGCCGCGACGCTGCTGGGTGTTGTGCCGGCGGCGCAGGCGTGCGCGTTAATGCTGGCGCGTGTGGCGGTGGGGAGCTGCCGGCGGTTGGAAAGTGACCGTGACATGGAATCGGTCTGTGCTATACATTGCGGACATAACTCACGGAATTAAATTACACATGCACGTCGTCACCAATGAACTGAAGTCGAAAATCATTGAGTCGTTAAAATTGCAGGATGTCCGGCCGGAACAGATCGCCGACGAAGCGCCGTTGTTTGGCGCGGGGTTGGGCTTGGATTCGATCGACGCGCTGGAACTGGTCGTGATGCTGGAGAAACACTACGGCATCGTCATCAAAGATATTGAAGAAGGCCGCCCCGCCTTTGCGTCCGTGCGCTCGCTCGCGGCATTCATCGAGGCCAAGCGATCCACCTAGTGGGCGCGCGTTTTCCAGTTGTCACAGGTCTCGGCATCGTGGCCGCTCCCGGCTGCGGTGCCGACGAAATCTGGAACGCCATCACGACCGGCACCAGCGGTCTTGGTCCGCTGACCTTATTTCCCTCGCCCCGGTATGGGCAATTTCCCATCGCCGAAGTCCGTCGCGACTTGCTGGATCTCGGCGCACCGGCGCACGGCTCGCGCAGTGACCGGCTCGGCTGGCTGGCGGCCCGGCAAGCCATTGAGTCGGCCCAGTTGAAAAACTTTGATGGCGACCGGGCCGGCGTGGCGCTCGGCTGTTCGGTTGGTGGCTCGTACGACAGCGAGCAGTTTCTGACGGCGCTCATCAAGCACGGCAAAATGCGCGCGCGCCCGACGCGGTTTCACGAATGCTGCACCACCACGGATTTGGTGGCGGAAAGTTTTGGTTTGTTTGGTCCGTCCACGACCGTGGCGACGGCGTGTTCGTCCAGCGCCCTCGCGATCGCCACCGCGGCCGACATGATTGTGGCCGGCGACGCGGATGTGATGCTGGCCGGCGGGAGCGATTCGGTGTCGCGCATGACCTGGGGCGGATTTCACTCGTTGCTGCTGGTGGACGCTGCCGGTTGCCGGCCGTTCGACGCCACGCGCGCCGGCATGAGTCTCGGCGAGGGCGCGGCGGTGTTGGTGTTGGAAGAAGAACAATCCGCTCGGCGGCGCGGCGCGACGATTTTGGCGCGACTCAGTGGGTGGGGCATGAGTTGCGATGCGTTTCACGCCACCGCGCCACATCCCGATGGCCGCGGCGCAGTGGCCGCGATGCAGGCTGCTTTGCGCCGGGCCGGGTTGACGCCGGCCGCGATTGATTACGTCAACGCGCACGGTACCGGCACGCGGGATAACGACGCCGCCGAGAGCCGGGCGCTGAAGACTGTCTTCGGAAATAACGTCCCGCCATATTCTTCGACCAAACGATTCTTCGGCCACGTCCTCGGCGCGAGCGGGGCGATTGAAGCGTTGGTCTGCGTTGAAGCGCTGCGGCGCGGGGAGTTGCCGGCGAATTTGGGGTTTACTACGGCGGATCCGGCAACGGGTTTGCAACCGCTGACCGCCTTGCGCCACGCGCCGGTGCGGCATGTGATGAGTAACTCGTTTGGGTTCGGTGGCAACAACGCGGTGCTGATTCTCTCGCAGCCCGAGACGGCCGGTCACGTTGTGCCGCGGGTGACCGGGCCGGTGGCGATTGCCGGTGTTGGGGTCGTGAAACCTGGCGCGCCCCTGCCGGTGTCGATCGCGCCGCCTTTGCCGGCGGGGATGGTGACCGCTTTTGCCTGTGGTGATTTTGCCGGCCCAGATGAACTCACGGCGACGCAACGCCGGCGGGCGAGTCGCCTCGCGCAGATGGCGCTCGTCGCCAGTAAACGGAGCGGGCCGGTCACGGGCCGGACGGCGGTTGTCATGGGGACTGGATTCGGCAGCTTGGGCGAGGCGGCGCCGTTCATCGAAAACTTGATCGGGAAAGATGAGGCGGAGCCGATGCCGGCGCGGTTCATTAATTCCGTGCACAATTCGCCGGCCGCACAGGTGGCGATGGATCTCGGCGCGCAGGCGTTGAACTCCGCGCCGACGATGCGGGAGATTTCTTTCGAGTCGGCGCTTTGGCAGGGCGTGCAGCAGTTGGCCGGCGGTGAGGCCGATACGGCGTTGGTCGGCGCGGCGGATGAGTTGAGTAAATATGTGTTGTCCATCGGTCAGCGGTGGGGGCACTGGAAAGGGAACACGCACCCCGGTGAGGGGGCGGCGGTTGTCCGGCTGGCGAACGCTGGGCCGGCAATCGCGCACGTTGGGGCGGTGCGCTTGGGGCGGTACCGGCTGCCGTTTGATGCGCGGCGCGAAGCGGCGTGGATTGCGGCGGCGGTGGATTTGAAACAGATCGAGGTGGTGTTGAGTGGCGCGGGTGGTTGGCTGCCGTTGGACGCGATGTATGCCGGGGTGGTGCAGGAATTGGGACTGGAACACCAGACATACCGGCAGTTGTGCGGCGATCATTATTCGGCGTCGGCGTTTGGATTTGCGGAGGCGGTCAAACTGGTCCAAGCCGGTAAGCGCGGGGTGCTGTTGTACACGTTGGCGATTGGCGGGGGCAAAGCGGTGTGTTGCGTGTTGCCATGAGCCGGCATCATCTATTGCTCGGGGTGGCGATCGTATCGTGGCTGACTGGCAATGTGGTGTTGGCGGTCACGGTGACGACGGTGGTCATTGTGCTGGTGGGTTTTGGGGTGGCGTTTCCGCAGTGGCAGATGTTCGGGCCGTTTATCTGTCACGGGTCGACGCAGCAGAAATGGGTGGCGCTGACTTTTGATGATGGCCCGGATCCGCAGTCGACGCCGGCTTTGTTGGCGGTCTTACGCGAGGCGGGAGTGCCGGCCGCATTTTTTTGTGTCGGGCAGAAGGTCGCGGCGCATCCGGAGTTGGCGGCGCAAATCGCGCGGGAAGGGCATCTCGTGGAGAATCATTCGTTCGGGCATAGCCACGGGACGAACTTTTTTACGACCGGTCGGCTCCGCGAGGAATTGACACGCACGCAGTCGGCCATTGAACAAGCGACCGGGAGCCGGCCGCAGTTGTTTCGGCCGCCAATGGGGTTGTCGAATCCGCGCGTGTTTCGGGCGGCGCGCGCGTTGAATTTGCAGGTAATTGGGTGGACGGCGCGCGGGTTGGATACGAAGTTGACGGAGCCGGCCCGCATCGTGGCGCGGATCATGGCGCGGTTGCGACCGGGGGCGATTGTCTTGTTGCACGATGGCAATATCCCGGCGGAACGGTTGGTGGCGACGGTGCGGAATCTTTTGGACAAGGTGCGCGCCGCTGGTTATGAAGTGGTTCGGTTGGACCGGATTTTGGAATGAGAACTTTATTACTCCTGTTGGTTTTGCCGGGGGCTCTCTGGGCGGATCAACCCCTCGAACAACTTCAGCGCGGTATGGCGGCGGTGCGGTCGGTGTATTTGGAGTTCACGCAGGAGCGGCATCTCAGTTTGTTTACGGAGCCGTTGCAATCCGAAGGCGTGATGTTGATCGAGAAGCCCGACCGGATCCGCTGGGAGACGACCGCGCCATTTCGGTCGATCCTGCTCGGCGATCACAAGTCGGTCGCGCAATTTGAGGAGGGCAAGAAGTTGAATCTCGGTTTCCCGCAAATGCTCCAGCGCGTGATGGAGCAAATGACGTTGATGCATCAGGGCAAGCTCGACGCGTTGACGGCGGACTACACGATCACTGTGTCGACCAACCGCATTGTGCTCGTGCCGAAGGACGCGAACATCCGCGGGATGCTCGAAGCGATTGAGATGCAGATGACGCCGGAGTTTCAAGCCGTACGCGAGATTGTAATGAAGGAACCGGGCGGCGATTTCACCCGCATCATCATGCACAACGAACGCCGGGACGTGACGTTTCCACCCGGCACGTTCGACCAGAGCAAACCGTTGCCGCTCGCCGACGTGAAAAAAGCGCTGAGCCATGCGCCTTGAAACAATTCTCCTCCTGCTGTTGCTGACCGGTTGCGCGACCGTTCCGCCGCCCCGTAAACCGGTCCGCGTCACGACCAACGCCTTGTTGACGCACCGCGCGGTGCTGACGATTCACGGCCGGCAATTCACTTTCACCGGCTATCTCGCGCTCAGCGAAACGAACGGCCTGCGCTTGATCATGACGTCGGCGCTCGGGCAAGTCATGGCGGACGTGCTCGTGAAGCCCGACGGCGCGGTGTACTTGATGCGGCCCTCGCCGGTATTGCGGCGGGAATGGATTGAGCGCTACGTCGTCAGCGATATGCGGCGATATGTCGAATTCCTGACGCCCACGCTTTCCATCAACGACCGGCACCACACGCTGGAATTGCGGACGGTAGAGACGAAGCCGGGACCGCAGCCGGCTAAGCTCTTTGAGGTGCCGCGATGACGTTGCGCGAAGTCATCTCCAACTCCAGGCGCGGCCCGCTGGAGTTTCAATTTGATGCGGCGGAACCTTTCTTTGCCGGTCACTTTCCCGGGCAGCCCATCTTGCCGGGCGTGTTTCAATTGGAAATGGTCCGGCAGTTGGCCGAAGAAACGTTCCAGCAGCCAGTCACGATTCGGACCGTCAGCAAAGCGAAGTTCCAGCGCCCGATTCGCCCCGGTGAGATTGTCCGGGTGCAACTCAAGGTGACGGAGCTGACCGTGCATGCCCGGTTCTTCGTCGGCGAAGAAGCCGCCGGTGAGACGCTCTTGGAATTGGAGAAGGCATGAAGTGGCTGCGCCGCATATTTTTTAGCGTCGCGATAACGGTCATCGCAATGGCGGTGGGCTGTTCGGCCATGCTGCGACACTGGCAGGCTTCACCGCCGCCGTTACCACCCGAGGCCACCGCAGTCTTGGCGCAACGGATCGTCGAACACGACGGCAAACGCTGGGTCGGCCGTTGTTGGGCTGGTCAGCACGAGGGCTTGCCCGTGTTGTACCTGACCGGCACGCCGTTCGAGATGGGGTACGCTAGCGGCCTGCTCAATCGCGATCGATTGTATGCACTTGAGGACGCGGCGCTGGCGATGGTGCACCGGTACGTCCCACACGAGTGGACGATCACGTTGTTGAAAAACTACATCATCTATCGCAACCGGCATCTGATGGAGTTCGTCCCGCCGCGCTTTCAAATGGAGTTGTTCGGGATGACGCGCGGCTGTCCTGACATCCACCCAAAGCTCGGCTCGTACTACAATCGCGTCTTGAATTACCATGCCGCGCAGGACATCTCGTACATGCTGATCGACAATCCGTTGGTGATGGGGAACGGTTGTACCTCCTTCGGTGCGTGGGGGACGGCGACGGCCAACGGTCATCTGCTCGCGGGGCGCAACTTCGACTGGGAAGCGGATCCGATTTTCGATCGCGACCGGCTCGTCACCCTCTGTGAGCCAGCCGATGGTATTCCATTTGTCTCGCTCGCCTGGGCGGGGATGGCCGGCGTCGTCAGCGGGTTGAATCGGGCCGGCGTCTCGGTCGCGCTCAACGGTGCGCCGTCGGAACTACCGCACGAGATCGGGACGCCGGCCGCCATCGTCGCGCGGGAGATTTTGGAGCGCGCCCACAATCTCGCGGAAGCCACCGCGATTTTGGAGGACGCGCATGTGTTCGTCTCCACACTTTGGCTCATTGGGAGTCGCGCCGATGGCCGGTTCATCGTCGTCGAGAAAACGCCGCAAGCCACGCAAGTGCGCGAGCCGACCGGCGACCAGATCATCTGCGCCAACCATTTTATGACCGACGGTTTGAAAGACCTGGCGCGGAACGTCACGTTCCGCTCCGACTCCACTTCAGTCGCCCGGTATGCACGAGTGGGCGAACTAATGAACGCTCCGCTGACGATTCCCCGCGTCGTTGAGATTCTCCGGGATCGCAATCTGGCCGGCGACCAGTTTGCCGGCAACGGTCATCGCTCCTCGTTAAATGCCGACATTGCGACCCACTCCACGGCAACCGATTTGACCGCGGGAATTTTCTGGGCCGCGACCACGCCACACTTGCTGGGAAAATTCGTGGCGTTTGACGTGAACGATTTCGCCCGTAAGCTTCCCGCGGAAACCGTTCCGGCTGACCCGGCGCTAAAGACGTTTGCCCAATACCAACAAGCCCAAAAATGTCTCACTGACGGACATCTCGCGTTGAAGAACGACAAGCCCCATCTGGCGTTGAAGATGGCGGAACAGGCGCAGGCACTCAACCCCGGCTTTTACGAGAACGCCACGCTGCAAGGTCGCGCGTTGCTGGCGCTGGGAAGGACGAACGAAGCCACGCAAGCGTTCACGGCTGCTCTCGCCGGCAAGCCGGCGTTTGCCAAAGAGCGCAAGGAGTTGGAGGCGCTCATTCATGCCGCGCGTTGATTGGACGCTTCGGTTCACGCAGTGCCTGCTTGGCGCGGGGGCGCGAATGTTCTTCGGATTTTATCTCCGACGTATTCACGGACTGGAAAATGTCCGCCGCGACCAACGCTGCATTTTCATCTCGAATCACGTTAGTCTCCTTGACACTATTTTGCTCGGCGGATTGTTCTGGCAGCGCCGCGCCTATCCGATTCTCGTGCTCGGAGACAAAGCCGTCTGGAGCGCGACGCCCCTGCACAAACTGTTGAGCCGGCAAATCGGTTTCTTGTTGGAACGCGGCAAGATCAATCCCGACCGTATCATCGAACTAGAAACCTTTGGCCGGTCCATCGCGGATTTCCAATTGGTGGTGTTTCCCGAGGGAACGCGCGGCGACGGCGTGAACGTGGCGCAGTGTCAGCCCGGCATCTATCACATCGCGCAAGCGGCGCGCGCGCCGATTGTGCCGGTCTTTATCGCGAACATGCAGCGGGTCTCCACCAAGTCGGGCCGGTTTCATCCGCTGGGTGGGTTGCGGCAGATTGAGGTGTTCGTTGGCGCGCCGATTCCGCCCGAACAATATCTGGCGCTGGAGCGCGACGAGTTTACGGAGTTTGTGCGGCAGCAGATCGCGGCGCAGCGACCGTCGCGGTGAGCAGGATGTTGGAATCGTTGCCGGCGGATGGCACGAGCTGAATGTTGGCGAAGCCGGCGCGCTGGATCATCGCGCGCAGTTCGGGCTCGGTCTGAAAGTGGAGTCCTTCACGGGTTTGGTTGAGACCAAACTGGGTCGCGAACTTTTCCCAGAACGCGACGTGGCCATGCGCTTTCGTTTCGGCGCGGGCGGCATCGCGGAGAATCAAGCGCCCCCCCGGTCGCAGGGCCTGCCGGGCTTTGGTGAGGATGAGTTCTTGTTTATCGGGCGTCCAATAGTGGAGCACATCGAGGAGGAGCACCACGTCGCCGGGCGGGTAATCCCACGTGAGCAAATCGGCTTGCTCGAAGCGGACTCGGTCATTTCGCGGCGCGCTGCGTTGAGCAGTGCGGATTTTGTCGGCGTCGTAATCTACGCCGAGCAGTTGCCGGTCGAGACCACTGGACGCGAGCCAGTGGGACGCCATTCCGTAACCGCAGCCGAGATCGAGAATCAACCCCTGCCGCGGTACCGTTTTGTCGAGCACGGTAAACACCGGGTCAGCACGCATCTTCCAGTAGACAAATTGTTCGACCCACTTGCCTTGATACCGGTAGAGCCGCGCTACTTTCCGGCGCAAGATCTTCGCGGAGTTAAGGTGGTCTAGTTCGGCCTGCAACGCGTCGTGCATCAGCGTTTCGCAATGCTTCATCAATTCGCGGGCGCCGCTATTGTAGTCGAAAGTCTGCGGCGTCACGCGCGGCAGGGCGCGCACCACCGCCCGGTACGGCTCGAACCAATACGCGTCGCGCGGCATGGCAGTGTTCGTGTCACACAACAAGACCGGTAAGATGTCCTGCCGGAGTTCGCAGGCGAGTTGAAACGCGCCTAACCGGAAACGCTGGAGATCGCCGGCGAAGGAGCGGGTGCCTTCCGGGAAGAAGTGGACGCTCGCGTTGGCCGCTAACGCTTCCCGGCACCGGGCGAGGGTGGTGCCGGGATTATCGTTTTCGATGACCAGATCGCCAAGGATGCGCGCCATCCAGCCGAGGGTGGGGGTGTCCCAGATTCGTTTCTTCATCGTCATCCGAATCTGGCCGGGGAGACTTTTAATGATGAGCACGTCAATGGCGGATTGGTGATTGCTGATGATAATGGCCGGCTTGTCGAACGTCGCCGCTGTCAGATCGCAATACTCGAAACGCCCAAAGGGGAACCCTTTAATCAGTCCGCGCGTCGCCCAACTCAAAAGCCGGCGGAACCGGTCGCGCTCGATAAAGGGGGCAAGCGCGAACAGGATGATTTGCCCGACGATCAGATGCGTGCCGCCCCAGAGCGTGCCCAGCAAATGCCACCACCGGGGTGCGCCGCGCGGTGGATCTTTGAACAGTAGCAAATTCATGCACAGCGGCGTCAGGATCAACGTGGCGAGAAATGCGAAACTCATGCCGAGCAAGACCGTCGTGCCCATCGAGAAGAAGACCGGGTGGTTGGCCAGCACCAGCACGCCAAAACCAAAGATCGTCGTCGAGGCCGAGATCAATACCGACGCAGTCGTGGCCGCCGTCCGCGGAGGTCGCCCGCGCCATTCGTCCAATTTGTTTGTGACCAGAAACACGCTGTAATCTTCGCCGACGCCGATGATGAAGATGACGAACACGCTATTCATCAGATCAATCTTCAGCCCCAGCCAGCCCATCGCGCCGAACGTCCATAACAAACCAAACGCCAATGGCAGCAATGTCACCGCGACCAATTCAACGGAGGCGAGCGTCAAATACAGAATCGCCGCCACCACGACTGCCGTCCACACCGCGAACCGGCTCAGTCCGCTTTGCGCCATACCGGCGATGTGATCGGCGAACGCCTTATGGTCGAGCACGATCAGGCCGGGCAATGCCTCGCGCAGCTTGCCGACGTTTGTGCGATCGTTCAATTTGATCAGCGTGCTGACTGCGGTATCGTTCGTGCCCAACGCGACGCGTTCATTCAACGCCTGCTCCAAGGGCGTGCCGCGAAAAGCCTCGAGCGTCAGCAGGGCCGGCTCGCCTTCGACCCCTTGCCAAAACTTCGCGAACGCGTCCGCGCGAAAGCCGAGTTCGGTGCCGACTTGCTGCAACGTCCCCCGCACGGCTGTGCGGCGTGCCGGCGTCCAGAATTCATGCCAGCGTTGGATGTTTGCCGCCTGCGTTGCTGTCGCGGGACAAACCGCCGCAAGCGAGTAGACCGCGGCCACATTCGGATTATGGGCGAGCGCTGCCGCAGCGCGATCATTCTGCGCCAGCGCTTCCTCCGGTGTGGCTCCGCGCGCGACGACCAGTGTCATGCCGAGGGCGCTGCCCCACGTCTGGTTGATCAACGCCTCATCACTCCGCGTTGACTCGGTAATCCCGTTGAGCTTGGCGACGTCGCCTTCAAACCGCAGCCGCGTTACACCGAACGCGGTCACGATCGTCAGCGCGACCAGGCCAATCAGCACCCCGGTTCGCCAGTTGGATTGCCAAGTTTGAAAGCGCTCCATTAACTGCGTCAACCACAACGGCGGTTGCCCGCTGGATTTCGCCAGCGGCACGAGCAACGGCAGAACCACGAGCGCGAACGCCGCAGAAAAAATCACGCCAATCGCACCAAACACCCCAAGCTGCTGGTAGCCGCGCATCGGCGAAGTGGCCATGACCGCAAATGCCGCGATCGTCGTCAACGCGCCAATGCTGATCGGCAACACCAACCGCCCCAGATGCCGGCCCACGGATACGCGGTCGAAACTGGCGGCGTTGTCGAGGTGATAAATAATGTAAATCGCGTAATCCACTGTGATGCCGATGGCGATGCTCGCGAAGCCAGTCGCGATGGCAGAGAGATGTGGCCAATAAAGCGCGAGCACCACCCCGGCAATCAGCGTCCCAAATAACGACGGCAAAAATGCCAGCACAGCCAGCCAGCGGCGCCGGAAAGCGGTCAGACAGAGAATCAACATCGCGCCCATCCCGAGTGAAATACAGCGCGTCGCGTCGGCTTTGATGATGGTGGCGTTGTCCACCGTCATCCGATGCCCGCCGGTAATGGCGACGTGCACACCCGGGTAATGACCGGCCACGGCGCGCGCCGTTCGCAGCAAGTCTTTCACCAGCGCTTCGCTGGCGCGAGAATTCGACGACCGAAACTTCGGCTCAGCGATCAGCAGGACATGCCGGCCATCGCCGCTCGTGATCCGACCGTCCACGATTTGCGCGTCCCCGAAACCAGTTTGCAGCGGCAACGCTTTCGCTACGACCAAGCCGGTCATGCCGACGGGATCGGCGGCGACGACATCCTTGAGCACCATGCCTTCCGGCCCGGCCAGTTTGCGGCGCATCGCCGTGAGATGGTCGCGGATGGCGGCGGGCTCGAGTTTTGCCGCCAACGCCCCGGCATCTTCCTCCGTAAACAAATTTGGCAACGCGCCGGTCAGGTACTGAATCACCTTCTGCTGCCCGCCGACCTCGAACCGGTACAGGATTCGCGCGTACGCTGCGTTCGTCGTCAGGCTGGCAAAAACTTCATCGGCGGCAGCCGCGAGCTTGCCGGGGTCGTCAGCATTGACACCCACGTCGAGATAGACGCGATCAATCTGGCGAAATTTCCGGAGCGCGTACCGGTAATCGTCCACCAGCGGATCGCGTTCCGGCAACATGGCGAGAAGATCCTCGTCCATATCAATCCGCAGCGAAATGACGAAGCTGACCGCCGCGATCACGAGTGTGATGCCGAGCACCCACCGGCGCTGCGCCACGAGCCACAGATAAAATCGCGTGTAGAGATCCGGTTTCATTTCCGCCTGACTAACCGCGTTATGCCATACGCCACGAGCATTCCCGGCACCGCGACAATGACCGCCAAGACAAGGCTGCCGGCAAACCATTGCCCGCCGTACTCCAGCGCCCGCGCCATGGTCATATCTTTTGGCGCGACGTCCAGTACATCGTCAGTGAACATCCAGTGACCGAGCAGGAGACTGCCGTAAATGAAGAACGGAGTCACCGGCGGGATGGAAATATTGCTCGCCAATGCGGTGATCGCCTTGTTTAACCGCCACCGGTGCGCCAGGGCCAGTGCGACCAGCAGTTGAAAACCCCAGATCGGCGCAATGCCGCAAAAAAGTCCCAACCCCACCGCGCCGGCGACGCGCTCGGGTTCCTGTGCATTCTCAGAAAAAACATCCCGGAGCGCTGCCTGGAATGATTCGTGTCCGCCGAGCGACCAAGTCCGCCGCAGTTCCGCCGGCACAAACCACGCCTGCAACACCAGCCGGATTTGTAGATTCGTGATCTTCACAATATCGGCGACCGGCCGAAAGTGTGACCCGCGCACCAACTCTGGCTCGTACCGGACCCGCACGGGTACCGCCAGCACCGGCATCCCGGTCCAGGCGGCGCGGATCAGACTTTCCAATTCAAACGCATACCGCTCCGACCCAATGCGCAGCTTCAGGAATGGGCCGAGCGGATAACACCGGAACCCGCACTGCGCGTCGCCCAACCGCACGCCGGTCGCGACGTGAAACCAAAACCGGGAAATCGCATTCGCTCGCCGCCGCCCCGCCGGTGCGCCCGCCGCCACGAAATCGCGCACGCCCACCAGCAACGCTCCCGGCTGGCGTTCCGCCTCCGCCAGAAACGCCGGCACGTCTTCCGCGAAATGCTGACCATCGGCATCCATCGTGATCGCGTGCGTGAATCCCAGCTCCGCCGCCTTGGCGAACCCCGCTCGCAACGCTGCGGCCTTCCCGCGATTCTGGGCAAAGCGAATCAGCGTCACGTCAGCCGGGATGACAGGATCGTCCGTCGAGCCATCGTCCACCACGATGACCGGGCAATGCGCCTGCGCGCCGCGAACAACTTCCGGCAGCGCCGCCGCGTGATTGAAGACCGGGATGATGACGCAAGGCTTCAACGCAAATCCACAAAGTAGCGCCGCTTCCGTGCGTTGGCCGGCAGTTGGAGGGATTCAATTTCTTCGCGCGCCGCGTGCCGAATTGCCGGGGTGCATTTCAGCCGGCCCTGCAACGCGTCGCGCAAGCCCGGCGCGGCACCGTGCACGATCACTTCCACCGCATCGGACAACTCATCCTGCCGGCGCGCGACGATTACGAACGCTTCCACGCCGGCGGTCGTTTCGAGGATGGTTTGCAGCGCCGAAGGAAAGAGCGTCGTCCCCTTGAGCTTCAGTTTCTGATTCTTGCGTCCGACAATTGGCCCCAAACGCGGCGTCGTCCGCCCGCACCGGCACGGCTCGCGAAACATTGCGGCGCAATCGCCCGTGCGATACCGGATGAGCGGCATGGCTTCGACGCCAAGGGTGGTGGCGACGATCTCGCCGACTTCACCAGCGGGGACGGGCTGGCCGGCATCGTCGAGGATTTCGAGGTGCAACAAATCCGGATGCAGATGGCCACCGTTGCCGGCGGCGCATTCGCAGAGTGAACTGGCCAACTCGGTGACGCCGTAGGTGGCGAAGACGCGCGTGCGCCAACCGTCTTCAAGCGCGCGCCCGGCAAAATTCAACGTGAAATCCAGGTTGCGGACTGGCTCGCCGATGCAAATGGCTTTCGGCACGGTGGCGCCGGTGAGGAGGCGCAGTGTTGAGGGCACGGCGACGATGGCGGTGGGCTTGAGACGTTCGACCATCGCGGTAATGAGGGGCGGAGTCGGGCCGACACGGGTGACAGCGCAGCCGAGGTTGCGGAGGCCGAGCCAGTAGGCCAACCCGGCAATGAAACAGCGATCCAGTGTGACTGCGAGCAACACGGTATCGTTCGCTGTCAGACCGGCGCATTCGAAAGATTGGCGTTCATTCTCCGCGAGCCGGTCGAGGTCGGTGGCGGTGAGCATGTAGATGAGCGGCTGGCCGGTCGTCCCGCTCGTGGTCACGATCTCGGCGATCTTTTGGCGCGGGACGCATAGGAAATCCGCCGTCCGTTCCGACAAAGTTTGTTTGTCGGTCGTCGGGATGTCTTCAAAGCGCGGGAGGCGTGCGCCGAAGAGTTGCCGGTAGAAGGGGGAGTGCTCCGCTGCGTAATGAAGTGTTTTTTGCAAATCAGACATGATGCAATGGAGCGAATCCTAGCGAGAGAATGGCAAAATTGCCAGCTTGCCGGCGGCTGCGCCGGTCGCCAAACAAACGCCCATCACCCGCGCACTCGCAATCGCGTCCACGTCCGCACTGATCGTCTTGCCGGCCATGAAGAGATTTTCAATCGACGCGGCCTGCAAACTCCGCGCCGGTATTTCGTAATGCTTGCCCTCTGGCAAATACCGGTAGCGAGCCGTCCCGGCGGCGTCCCATTGTTCCACCGGCCACGCGCCCCGGGCGACGGCGTCGGGAAACTTCTTTCCAGTCAGCACGTCGGCGCCCGTGAGGACATACCGGCCGACGATCATCCGGCCGGCACGCTGCGATTGGATCGGTTCTCCAATAACGGCACAGCGCTCGAAGCCCGGTACGTTGCGCCGGAGAAACTCGATGGCCGGCAGGACTTGGTCAACCCGGCCAGTAAATTTCACGGTCACGGTCTTTGGGTCGAGGTTGTTTTGGAAGTTCAGCAACGGGAATCCAGCTCGGGCCAACGGCAGCACCGCCTGCGCGACGGCGGCCGGTGAGCTCAAATCACACGTCACATCGCGCAACGGAAAGATCACCGCCGGCGCTTGCGTCGTTTCATCGGTGGCGAGGCACGGTGCACCGACAGCTTGTGCAACCGCGGCGGTGCCGGTGCAATCAATGACCGCGCCAACGGAGAAGCCATTGACGCTGGTGATGCGCGACCCGGTAACGCTGACTGCGACCGGTGTATTCCAATGGGTCGTCACCGGCGCCAACAACTCCGCGGCAATTTCGCGAAACCGTTCCGGCCGGTAAGGCAGGACCCAGACGCGGCCCATTTTGACCGGGGCCGTCTCCGCCAGCGCGGCGGAGAATTCTTGAGGGAAACCGGTATTGAGAGGGAGGCCGTTGGAATCGTAGAGGCCGCAGAGCGTGGTCAATCCGCTGAAGCCGCCGGTGCCGCCGGCGGCGGGTCGGGAATCGATCAGCAAAGTCCGCGCGCCGGCTCGCGTGCTGGTCACGGCCGCCGCGAGGCCGGCTGTGCCGCTGCCGACGACGGCGATATCAAATGTCTTGGTCACGGAGATTGTGCCACTCTCTTAAATGAAAGGGGAACGACAGGCAAGTTGCGGGATTAGAGCGTGCTATTTGCGGGCCTCACCTTCATATTGAGCAGCTATGCCATTTAATGCTCTTGGACTTGACGCGAATATTCTGAAAGCCATTGCCGAAGCCGGTTACACGGAACCAACTCCGATTCAGACTGCCGCCATCCCGCCCATTCTGGCGGGGAACGATTTGATCGGCATCGCCCAGACGGGGACGGGCAAGACGGCGGCGTTCACGTTGCCGATTCTGTGCAAACTGGCCGGACTGATTCACGCCGGTCAGAAGCGCGGCATCCGCGTGCTGGTCTTGGCGCCGACTCGGGAGTTGGTCGTGCAGATCGAGGAAAATGTGCGGGCTTATGGCAAGCACCTGCCGCTGCGCATGGCGACGGTTTACGGCGGCGTCGGCGAACGGCCGCAGATGCAGGCGCTGCAGAGCGGCGTGGATATCGTAGTCGCCACGCCGGGGCGGTTGCTGGATTTGATGGGACGGCGGTGCGGGGATTTCTCGGGTTTGCAGTTTTTGGTTTTGGATGAAGCCGACCGGATGCTCGACATGGGGTTCTTGCCGGACATCCGCCGGATCGTGAAAGCGATGCCGGTGAAACGGCAGACGTTGCTGTTCTCGGCGACGTTGTCATCGGACATCGAGGCGGTCACGCGCGACTTTCAGCATTCGCCGAAGATTGTCCAGATCGGGCGCCGGGCGAATCCCGCCGAGACGGTGACGCAACTCGTTTACGAAATTCCGAAGCATCAGAAGACGGCGTTGCTCGTGCATTTGTTGAAGGAAGCGCATCTGAACATGGTGCTCGTGTTTGTGCGCATGAAACACAGCGCCGACCGGTTGGCGCGGAGTTTGGAGCAGAAGGGCATCAAGACGGCGACGATTCACTCGAACCGGTCTCAGAATCAGCGGCTCAAAGCGCTGAAGGATTTCAAGTCGGGCGCCGTGCGCGTGCTTGTGGCGACGGATATCGCCGCGCGCGGCATCGATGTGGACGGTATCTCGCACGTGGTGAACTACGATTTCCCGATGCACTCCGAAGATTACGTCCATCGCATCGGTCGAACCGGCCGCGCGCACGCGGTGGGCGATGCGATCAGCTTTGTGACGAACGAAGACCACAGCGCACTGCGTTCATTGGAACGGTTCATCGGCCGTGGCATCGTCCGCAAACGCGCGGAAGGCTTCGACTATCAGGCCCAGTTGCCGGAGGTCCGCACGGATCGCGACCCGCGGCCGCAGCC
This sequence comes from Verrucomicrobiota bacterium, assembly GCA_037127585.1. Lineage (GTDB taxonomy): Bacteria > Verrucomicrobiota > Verrucomicrobiia > Palsa-1439 > Palsa-1439 > CAINDI01. The sequence continues at coordinate 28,436 of JBAXYB010000029.1, forward strand.
AGCGGCTGCGAAAGGTGACCACCGCGGTTCGCGCTTCCATTCCCGCTGGCGCCGCTGATCCGGTTACTTCTTCTTGCCGGCGGATTGCTTCGCGAACGCGGCTGCCTGCTTCTGCTTATTGGATTGATCGTTCTTAGCTTGCTTCTGCGAGGACTGCTTTTGAACGGACTTCGGGGATCGATCGCCCATAATGGAACTACCTTTCGTCTACGGTTGACTGACCGGCGGAATGACAGTTTCCCCGCAGGC
>JBAXYB010000030.1:0-28293 GCA_037127585.1 Verrucomicrobiota bacterium
ATTCCGCCGCCGGCGGCGGCTGATCTCGGCAAGACGGAATGGGAAACGAAACTGATCCGCGTGCTGCGTTCCCGGCACTATCAATGGCGCACGGAGCAAACCTACCGGCAATGGGCGTGGCGCTTCCACGGCTGGATGCAGCGGCACAACCGGCAACTCGAAGAAGCCGCGGAAGACGACATCCGCGAGTTTCTCACCGACTTGGCCACGCGCTCGCGCATCTCGGCTTCGACACAAAAACAAGCACTCAATGCGTTGGTCTTTCTGATACGGGAAGGCTTGGAACGCGAGGCCGGTGACTTCAGTGGTTTTGTGCGCGCCCGGCCATCCTTGCGGATTCCGGTCGTCCTCTCGCGCGAAGAATGCCGGGAACTCTTCACCGCGTTGGACGGCACGCCGCGCTTGATGGCCGAGCTCCTGTACGGCAGCGGGCTCCGCATCACCGAATTACTCCGGTTGCGAATCAAAGATGTGGACATCGACCGCGGCCAGATTCTGGTGCGGGCCGGTAAAGGGGATAAGGATCGTGTGACCATGCTCCCACTGTCACTCAGCGAGCGGCTGCGTCTGCACCGTGAGTCGCTGCGCAGTATTTACGAGAAAGACCGGGCGGCCGGTCTGCCCGGCGTCTGGATTCCGGAAGGACTCGACCGGAAATATCCAAAGGCCGGTGAGACTTGGGAATGGCAGTGGTTCTTCCCCTCGCGCGAAACCATGCACGACCCGCGCTCCGGCCTCAAGCGCCGGCATCACGTGCTGGATGAGAAACTGCAATTTGCCATCCGTGAAGCCGCCCGCCGGGCCCAATTGAACAAGAAAGTAACACCGCACACGCTCCGGCATTCCTTCGCCACCCACCTGCTGGAATCCGGCACCGACATCCGCACGTTGCAAGACTTGCTCGGCCATAAAGACGTTTCGACGACGCAAATATACACCCACGTCATGAAGAAGCCCGGCCTCGGCGTCAAAAGCCCGCTGGATGGCTAACGGGTCACCCACTCGGACTCGCGGGGATCCCCTAGACAAAATCAGGGGGTAACTAAGTTAGAAACCGGCTGCCGAGTTTTGGTGAAACCTCCGCCACGATGTGGGTCGCAGTCCCAACTTGGCCATCCAATGTGACCGGCTGCCGCAACCCGGCGAGACGTTGCTCGGTGGTGAGTTTACCCGGTATGCCGGCGGCAAAGGGGCAAACCAAGTGGTCGCAGCAGCTCGCGCCGGCGCGCGCGTCACGTTTATCGGTGCCCACGGCGCTGATGATTTTGGTCGGGCCGCAAAAGCCGGATTAAAAGTGAAAGCATTGATGTCCGGTTTTTCAGCACGACAAATGCACCGAGCGGCATCGCGCTGATCCTCCTCGGCGGGAAAGACCGCGTTGCTCTGTCGCCCAGCGCAGTCGGCCTGAGTCGCGCTGCAACATTTATAATGGGCGTGAAAGACTTGGAGGCGATTCGTCCCGGCAAGTTGCACTTGGAACGAATGCAAGCCGCGCAAGCCGTCGTCATAAACGCTCTCGTTGAGAATCGGGTACCGACTGATGGCGCAATTGCGATTGAAACCGTCGGTCTGTGGCGAGACGGCCACATAAAAGCTCGTCCCGGGCTGCGCGCCGAGGTACGGCACGTTGTTCGTCACCCAGGCGATGAGGCCGGCCTGATTCGTCGCAGGATTGAGACTTTGGACTTCGTTAAAAAGGAGAATGTCCGGCTGGTTGAAATTAACGATGCGCGCGATGGCCAACGCTTGGGTGGAAGTCGTAGTGGCGGGATTCCCCAGTCCTTTGCGGACGTTCCACTGCATAACGCGCACCTGCTGCGCGTGGGCCCCAGGCCAGCAGGCTCAACAGACCTACAACAGGATAGGTCGCGATTCGTCGCATAAGAAGCAGTGAAACAGTTGCCCGGCAACTCTGAAAGATCAAGACCGTACTTGCGCCAGCAGCCGTCGTTCGGCGGCGCGCATCGAGCGTTGCTGCGCGGGTGTGCGATCATCGTAGCCGCGCAGGTGTAAAATACCGTGCACAACGTACAACGCCAACTCCCGCGCCGGCGTCGAGCGAAACTGCCGAGCCTGTGCCACTGCGCGATCCACACAAATGATCAACTCGCCCTGCCCTTCGCCATAATCAAACGTCAGAATGTCCGTCGTGCCGGGCGTGGCGTGATACCGGAGATTCATGCGGGCCATCGCAACATCGCCGACCAACACGATGCTCAGGCTTTTGAAGTTGAGACCACTGGCACCGGCCAGTTGCTTGAGGCGCGCGACGTTGACCTTGTGCGCCCGTTGCCGGTTGGCAACGGTGACGATCATTTGCCGTTGCCGGATTCTTGCCGGCGGAGTTCGCGGGCTTCTTTGAACCGGGAATAGGCCGAGACGATCTTCTGCACCAACTCGTGCCGGACAACATCGTGCTCGTCAAAGTACGCAAACGCCAACCCCGGGATGCCCTTGAGAATATTTTGAATCTCGATCAAACCCGACATCTTATGCCCCGGCAAATCCACCTGCGTGATGTCGCCGGTCACCACCACCTTCGAGTCAAAACCCATTCGCGTCAGAAACATCAACATCTGTTCGCTCGTCGCGTTCTGCGCTTCATCGAGAATCACAAACGCATTATTTAGCGTCCGCCCCCGCATGAAGGCCAGCGGCGCAATCTCGATGATGCCGCGCTCCGTCTGCCGCTGGATTTCATCGGGGTCCATCATGTCATGCAGCGCGTCGTAGAGCGGTCGCAGGTACGGCGAAATTTTGTCTTCGAGCGTGCCGGGCAGAAATCCGAGCGCTTCACCGGCTTCGACGGCGGGCCGACAGAGAATGATGCGACCGACTTTGTCTTCCCGGAGGGCGTTGACGGCCATCGCCATCGCGAGGTACGTCTTACCGGTGCCGGCGGGGCCGATGCCGATGACGACATCGTGTTGCCGGATGGCGTCGATGTAATTCTTCTGATTGACCGTCTTCGGCACAATGGCTCGTTTGCGCCGGGAAACTTCGACGCGCTGGTCGCTGAGTTCTTTCAATTGCAAGGCTTCGCCGCGCGAAATGGTGCTGACCGCCCGGCTGAATTCCTGCCGGCGAATGCTGGTGCCGGTGTTGACGACGCGCTGGAGCTCTTCGAAAAGGAGTTTGGCTTTATCAATCCCGGCGCGTTCGCCTTCGAGGTTGATCCAGTTTTCGCGGGCGCTGACGCGCAAGCCCAACAGGTCTTCAACGAGCCGAAGATTCTTGGGTTCGTTACCGTAGAGCGATTGAGAGAGCCGGGCGTTCTCGAAATGAAGAGTTTCGCTGGCCATGCCGGACTAAACCACTTTCAACAAAATCAGCAAGTGACTAATTCCACGGGATGGTCAAAACTTGACCAGGGTAAATCCGGTTCGGATGCTTGATCTTGTCTTTGTTGGCCCGGAAAATCGTCGGCCACTTCAATGGATTATGATAAACCCGGCCGGCAATCTTCCACAGCGAGTCACCTTTCTTGACGACGTACTTGGTGGGCCGGTCAGCTTGCTCGATCTTCGGCGGCTCTTGTTCAATAATCGCTGGCGGCTGAAGTGTGGTTGTATTGACAGGCGGCAACGGCTGGAGGCCTTCAACAACCGGTTCGCTGTCGGCGGTCGGCTTGCCGACGAGGTAACCGCGATTTCCCCACTGGCCGCGATCAACCCAGTAATGCCGGCGCCAGCTCGGATACAGCTCCTTGACGGAGTCCGCCCACTCCGGCTCCAACGCCGGTTGTTCGACGATCGCGAGGCCTTTGAGAAATTCGCTCTTCTGTTGGACTTGCTTCTCGCTGACCGGCTCCATGCTCTTCGGCCCGGTTGCGCAGCCGGTCATCAACGCTGCCGCGCACAAAACGCCGCAGCCATACCCAGTAATTTGTTTGAAAATTGACTTCATTTTGGAACGTCCTCCTTGATTGAACGTTGCCTCGCGTATAGCCCCAAACGCCAAACTCGTCAACGCTTTTTCCGGCGCTGAATCACCGCTTGTGTTTTGCCGGGGCATCGTTTTAGATGCCACGCGTGACAGACAAAGCTTTACGCATCGGCGTCCTCGGTTCAGGCAACGGCTCGAACTGTGAGGCGATTCTCGCGGCTTGCGAAAAAGGTCAGATACCGGGACAGGTGGTCACGGTAATCAGCGATGTGGCGGAGGCGTTCATTCTCCAGCGCGCCCGGCAACGCAACATACCGGCCCACGCCGTCGGTCCGAGCCGGTTCAAGACGAAGCTAGAGCCGGAACTGGAAGAAGAAATTATCGCGACTTTGCGCGCGGCGAACGTCGGGTTGGTCGCGCTTGCCGGATATATGCGCGTGTTGAAAGAGCCGCTCCTAACGGCTTTCGCGGGCCGCATCATGAATGTGCATCCGTCGTTGTTGCCAGCATTCCCGGGGTTGAAGGCCTGGGACCAGGCGGTGCAATACGGCGTGCGCGTGACCGGCGTCACGGTGCATTTTGTGAACGAAGGGATTGACGCCGGGCCGGTTATTTTGCAACAACCCGTACCCGTGATGCCGGGCGATACGGCGGATTCATTGCACCGACGCATTCAGATCGCCGAACATACGTTGTTACCGGAAGCCATCCGCCTCTTCGCACTCGGCAAGTTGCAGGTAACCGGCAGGAAAGTCAGGATTTTAGAATGAGCGACAACAAGAAGAACTTATTGCGGTTAGGCGTGCCGAAAGGCAGCTTACAGGAATCAACTTTTGCCTTGTTGGCAAAGGCCGGGTGGAAGGTTACGTCGAGCAGCCGGAGCTACATCCCGCGCACGGACGATTCCGAATTGGAGTTGCGCTTGATTCGCGCCCAAGAAATCAGCCGGTACGTCGAACATGGGTTTCTCGACGCCGGCCTGACCGGCGCGGACTGGATCTCGGAGAACGACAGCGACGTGCAAGTCGTCGCCGAACTCGCGTACAGCAAGCAGACCACGAATCCGGCACGCTGGGTGTTGGCCGTGCCGAATGATTCCGCCATCAAGTCAGTCAAGGATTTGCAGGGCAAACGCATCGCGACCGAGCTGGTGCAGGCGACGCGCCGGTGGTTGAAGAAAAACGGCGTGACGGCGGAAGTCGAATTTTCCTGGGGCGCAACGGAAGTGAAAGCGCCGGAGTTGGTGGACGCCATCGTGGAACTCACCGAGACCGGCTCGTCGCTCCGGGCCAACAACCTCCGCATCGTCGAAGAGCTGGTGCGAAGCTTTCCGCAATTGATCGCGAACAAGCAGTCGTGGAAGAACGCCTGGAAGAAACAGAAAGTCGAGACGCTGGCCATGCTGTTGCGCGGCGCGCTGCAGGCCGAGGAAAAAGTCGGCCTGAAGATGAACGTCGCGCGCGCGAAGCTCGATTCGCTGTTGCAGGAGTTGCCGGCGTTGCGCAACCCGACGATCTCAAATTTGTCGCGCGCCGATTGGGTGGCCGTGGAAACCATCATCGACGAAAAAATTGTGCGCGAGATAATCCCGCAGTTGAAAGCGGCCGGGGCCGAGGGGATTATCGAGTATCCGTTGAACAAAGTCATCTATTGAACCAGACCGCGTCGTATGCCGAACCTGTTTGATCGCCGGCTGGCCGTCGGGCACCTCGTCTTGGCGCTCTCACTCGCGGCGACTCTTGTTGAATACCGGATCGTCCGCGCTCAGGCCGACCGGCAGGCGGAGGAAACTTTTTCGCGGGAGATCGAGGTTCATCTCGACAACGCCCGCGATGGTCTCTGGCGGTACGCCTACGCCGCGCGCACCGTGGCCGCCACCGGCCGACTTGTCAGCGAACTCGACTGGCATCAACATCTGACCGCCTTGCACGATCTCGGCTTGGCCGACGGGACCGTCCGCTTGGTCAGCGCCGGTAACCGCGCGCCGCAGTATCCAGTCGGCACCGACCTCAGCAGCGATCCCCTGCTCCGCGCGGCGCAACGGCTCGCGTTGACCTCGCAGCAGCCGGTCGCGTGCGGCACGACGAATTGTATTTTGTTCGTCCCGGCGGCCACGGGTTTTGCCTTCGCCACCTTTACCGCTACCGACCTCTGGCAAGATTTGTTGCGCCAATCCCAACTCAGCCCGGTCACCCTGCGGCTGCTCGGTCCCGGCGAAACGCCGCCCGGCAACGCCCGCGTCGTGTCGATGACGATCTGGGGATTGCACTGGCGGCTGGCCGGCACCGCGCGCCCGTCGTTTGCGAATACAGCGGGCTTATACCGGCCGTGGCTCTTTCTGGTCGGCGGACTGGCGATGACGGCGTTGGTGGCCGGGTTCGCTTATTTCCAAGCGCTGCGTCGGCTCCGCTTGCAACGCGCCAACGAAGAACTCAATCGCCTCAAAGGCCAATTCGTTTCCACCGTCTCGCACGAATTTCGCACCCCGCTCGGCGTCATCGTCAGCTCCGCCGGCATCCTCGACCGGTATTTCGACCGGTTGCCGCCCGAGCAACGCCGCGAACATCTCGCCAACATCCAAACCTCCGGCAAACGGATGGCGGAGTTGATGGAAAGCGCGTTGCTGTTCAGCCGCCTCGAAGCCAACCGGCTCGCGTTCAATCCGCAGCCGCTCGACCTCGCCGCGTTCTGCCGGCAATTCGACAGCGGATGCATCTGTGTCGATGTGCCGGCCACCGTCAACGCCGACGAAGCGTTACTCCGGCATATCCTGACGAACTTACTGAGCAACGCGGCGAAGTATTCCCAAGCGCCGGTCACGCTCGAAGTCCGCGGCACGACGTTGCGCGTGATCGACCACGGCATCGGCATTCCGGCCGCCGAGATCGCGACGCTCGGCGAACCATTCCGGCGCGCCAGCAATGCCGGCGAAGTGCCGGGCACCGGCCTCGGCTTGTTCATCGTCAAACGCTGCGTCGAGATCCACGGCGGCACCCTGGCGTTCGCAAGCGAAGTCGGTAAAGGAACAACGGTGACGGTAACGCTATGAAAAAGATTCTCGTGATCGAAGATGACGCGACGATGCGCCAGAACATCGTCACGATCTTACAGATGGAAGACTTCACGGTGCTGACCGCGACCAACGGTCAAGCCGGCATCGCGTTGGCGCAGGAGCAGAAACCGGATTTAATCCTCTGCGACATCATGCTGCCGAAAGCCGATGGCCATGAAGTATTGCGCCAGTTGCGCGCCGCCACCGGCACGGCCTCGATCCCGGTCATCTTCCTCACCGCCAAGACCGACGCCGCCGACCGCCGCGCCGGCATGAACCAAGGCGCGGATGATTACCTCACCAAGCCCATCACCGTGCCGGAATTGTTGGCGGCGATTGAAGCCCGGTTGCGCCGCCGGCAAGAGCTAACGAGTTTTCAGCCATCGTTTGATTCCGCCAAACCACTGGAGAGTCTCGGGCTGACGCCGCGCGAAGCCGAAGTCTTGTTCTGGGTCGCGCAAGGCAAGATGAACGCCGAGATCGCGTTGATCCTCGACATGAGCGTCGGCACCGTGAAGAAACACATGGAGCACCTCCTGCCGAAGATGAACGTCGAGAATCGGGCGACCGCCATCGTGCGCGCGTTGGAGATTCTCAGCCGCAGCCGGTGAGCCGAGCTTCAGTAATAGATGCCTTGCGACCGGTCGAACACGTTTTGACAGCTGAAAAAGTTGACATCCCACGGCGTGGCCACGAACGTGGTCGCGAGATAATCCAACGCCGTAAGATTGCCGCCGCCGAAATATTCAAGGTGGCCATCGTAGTAAACGCAATTGTAGCCGGTCTTGTGCGCGAGTAGCCGACCCAACCCGGCTGAGGACGAACAATGATCAAATGCGTAAGCATAATTGCCGTCACTGAGCCGCACGCCCGGCCACGGCCCGGCACCCCACGAACCACCCGCCGGACTGACGATGACGCCCGTGTTTTTGTCGCGCGTCCGAAAGGCGTACGAGTAGCAGCCGCGCCAGCGGGATTGATCGCTCGCCGTGGTCCAACCGGGCAGCGAGTTTTCCTCCAGCGCCGAGGGATCGGTTTGCGAGGGGCACCGCCACAGACCGGCGCCGCTGGCCGAAGTCGGCGCGGGTAAATACCGGCCAATGAGACAGCCAAAGCCTTTCCCGAACGGTTGCGACGACGTGCCGGAGAATTTTGTCGAACCTTCACCCGGTGGGACGCGGTCTTGATTATCCCCGCCATATAAGATGAGCGCCTGGCCGATTTGGCGGAGGTTGTTGGCGCATTGTGACCGGCGCGCCGCTTCTTTGGCGCGGCTAACGACCGCCAGCAACAACGCCGCCAGCGTCCCGATGATCGCGATGACCACCAGTAACTCGATGAGCGAAAACGCCCGGCGGGTTTGGCTTCGATTCATGTTCCTCGATCGCGGAGTATGCCATAAGTACCTCCAGCCCGGCATACGCCATTCGGCGTATGCCACGCGTCTGAGAGAAAGGATTGCAAACCCCCTCCGGCTTAGCTATACGGTTGCCACTCTGGAGGATCGCTGAATTATGAAAAACTACCTGATCGTCTTGCTGTCATTGGTTGTCGCTATCGGTACCGCACGGGGGGTGGATGATCCCGGCTCGGCCTACGCCGATGCCTTTATCGCCTTGCAAGAAGGCCAAGCCGCCGAGCAGAGCGCGGATTGGGCTACCGCCGTCAAGAAATACACCCAAGCCACCACCACGCTTCAAGCGATCCGCAAGAATTCCGCCGACTGGAATCCGCAGGTCGTCGAGTACCGGCTCAAAGACGCGACGGAAAAGCTCGAAGCCGCCCGCGCCAAAGCCCCCGCCGCACCCGAGCCAGTGGCCGTACCGGCTCCCGCTCCGGCACCGGTTATCGAAACACCGACCGCCGCACTGGCCCCAGTCGTCGAGACTCCCGCCGCACCGCTCAACGTAGAATTGGCCACCCCGCAAGCCACCTCCCGCCTCCGTGCCGAATTGGATCGCCTCAAAGCCGAAAACGCCCAACTGCTCGCGAATCTTGACGCGGCCAAGAACACCCCGGCTCCCGCACCGGCGCCGGTCGTCGACACGAAGATGGTCAAACACCTGAAAGAAGAGAACCAACTTCTCACCGAAAAAATTCAAGCCAGCGACAAAAACATTGCCGACCTCCGCCAGCAATTAGCCGCCAAACCGGCTGAGTCCAAGGAATTGAAAAACCTCCGCGCCGATCTCGCTGCCACGAAGGCTGAACTCGACAAGGCCCGGTCCGGTAGCCAAGCCGAACTCAACAAGCTCCAACAGCAAAACAAGGAACTCGCCGCCGAACTCGCCGACGCCCGTAAGGCGCTTCCCACAAAAGCCGATGCCGACGAACTCAAGAAACTCCGCGCCGAACTCGCCAAAACGAAAGCCGAAGCCGAGGAAGCCAAGAAAGTTGCCGCCAAGCCGCCCGCCAACGAAAGCTCCGAACTCAAACAGCTCCGCAGCGCTTACGCCAAAGCCAAAGCGGAAGTCGAAGACCAAAAGAAACAACTCGCCCGCGCCGAAGTTGACCGCGCCGAACGCGCCGCCATGGGCCGGCAACTGGCCGACCTCGAAAAGATGAACGCGACCTTGAAGAAGGAAGTCATCGTGGCCGAGAAGAAAGTCGCCAGCAAAGCTCCCGCCGACACGAAAGCGATTCAGGCCGATCTCGCCAAAGCCAAAGCCGACTTGGAGAGTGCCCGCAAATCCAATCAAACGCAAATTGCCGAACTCGAAAGCCAGAACAAGGCATTAGCCGCCGACCTCGCCGCCGCCAAAAAGAAAGCCGGCAAGCCTGCCGTCGACTCGGAAGAACTCGCCAAGCTGCGCAAGGAACTCGACGCCGCGAAAGCCGAGACCGAGAAAGCCAAGCAAGCCGCCTCCAAAGCCCAAGACTTGGAGAATCAAAACAAAGAGCTGACCGCCAAGCTGGCCGCCGCCGCCAAGCCCGCCCCGACTTCTGCCGGCGAGGCCGAGTTGAAAAAACTGCGCGCCCAACTCAGCGACGCCAAAGCCGAAGCCGCCAAAGCCGAGCAAGCCAGCAACCGGTTGAGCGATCTCGAACGCGAAAACAAGCGCCTCGCCACCCAACTCGCCGACGTCCGCAAAGCGCCGGTCGTTGGTCCGGCCGGTGATAAGAACGTTGTCGTACTGCCGACCGGCCAGAACTTCAGCCCGGCAGGTCGCCCGTCCGCTCCGACGAATCAAGAGTTGACGGCGTTGCAAAAGCAAAACGCCGATCTCAAACAGTTGATGGCCGAGATCCAGAAAAAGTCGGATGCCAAAGTCACTGCCGCCGCCGGCGAAGTCAAGAAGGCGCGCAACGACGCCGACCGGGCGCAGGGCGAAGCCGACAAAGCCAAGAAGACCGCGGCCAAAGCCGACGAGATTGCGAAAGACAACAAAGAGCTCCAAGCCAAACTCGCCACCGATGACCAACGGATGAAGGAATTGGAAAAACAAGTTTCCGCAAAAGCCAGCAGCCTCCCGGCCGACACGGCCGAGTTGAAAAAGATGCGCACTCAACTCGCCGACGCCCGCGCGGCAGCCGACAAAGCTAAGGACGACGCCGACACCGCCAAGAAAGCCGCGGCCAAAGCCGAGCAGATCGCCAAAGAAAACAAGGATCTCGAAGGCAAATTGATGGCGGCTGATCAACGCGTGAAAGAGTTGGAAAAGCAAGCCGCCAACAAACCCGCGCCGACTGACTCCGCCGATCTCAAGAAAGCCCGCGCCGAACTGGCCGAAGTCACAGCCCAAGCCGAAGCCGGCAAGAAAGCGACTGCCAAGGCTGACGAACTCGCGAAGCAGAATCAGGAATTGACGCGCAAGCTGAACGTGGCCACCGATCATGTTAACGACTTGGAAAAGAAAGTCGCGAGCAAAAGCGCCGCCATTCCGGCCAACACCAAGGAACTGGAGGACTTGCGCAAACAGTTGGCTGCTTCCCAGTCGGAATTAAGCAATGCCAAGACCACCGGCGCGCAAGCCGTTGTCTTGCTCAAACAGAATCAGCAGTTGAGCTCGGAATTGGCCGCACAAAAGGATCAAGCGGCGACTCTCGCCCAAACTCGCGCCGAACTCGCCGAAGCCTGGAGCAAGGTGGACAAAGCCAAAGCCGATGCGGCCCAGCTCGCGCATCTTGCAGAAGAAAACAGGATCTTGACCGCCAAGTTCGAAGAAGCCCAGAAAGGTTCGTTCGTCCGACCGTTGACGACCGGTGAGGCGGAGGAGATCCGGCAATTGACCGCGCAGCTGGAAGAAGCGAAGGCCGGCGTCGTCCGGAGTGAGCAAGCCACCGCCCGTGTCGAGGAATTGGCCAAACAGAACGCCGCGCTCCAGCAGCAACTCGAAGCCGCCAAGCTCGCCACCGCCCCGCAAATCCAAGTGATCGACAACAACCGGGGTTCCGCCCAAAACACCGAAGCCGTCGTCACCGCGAAAAATGCGGCCATGATGAAAAAGTTGCGCGAGGAAAATTCCTACATGCGCCACCTGCTCGAAACCTACGCCGAGAAAAACCCCGAGTTGAAACCCCGTCTCCGCAAAGCCGAGACCGCCCCCGCCCCGGTAACCCCCACCGCGAACTAGGACCAAAGCCATGAAAAAAATAATCCTCTTGATCAGCTGCCTCGCCATCAGCACCGCGTTCGCCGCTGAGCCGCCAAGCATTCAAGCGCAGTTGGCTGAACTTCAAAAACAGAACAAGGCGCTGACCGCCGAACTTGCTGCGGCGCGCAAGGCGGCCAGTGAAGACAAAAATGCGGCCGGTCTTCCCGCCGGTCAGAATTTCGCGCCGGTATCCCCGGCTCCCGCGAACAAGGACGAAGTAACCGCCCTGCAAAAGCAAAACGCGGAGCTCAAATCACAGCTCGCCGAAGCCCAACGCAAAACCGATTCCATCAAAACGGCTGATTCAGCCGAGCTCAAGAAAGCCCGGCAAGAAGCCGATGCCGCCAAACAAGCCGTGGCTCAAGCTGAGCAATACGCGAAGCAGAATAAAGAATTGGACGGAAAGCTGGCCAGCGCCAATCAACGCGTCAAAGATTTGGAGAAACAGGTTGCCGCAAAACCAGCAACCAATCCCGCCGAAACCGCCGAGCTGAAGAAGCTGCGAGCCGAACTTGCCGATGCCAAATCCCAAGCCGAAGCCGGCAAGAAAACCGCCGCCAAGAACGACCAACTCACCAAAGACAACGCCGACCTCCAAGCCAAGCTCGCCGCCAAAGCCGCCGGCAGCGCGACTGACTCGGCGGAAGTAAAGAAACTCCGTGCGGAGCTTGCCGATTCCAACAACACAATTGCGAAAGCCAAGACCGAAGCCGAGAACGCCAAGAAAGCCGCAGCCAAGAACGACCAACTCGCGAAAGACAACGCGGATCTTCAAGCCAAGCTCGCTGCCAAAGCTAGCGCCAGCGCCGCCGATTCGGCGGAAGTAAAGAAACTCCGCGCTGAGCTTGCCGATTCCAACAGCGCCACTGGGAAAGCCAAGTCCGAAGCCGAGAACGCGAAAAAAACTGCGGCCAAGGCTGATCAAATTGCCCAGGACAACAAAGACCTTCAAGCCAAACTCGCGACCTCTGACCAACGCCTGCGCGAGTTACAAAAACAAACCACTGCCGAACTTGCCGATGCCAAATCTCAAGCCGAAGCCGGCAAGAAAGCCGCCGCCAAGAACGACCAACTCGCGAAAGACAACGCCGACCTCCAAGCTAAGCTCGCTGCCACGAACGACAAGATGAAGGACTTGGAAAAACAAGTCGCCGCCAAAGCTAGCGCCAGTGCCGCCGATTCAGCGGAAGTAAAGAAACTGCGCGCTGAACTTGCCGATTCCAACAACGCCACCGCGAAAGCCAAGACCGAAACCGACAATGCGAAGAAAGCCGCAGCCCGAGCCGACCAAGTCGCTCAGGAGAACAAAGACCTCGAGTCCAAACTCGCGACTTCTGAGCAACGCGTCCGCGAGTTGCAGAAGCAAACCGCTGGTGCATCAGCCAGCGCCGCCAAGGTTGACGATCTCGCCAAGCAAAACAAGGACCTATCCGGTAAGCTTGCAGCGGCCAACGACCGCGTCATGGACCTGGAAAAGAAAGCAGCCGTCCCGACGAAAGAAATTGAATCGCTCCGCAACCAACTGGCGGCAACCCAGACCGAGTTGACTGTCGCGCGTCAAGCCGGCGTCAAAGCGGACGCATTGGCCAAGCAGAACGAGCAACTAAATGCCGACCTTGCTGCCCAGAAAAATCAAGTCGCATCCCTCTCCCAACTTCGCAATGAACTTGCGGAAAAGAATAAGCTTCTCAAGAGCCAGCTCGACGAAACCGTCAAGACCCCGTTTGTCCGCCCGCAAAGCAGCGGCGAAGCGACGGAGATTGCGCTATTGAAATCCCAGCTCGAAGAAGCGAACGCCAATGGCTTGCGTGCCGAGAAAGCCGAAGCCCGCGTCGAGGAATTGCGGCATCAGAATGAGGCGCTCCGCCAACAACTCGACGCTGCCCGCCGCGCCCCTGCGGCTAATTGATTGTGCTGTTTAACCGTCGAAACCAACCCATCAACTCCTAAGGAACGATCCCGATGAAATCCATCCGCAACCTCCTCCTAACCTTGGTCAGCCTCGCGGTCAGCACCGGCAGTTGGGCGGCCGACACCTACAAACTCGACGGCTCACATACAACCGTCGGTTTCACTATCGCTCACCTCGTCATCAGCGAAGTCAGCGGCCGCTTCAATGAAGTTGCCGGCGAAATCACCATCGACAAGGACACACTCGCCACCGCAAAAGCGACCATCCAAACCAAAAGCATCGACACCCAAAACGAGAAGCGCGACGAGCATCTCCGCAAACCCGACTTCTTTGATGCCGAGAAGTATCCGACCATCACGTTTGAGAGCCTGAAGGTCGCGAAGGACGGGGATAAGACAACCGTCACCGGCAAATTCACGATGCACGGGACGACGAAAGAGATACAGCTTCCGGTAACGCTCAAAGGCCCGATCAAAGATCCGTGGGGCAACTCCCGCGTCGCCTTGGTGGCCGAGACGACGATCAACCGGACTGACTACGGCATGAAAACCATGATGGGCGTTGGCGACGAGGTCAAAATCCGGATCACCACCGAAGCCGTCAAAGCCGAAGACAAGAAGTAACCATTTCTGGCAAACAAAACGGGGCGACCAAGCGGTCGCCCCGTTTGCTTTCCGACAGTATTACCGGCGCGAGCCCATCAGCAGCCGCAGCACATACCAAAACATCAGCGCGACCGATGCAAAGAGATCAAGACTTGCCGCGACGTACCGGTCTTCGGGATAATGCAGCAGAATGTTGGACGTATCATACAAGATCGCCCCACCCGCCAACGCCACCATCGCCACCGAAAAGAACGTGCCGAGTTGGTAGCCGAAAATCGCGCCACCCACAATGGCCAGCAACGCCACCATGCCGCCCCAGAAGAGGATGCCGCGCATGAACGAGAAATCTTTCCGCGTCAAAAACACCACCGCCGACAAGCCGCAGAACCCAACCGCCGTGATCACCGCCGCGCTCGCAATCGTCCCGGGCGCGTAGTAATTCGCCATGAACAGCAGCGGCACGAAGATGATGGCTTCGGCCACGACATAACCGCCGAGCGCCAAATATTGCAACGGGATCGCCGCGGAACTGTGCGCGACCTTCCGTGCCAGCCAGCTCACGAGCACAAACCCGCCAAGAACTAAGAGCCAGCTCGTCCCCAACATGGCCTTCGCAATCGGCGCGGCCAGTCCGCCCATGAACAGGAAGATTTCAATGCCGATAAATGCCGCAATCGCCACCATCAAATGACAATACGTTCGGGTGATAAACACCGACCGTGATTCCACGCCCAACCCGGCGACCGTTGCCGGTCGTGATTCAGAATATGTGTTCATGGCTGAAAGACTACTATTCCGCCTTACCGGTGACAAGCACGCGATGACGCTTCACCGGCGACTCATACCCGGTCCGCTTCTTGACAACTCGCAACTTCCCATCCGCCCAATCGAACAGCGTCAACGAAGACTTGCCGGACTCGTAGCCGAAGCTCTTGCCATCATCCTCGTACAAATAGCCGGTCGTCTTCTGGCCAGGGTACACATCGAGAATGATCTCCTCCACCTTCGCCCCGGTATGTTGAATCGGCACAGTCATCGGCAGAATCGTGCCGGCGCGGACGAACAGCGGTAATTTGTCGAGCGGCGCATCCACGGTGACGTGCTGGCCGCCGGCATGTTTCTGTTTCGTCCAGTAATCGTACCACTCCGCGCCCGCCGGCAGGTAAACGGTGCGCTGGCGTTTGCCGCGTTGAAATACCGGCGCGATGAGCAGTGCCGGGCCGAGCAGGAACTGATCATCAATCGCGTAGCCGTGCGGGTCGTCCGGGAATTCCCAGAAGAGCGTCCGCATGATCGGGGTGCCGTCGACGGTGGCCTCGTGGAAGAGATTGTAGAGGTACGGCAGCAAGGTGTAACGCAGCGTGATGTACTTCTTCGCGATGGCTTCCACTTCAGGGCCGAACGTCCACGGTTCCTGCCGGCGGGTGCTGTGGGCGGTGTGGTTGCGGAAGAACGGGAAGAACGCCCCGGCTTGCACCCACCGTGCAAACAATTCGCTGTGGCAATCCCACGTGAATCCGCCGACGTCCGGACCGCAGAACGCGACGCCGGAAAGCGAGAGATTCAGGCATTGCCGGAGGCTGAGGGCGAATTCTTCCCACGTGCTGTGGTTGTCACCGGTCCAGATCATCGAGTACCGCTGCACGCCGGCATAGGCACTGCGGGTGATGATGAATGGCCGCG
Source organism: Verrucomicrobiota bacterium (assembly GCA_037127585.1). Classification (GTDB taxonomy): domain Bacteria; phylum Verrucomicrobiota; class Verrucomicrobiia; order Palsa-1439; family Palsa-1439; genus CAINDI01. Next base: position 15,733 of record JBAXYB010000030.1, read on the forward strand.
TGTCCGGCCGGGCCGCGCGCGCGCCGGCATAGGAGGTCCGGGCCATGTTCAAGCCATAGACGTTGTGCGCCCGCGCATGGTTCACCCATTGGCCATCGTACTCGTGCAGCACATCGGCCGGCATGGTTCCGAGTTTATCGATCCAGACGGCCGGCTCATTCATGTCGTTCCAGAACCCGCCCACACCGGCATCGGTCAACACCTTCTGCCACGTCCCCCACCAGGCGCGAACGCGGGCGCTGGTGAAATCCGGGAAGACACACTCACCGGGCCAGACATTTCCCGTGAACCACTGGCCGTCCGGCTTCTTCACAAACATCCCCTGCTCTTTCCCCTCTTTGCAAACCGGGTATTGGTCGTCGTTCTTCACGCCGGGATCGACGATGGTGACGAGGTTGAAATTGAGTTTCTTGAGTTTCGCGATGAACTCGACCGGCTTGGCGAACGTCTGTGGATTCCAGGTGAACACGCGGTACCCGTCCATGTAATCAATATCGCAATACATCACATCCGCCGGTATCCCGCGCGTGCGGAACTCTTTCGCCACATCGAGGATTTCATCCGCCGTCATGTAACTCCACCGGCATTGCTGGTAACCGAGTGCCCACCGCGGTGGCATTCCCATGCGGCCGGTCAATTCCGTGTAACCATGGACGACATCTTTGATGGAGTTGCCGGCAAAGAAATAATAGTCGATCTCCCCGGCATCGGCTTCGAGCCAGTAATGCTTTTCGTCGGCGGTCTGGCCGAGGTTGAAGGTCGTGCGGTGTGAGTTGTCGAAGAAGATGCCGTAGTGGCGCGGGCGTCCCGCCCGTGTCGTTCCGTCATCGGCAACGGGCGGGACGCCCGCGCTACTAATTAAAAACGGAATCGAGACGTACAGTTCCCCGTTCAGGAACGTGTGCCCGGGGTTGTCGGTATTCCAATTGGAAAACTGCTCGCCGCGCTTGTTGAATTGCCCGCTCTTCTCGCCGCAGCCGAAGAACATTTCGTCCGGTGCGAGTTCGCGACGCGTCCGCCCTTTCGCCCCATTCCATTCGATGCCGAGATCGCGATTCAACACCGTCCCATCCGGTCGCGCGAACGTGATTCTAAACGGTGACTTCTCAATGGTGACGACCAACTGTTTCGTCGAGATGGTCACCGCCTTGCCGGCGCGCACCTGCGGCGTGAGCTTTGGCCACTTCGTCTTGGCAACCGCATACGAAAAGTCTGGCCCGAAATCCGGCGCCTGCGTCGCCCGCACCCGCACCAGTCCGTCGCTCAGGACAGTCACGCGGACTCGCCCGTTTTCGCCAACAAGGTCAACCGACCGCTCGTCGTGCGTAATGGATTGAATGTCCCCTAACCCGGTAAAAGCAGATTGGCTCATAGCGCCCGCATTCTTGCGCGCGGCTTCCGAAATGCAAGCGGTTTAGCGCGGCCGGGGTTTGTCGGTGCTTGACCTCCCCGTCCGCACGAGAGACACTCGCGGCGGAGAAAACCAGATGCGCCCACGCCACGCTTTCATCGTCTGTAAATTGCTGGTGGCCGGAATCTTCGTCGCCGTATCAGTTGCCAAGGCGCAACAGACCAACATGCCTGTTTTGCCAGCAGTTCAAAAGGCAAGTTATCGTGACGTGTTTGGCGAGTCGCATGCTTATCTCGTCCAGCAACCGACGAAACCGGCAGAGCATTCACAGTTGTTGATTTACATGCACGGCGCGGGTGGGTTGGAAGAGCAAGGCATGGATCCGCAATGGGCTAGCCGGACGTTCACCCGGTTACGGACGCTGATGAACCAGTGGGGCTGGGTCTACGTCTGTCCGCGGGATGAGGAGTTTCCCGGGTTGTTGGCGGATTTACGGAAGAAGTACAAGCCCGAGACCATCGTACTGGCCGGGGCGTCGGCGGGTGGGCGGGTGGCGTTGACCGAGGCGAGCCGCGCGCCAAAGAGTTACGCCGGCCTGATTCTGTTGTGCCCGGCCATCAATGGTGCGTCGGATGTCAGTAAGCTCACGATGCCGGCTTGGATTGTCAGCGCGACCGGCGATGAGTTCATCACGCTGAACACCCGACAACTGGTCGGCTCACTCGAACGCGCGAAGAAGCGGCACCGGTATGTCGAGATGCCGGGCGGCGGGCATGATACGCCGGTGCGTGAAGTGGAATGGGAAAAGGCGCTCTGGTTTCTTCTCGAAACCGAAACGCCTTTGACTCCGAAGTAACTTGGTCGATTACGCGACGACGTCGGCGGTGCGCTGGGCGGCGCGTTTGCGCTGCGTGGCGTCGAGGAACCGTTTGCGGAGGCGGAGATTTTTCGGCGTGGCTTCGACGTATTCGTCGCCGGCAATGTATTCGATGGAGCGCTCGAGGCTCATCTTTAAGGGCGGTTCGAGCTGAATCCCTTTGCCATCACCTTGACTGCGCATGTTCGTGAGATGCTTGGTCTTGGTCGGATTGACCGGCATGTCTTCGTTACGCGGGTTTTCGCCGATGATCATACCGGCGTAGACTTCCTCTTGGGGGCCGACGAAGAGCCGTCCACGCTCTTGGATGTTATTGAGTGCCCAAGCCGTGGCGATGCCGGTTTCCATCGAGATGAGGGTGCCGGTCACGCGGGTGAGAATTTCGCCGACGAACGCGCCGTATTCTTTGAACATGTGACTCATGACACCGCGACCGCTGGTGAGGTTGACCATGTCGGTTTCGAAACCGATGAGGCCGCGGGTCGGGATGGTGGCTTCGATGCCGACACCGTGAGGGTGATGGGTCATGTTCGTGATGTTCGCTTTGCGGGACGCCATCGATTGGAGGATGTCGCCGAGACATTCGTTCGGGACTTCGATCCAGAGGGATTCATAAGGTTCGAGTCGCTTGCCGTCTTTTTCCTGGAGGATGACTTCGGGGCGGGAGACGAGAACTTCGAAGCCTTCGCGACGCATTTGTTCGACGAGGACGGCAATCTGCATTTCGCCGCGGGCGCTGACGAGGAAGATGTTGGCGGCGGCGGTGTCGTCGACGGTGAGACTGATATTGGTGCGGGTCTCTTTGTGGAGACGTTCGCCCAAGTGGCGGGCGGTGACGTACTTGCCATCCTTGCCGGCGAGGGGGCCGTCGTTGACGGCGAATTGCATTTGGATCGTGGGCGGGTCGAGTTCGGTCCACGGCACCGGTTCGCGCTCTTCGCTGTCACAGAGCGTTTCGCCGATGGCGAGTTCTTTGAAGCCGGAGATGCCAACGATGTTGCCGGCTTCGGCGGCGACGACTTCGCCGGACTTGAGGCCGCTGAATTCAAAAAGCTTGGTGACGATGCCGCGCTCGCGTTTGCCGTTCTTGTGAATGCAAACGATCGAATCGCCGGCTTTGCAGTGACCACCGGTGACTTTGCCGATAGCAATCCGGCCGACGTAGTCGCTCCAGTCGAGGTTGCTGACGAGCATTTCGAACGGGGCGTCGCGGTTGGCCTTGGGGGGTGGAATGCGTTCGAGGATCGCTTCAAAGAGCGGGGTCATACCGTTCTTCGGGTCGCCGATGTTTTTCAGTGCGAATCCGTCACGGGCACTGGCGTAGATGAACGGGGAATTGAATTGGTCTTCGGTAGCATTGAGTTCGAGTAGGAGCTCGAGAACTTTGTCGTGCACCATGTGCGGGTCGGCCTTCGGGCGGTCAACCTTGTTGATGACGACGATGGGCTTGAGGCCGTGCGCAAGAGCCTTTTTCAGGACGAACCGGGTCTGCGCCTGCGGGCCGTCGAGCGCGTCAACGAGGAGGAGGACGCCGTCCACCATGCCGAGGATTCGTTCGACTTCGCCGCCGAAATCCGCGTGGCCGGGGGTGTCGACGATGTTGATGAGACAATCCTTCCAGTGGACGGAAGCATTCTTGGCGCGAATGGTGATGCCCTTCTCTTTTTCGAGGTCCATGGAGTCCATGGCGCGCTCTTCCATTTCCTGGTTGGCGCGATAGACGCCGCCTTCCCGGAGGAGTTTGTCGACGAGTGTGGTTTTGCCGTGGTCGACGTGGGCAATAATAGCGATGTTGCGGATTTGTTGTGTCATAAAAAAGCGTCTCCCCGAGGCTTTCGGCTCGGGGAGACGCTGAAACTAGCGGGATCCGCTGGAAAAGCAAGTCTTTAAAGACAGGCTTTTGAACGCCGGGCACACTGTCAGCGAGTCTTGTTGACGTACCGAACGCGAACGACGAACCGGGTGGCCTCAGGGGTCAGTGCCTGTTGCATGTAGTAGGTCGTTTGGTTCGGCGAAAGCACCAAGATCTGCCACGCCGCTTCACTCCCCGGTTGGCTGTACAAGACTTGGCCACTCTCATTAAAGAACAGCGTCTGGACTTGGATCCGCAACCGCTGGTTGTCGGTCCGGTTCCGCAGGCCGGCTTGGATTTCCAACAACCCGTTCGCGTTGCGCCGAACCGTCGGCGCCTGATCGACGGCCAACGTGCGCACCAGGTCGCTGTTCAGCAACACGACCGGTTTACCGGCGGCTTCTGGATTGTTCGGCTTGGCGACGCCGAGGTACGGGCCTTCCGGTGGATGCGCCGGGGCATCTGGATTATACGGCTGCGTCGCGTCACGATGCGGGCCATCCGGCCGCGTTCCGCAACCAGCTCCAGCCACCACTACCGCCATCATCAGCCATGCTTTGATTTTCATTCTTATTTTTCCTCTCACATTTTGACGTACACGATTTGCAGCGGATCGCCCGGTCGAACCACCGGGCTCGCGAACACCGTCTGCGGGTTTGGCCCGCGACCGCACACTTCGAATTTCTGCTCTCCGGGCGGCAGCGTCAAGCCAATCAAGTAAATCGAATGCGGTAAATTGTCCACCATCCGGATATCGGCCGCGGGCGTGGTGGCCGAGGATACGACTGCACTAATCAACGCCAACCCGGCAAGAATGCCGGTCGCGGTGTTGTTTCGCTGTTGCGACGCGATGACCGCGCCCATGCCCAACACCGCCGCAGTGGTCTGCGTTCCGTGTTTGAAGTTCGCTTTACCGGCCAAGACGTAATCAACTTGCCGGGTGCCGCGGGTCGTGGCCTGCACATACAAACTCTCCGCCGGGGCCGACCGGGCCAGCACCCGGTCGCCCTGCCGAATCTCGATTTCGGTGATCGGGTTCGGACCGTCCCGGTACACCAAGCGTTCGCCATATTCGCCGGCTCGAGTTTTGATCGGGCCGCCACCGGTCAGAACCACGACCAGGACATTCTGATTGGGCGCGGGCGGCGGCACGACGCCTTGCCGGGTGGAGAACTTCGCCGCGCGATCCAACGCTTGTTGCGCATCGGCGGGAAAACCTTGTTTGTATTGCGCGAACGCCAGCGCCCATTCGCAGCTGTACCAGTCACCGGCAAAATCCGGCGCGTCGTCACCGGTCACATCGAAGAGCTGGGCGCGTTTGAAACATGCCGCGGCGTTCCCAAAATCATTGACGCCGAGATAGAGCAGTCCGCGGAAGAAGTACAGTGCCGAGCGCTCGTAGGATTCGCCTTTGAACCATTTCTCTTGTTCCCCAACAAACTTACCGGTCGCCCGTTGCGCGGCCGCAGCGCCGGCAATCATTGAATCAACATCGACAATCGCCTCGTCCAATGTGCGCGCGGCCAACGGAAACTGACCGATGTACAACGCCGCCAGCCCGGCACGCATCGCATGCAACGCCTGGTTCTCGCGGCCCTCGGCGTACATCGCGACGAAGGGCGGTCGAATCGGCGCCGGTATCTGTTGGTCGGCCACGGCCTGAACGGCATTGGAAATGGCCGCGGCTGAAATGTGCTTACCGGACGCCGACAACGGCCCGGACGTTGTCGCACAACCGCTAGTGAGCAAAAGTATGACCGGCAGCAGCCAGAGGCACTGCCGGAGTTGCGCCGCTTTCATGACCGGCGCTCAGCGATAGATGGTGTTTTCCTTGCCGACCTTCTTCACTTCATACTGGTTTTCCCAAACCAACATGTCGTTGAAATCGACGAGCTTGAAGGCCACCAAGAAGTATTCGGTCCGTCCCGAGGCATTGGCGCCGGAGATGCCGCGCAATTCCGCCGTGAGCAGATAATCGTAGGTGGCGGCATTGCGCGCCGCGCCGGGCTGAACTTCGCCGGCCTTGCGCAAGTCGACTTCGGTTTTGTTCGCGCCCCAGCCGGCATCGCGGGCGAGGAAACGCACTTTGCCGCCGCTGTATTGCATCAAGATGCCGCGCAGCTTGACCGTGTACAGATCGGTGTCGACTGGCGAAGAACTGCGATTGGTGACCGGCGTAATCAGACAGATCGGCGGCGTGGCCGCTTGGGCGATTTGGGGGAGATTGAGAATCGACTGGGCGGCCTTTTGTGCCGCGGCGCCGATGTCTTGAGATTCAATGCCGGTGCCGGCAGCGCCGCCGGGGGAACTGGGGTCGATGTACTTGACTTGTTTCTGAGGCGTCTTACAACCGGCCAACAACACAACCGCCACCGCAACTGCTGGAAAAGATTTGATATTCATATGCGCTATTGTTGTCCACCTCGGGCCAGAAGTCCAGCGCGAGCTAGCAAAACGCCATCCGACACATCCCGCAATTATTTCTGCCTCCCGGATTGGACTGCGGGATTGACGTCATTCCCGACTTTCCCAGGCGCGCTCTCTCCCGGAGCAACTACTGGCGGCAACTGTCGAATGTTAATCGCGGCCGGTTGGACCTGTGTCGCTTTAGGCAGACTCCGCATGACAGCCGGGCTTGGCTGCGCCGGCAGGGGCGGTCGCACGCCGGTTTTGTTTGGCGGCTTGGCTGGATAAGACAGCGACGGCGGCCGGTAATACGGCGGAGGCCGGCAGCCGGTGGGCGGCGGATAATACGGATAGTGACCGGATCCGCTGCCACCCGAAATCACGACGCGACTCGGTCCATAGTAAACGTTGCCGTAATACCAGTCGCAGTGATTGTTCACCAGCAGGCTGCCCACTCCGATCCCGTATCCAAACGTCACCAACGGTTCCGAGCTATAGACAATCGTTGGTGGCGGCGCGTAGATGACAGTCGGGTTGTAGACCGGCACATAAATCACCTGCGGATTCGCCGGCACAACTTCGACGACCGTGTTGGTCACATACACAATCTGGGTTTCATAGTAGCGCTCGACGACGGCATTGGTGACCGTCACGATCTGCTGGGGTGAAGTCCGCAGCGTGCCGGCCGCCTGAGCTTGCGCGCGGAGAGCCTGAATGCTGTCCATCAATTCGCCGGGCTGATCCAGAAACGCCTGCCCGAGTTCCACAGTCCAGCTCAAGTCATCATTCATCTTCTTGATGACGGCCGGAATCTTGGCGACGGCTTTGACGTTCGCATCCCACGGTTGGGCGTCGAGCTTGGGAAGATTATCGGGATTGGTGACAAAGCGCGCGGCTTGGACAATCTCCACCGGATAGACCGCTGCCGGCAGGATGACCGCGAGCAACGGATCGGGATACAGCGCAATGGGGGCCGCCAGTCGCTCCAACTCGGTCGCACTGCGTTTTGCCGGTGCCGCCGGTGCGCCCCGGATTATTTCCTGTGCCGGCGCGATTGCGACCAGTCCCAGTGCACTGGCGAACATCAGACAATATCGTGTTATTTTCATAGAGCCGGCTGCGCCCCAATTTCGACGACCCGCCACTCGGCCCAGTCGAGCGGATCAACTCCCAGATAGGTGTGAACACTGGTGAGCGCCCGTGGTGGATTTCCGAGAGCGACTAACGGAATCCGGACAGTCACCTGTCGCGCCGCGCGCTGCAACCGAACGGTGTCCGCCGGCAACAGGCGCTCTTGGTCGAAGACTTCATGCTTCACAGGGCCGAACACGACCCGCAGTTTGGGCATTTGCTCGAAGGGCCGGTCGGACCGATACCCGAACGCGGAGACAGTCGCAGATACTTCCTTGCCGAGTGGCCGTGAGAAATTAACTGCCATCACCAAATCATCCGCCACCCGCCACATCCGAACTTGCTCAACGCCGACGAACTTGGCCCGCTCAGCTTCGGTCAACTCGCCGTGCAATTCGGGAGCGCGTTGGAAGTGACCGGTCGCGTGCGCCGTTGCCGGCGCGACATCCGCCAAAACCACCGGCGGGAAGTCGCCGAACAATTCATTGGCGCGCACCATCGAGAGCATGAAGCCTTTGCTGTAATTCATTTGGCTGACGTGCGCGCGCAACGCGGCTTCTTTCACCGCCATCTGGGACTTGGTCAGCGAATGGGCCGCCCAATTAATCCCCCCACCGGCGTATTGGGACGGCGGGACCAGCGGAACTTGCGGATGGAGGCCGGCCGGCCTCGGCCATTTCGCGGCGTGCACCGGGAACGGATAGAGCACCGGCTGCATTTCTTTTTCGACATCCCACAGCGCGATCCGCGTGAATAAGTACAGCGCCTGATGATCGACGTTGAGATCGGAGGGATGCGAGCAGAAAACTTTGGTCGGCTTGAACTCCCGCAAGTTCGCCGTGATGTCGCGCACGATGTCTTGGCCTTTGTACGGCGCACCGGGGCGAAACGAGTCGGCATACGGCACCGCCGTCACCTTGGTCAGCATGCTTTTGAATGGCGGCCGGTCGCCCCAGTGGCTGTTCCAAATATGCAACGTGCCGAAATCCGGGTAGCCGAGGAACGTCAAATGTTCCGCCCCCAACCCCACCGCCTTCATCGCGGCGACGGCTTCCGCATGGCGCACCTCGCCCATCGCGCGTTCGGCGGACGCCTTGATCACCAGATGGTGCCGGTACAGGATGAACGACCATTCGTTATTGTCGCCATTGGTGAGCCAGACTACGCGCACCGGCACATTCATCGCGACGGCGGCTTGAATCAAACCGGCACACGTCAACGACTCATCGTCCGGGTGCGGCGCGAAAATAAGCAGCCGATCCTCCTCTGCCAAAGTCAGCGCTGCCGGAGAATTCGTCGTTTCCCCTCCAGCACCAACCGTTAGGCCGGCGCCGAGCAAGCTCAACAGAAATGACAGTCCGAATATTTTCATATCGTCATTCCAACCCTATCAGCAATGCCGGCGCTTACAAATTGCTAAACGCATCGTTGAACGGGTTGCGCCCAAATCCCGACGCCGCCGGTTTGGCACTCCGTGAAACAGGTGCCGAGCTGGTCTGCCGCGGCCCAATCTCCGGCCGGGCCTTCATCGAGAGCGCAATCCGGTTGCGCTCCATATCCACTTCGATCACCGTCACCTGTACCCGCTGCCCCACTTTCACCGCGTCATTCGGGTCCTTCACAAAGTTGTCCGACAATTGGCTGATGTGCACGAGGCCATCTTGATGCACCCCGACGTCCACGAACGCGCCGAAAGCGGTCACATTCGTCACGAGCCCCGGCAGCTTCAGGCCGGGCTTGAGATCCGCCAACTTCGTCACCCCGTCGGCGAAATGGAAAACTTCAAACTGTTGCCGCGGATCCCGACCCGGTTTCGCCAACTCAGCCAGAATATCCTTGAGCGTCGGCAAGCCAACCGTGCTGGTGACATACTTCTCCACCTTGATCTTCGTGCGGAGATTGGCATCGCGCATCAAGTCTTGCACCGTACAGGTCAAATCCTGCGCCATCTGCTGCACCACCGGGTAACTCTCGGGATGCACCGCGCTGGTGTCGAGCGGATCCGCGGCACCTCGAATCCGCAGAAACCCGGCTGCCTGCTCGAACGTCTTCTCGCCAAGTCGCGGCACCTTCTTCAACTCCGCCCGGGATTTGAACGGACCGTTCGCATTCCGCCACGCCACGATGTTCTCCGCAATCGTCTCGTTCAGACCCGACACATAACTCAACAGTTGCTTGCTCGCCGTGTTCACTTCCACGCCGACCCGATTGACGCAGGAGATGACCGCATCATCCAGCCCGTGTTTCAACAACGTCTGATCCACGTCGTGCTGGTACTGCCCTACCCCGATACTTTTTGGATCGATCTTCACCAATTCCGCTAGCGGATCCATCAACCGCCGGCCAATCGAAACCGCCCCGCGCACGGTAATATCCTTCTCGGGAAACTCCTCCCGCGCCACCGCGCTGGCAGAATAAATCGACGCCCCGCTTTCATTGACCATCAGCACCGGGATCGTCTTCGCCAGCCCGAGGCTCTGGATGAACGTCTCCGTCTCCCGCCCGGCGGTACCATTCCCGATGGCGACGGCTTCAATGCCAAAATGCGCGACCAACTTCTTCACCTTCTCCACCGCTTGCCGCAATTGCAGTTCCGCGCCGGTCGTCGGATAGATCACATCGTCGAATAACAATTTCCCCTGCGCATCGAGCACCACAATTTTACAGCCGGTCCGAAAGCCAGGATCAATCGCAAACACTTTCTTCTGCCCCAACGGCGGCGCCAGCAACAACTCCCGCATATTTTCCACGAACACCCGGATCGCCTCGATATCAGCTTTTTTCTTGGCCGCCAACCGCGCATCCGTCTCCAGCGACAACGCCAACAGCCGCTTGTACCCATCCTCGCACGCCAACGCCACCTGCTGCGCTGCCGGGCTCCCGCCTTTCACAAACAAATTTTTCACCAACCCGGTCGCCCGCGCCTCGTCCACCGTGATCCGCATCAACAACGCCCCTTCCGCCTCCCCCCGGCGCATCGCCAAGAGCCGGTGCGACGGACATTTCGCCAACGGCTCCGACCACGCAAAATAATCCCGGAACTTCGCCGCCTCCGGTTTCGCCGCTTCCCCCAGCAACACTTTCGTCGCGATCACCGCCTCCTGCTCAAACAACGCCCGGACCTGCCGGCGCGCCTCGGGATCATCCGTAAACCGTTCCGCCAAGATATCGCGCGCTCCCGCCAACGCCTCATCGGCCGTCGCGACCGCTTTATCTTTATCCTCACTCAACACCACAAACTTGCCGGCTTCGCTCGACGGATTGACACTTCCGGTTTGATTCGCCAAGAGCCAATTCGCCAGCGGCTCCAACCCTTTCTCGCGCGCCATCGTCGCCCGCGTCCGCCGCTTCGGCCGGTACGGCGCAAACACATCCTCCAACGCCGGCAACGTCCCCGCCCCGGCAATCTTCTGCTGTAAAGCCGGCGTCAACAGTTGCCGTTCCGCCAGCGACTTGCTGATCGCCGCCCGACGGGATTCCAGCTCGACCAATTGCGCCAGCCGGTCGCGGATATTCGTGATCGCCACTTCATCCAATGACCCGGTCACCTCTTTGCGATACCGGGCGATGAAGGGCACCGTCGCGCCCTCGGCGAGCAATTGCGCCGTGGCGACCACGCTGTGCAGCGTCAGTTTCAATTCCCCGGCAATCTGCGTTACAAACCCGGCCATCCCGTTTAACAATTCAGTGCTCATAAATTTATCCGCGTGCATTTACACAGTTCCACCCCAGAAGCCAATCCCGAACCGGATTGCCGTCGCCCCGGCCAACCTGTAACGTCCCCGGCCACGTGCCCTACCAACACCCAGCCCTCTACCTCGGCCCATCGCCTATCAACGGTCAGGGACTTTTTTCATCTGTCGCCATCGCGGCCGGTGCCACCATCGTCACCTGGAGTGGCTTCATCGCCACCGCCGCGGAAGTCGAACAAAACTTCGCCGAGCCGCGTTACCGGAATTGCTCACAGATTGGGCCCGACCAATTCCTCGTCCCCGCCACGGCGGGCGTCGCGGATCACGTCAACCATTCCTGCCGGCCCAATTGCGGCATCCGCGGCACCCACACCCTCGTCGCCATGCGCAACATCCCGGCCGCCGCGGAAATCACCTATGACTACGCCATGACCGATGGCTGCGATTACGATGTCTTCACCTGCCGGTGTCAGGCGGCGACCTGTCGCCACCAAATCACTGGCAGCGATTGGAAAGATCCGAAACTACAAACCGCCTACCACGGCTGGTTTTCCGATTACATTGCCCAGTTGATTAGCCGCGTGCCGCCGTGAAAGTAGGAGCGGCCTCAGCGCCGCGACTACACCGGCATCGGCGTCGCGCTGGTGTAGCGGCGCTTGTGTCAAGCGCCGAGGTCTGGGATCGCCGAACGAATCCAGCCGCTGCAAATGTGGGATCGGCCTCAGTGCCGCGACCGGCTCCCCCTCACCCGGCCCGAAACGACACGGGCCGGCCTCTCCCTCGGGGGGGAGAGGCGATCCGGACCGACAGCGACCTGAGACCGGAGACTGGAGACCTGTAAACTGTGAACTGTAAACCGTGAACGGGACTAACGCCAAATTCGTCATCTTTTCTGACCTCATCTAACAGACTGTTGGGCCGGTCGTGCACCCCGGCAGGGCTCACCAATCACTCAACTGGACGCAGCGTGCATTGATCGCTGACAGCCGATCGCCCGCTTACCCATCCAGCGGACTTCTGACGGCCAGCCCGGGACGGTTCAGCACATGCGTGTAGATTGCCACGAAAACGACATCGCGGCGTATCAGTTGCACCAGACCCATCACTGGTGCGTCTCGTCTGACTCGGCTTGCGTGCCCGCTGACAAAGTCAGGCGAATGCGGAAGTGCGGCGCAAACTGGCGCGGATTCGGGAGAATCTGTCAATTGTCGATTCCGCTGAAAAACCCCTGCGAGTTGGCGGTGAAAAGTTT
>JBAXYB010000031.1:0-27781 GCA_037127585.1 Verrucomicrobiota bacterium
TAAGAACGTCACTGGCAGAATCCAACGAGCGTAGCGAAATCGGCTCACAGTCACTCCTATCATTGTTAATGGGACAAACTCGACCGGCAAAGCCGAGTTCGACAAGACGGCGCAGCCAACACAAAGTGCTGATTTGCTTGGTCGTTGTTCACGGTTTACCGGTGGCGCTGGTTTGCACTGTACGTATCGCCCGGCAGAAAGACAAACTGAGTTTGCGTCGCAGTTTTGCCACGGGTGGCGTCGCGGAGGAGCATTTTGGTGGCGGTATACTGCGCGTGGGCGGATGTGCCGAGAGCGATGAGGCCGAGGAAAAGACTGCCGGTTGACCAGCGGCGGATCGATTTGTTCAGGTTCATTACGCAGTTTCCTAGCGCGGCAATGCTATTTCGGGTGAGAAGTTTTAACAAGCTCGGATGTACAAGGCCGGGTTGCTGGGGGCGCATGGCTATTGGGCCTCCAGGTTAATGTCGCGTTCGGGTCGCAGCCGGCGATCCTCGTGTATGGGCCGACCGAGTCGTTGCCGCCTGGCTTCGTACCGGTCCAGACATCAACGACGGCGCCGGTCACAAACAGCGTGGCTTCGATCACGAGCTGCCACGCCACCACACCGCTCGCGGGGCTCGCCGCCTCTCCCCCGGGTGAGGGGTCTCCCAGTACAATCGCAACGTTCGGCGCAGGTCTTCTGACCGCGGCGAAATTCGAAGTCTGTGGGTACTTCGGTCCGGAGAAATGTCACGGACAGGAGACCACGCCACAACCTGAGGACGTTTTGGAGGCGCTTAATTCAGTTGCGCGAGAAACTTCTTCAACTGCTCCACGTCAAAATCCGCCAACACCTTGCCGTCGATCACGATCGTGGGAACAAGCGACTGACCGGAAAGCTTGACCATTTCCTCGTACGCGACCCGGTCCCGGCCGACATCAATTTCCTGGTAGGCCAGCTTCTGTTCTTTCAGGTAAGCCTTCGCATCCTGACACCAGCCGCACATTCCCCGGGAATAAAGTTTGATTTGCATATTAATTAGTTCTTGTCGAACGCCGTCTAACATCGCAAATTGACCGCCGAATGCAACCTATGAAAATACTCGTTTCCGATCCCATTTCCGAAAAAGGCGTCGCTCTCCTCCGTGCCAACCCGGCCTTCCACGTCGACGTCAATCTCGGCCTGAAAGAGGACGCGCTCCTCCAAATCATCGCCGACTACGACGCGCTTATCGTCCGCAGTCAGACGAAAGTGAATGCCAAAGTCATTGCCGCTGCCACCAAACTCCGCGTCGTCGGCCGGGCCGGCGTCGGCGTTGACAATGTGGACGTGGAAGCCGCCACCCGGCGCGGCATCATCGTCATGAACACCCCCGCCGGCAACACCATCTCCACTTGCGAGCACACGTTCTCCATGATGATGGCGCTCGCCCGCAAAATCCCGCAAGCCCACGCCACGATGAAAGCCGGCAAGTGGGATCGCAAATCCTTCGAAGGCGTCGAGCTCTACAACAAAACGCTCGGCATCATCGGCATGGGCCGCATCGGCGGCGAAGTCGCGCGCCGCGCCATTGCGTTCGGCATGCGCGTCCTCGTGTACGACCCGTTCCTCAGCCTCAGCCGCGCGAAAGCGCTGCAAGTCGAAGTCTGCGAACTCGATCAGATTTACCCGCAAGCCGATTTCATCACCGTGCACGTGCCCATGACCGACCAAACTCGCGGCATGATCAACAAAGACACAATCGCGAAAATGAAAAAAGGCGTCCGGCTCATCAACTGCGCCCGCGGCGGCCTCATCGTGGAAGCCGATCTTTTTGAAGCGCTGAAATCCGGTCAGGTTGCCGGCGCCGCGCTCGATGTGTACGAGACCGAGCCGCCAAAAGAATCGCCGTTACTCGCGCTCGACAACATCGTCCTTACGCCGCACCTCGGTGCGTCCACCACGGAAGCTCAGGAATCCGTCGGTACCGAAGTCGCCGAACAAGTCGCCGACGTTCTGGCCGGCGGCACCATTCGCAATGCCGTGAACATGCCGAGCATCGACGCCAAAGTGCTGGCGAAACTCCGCCCGGTCCTCACCTTCGGTGAAACGTTGGGCCGGTTACTCGCCCAACTCGCCCCGGCCCGACTCGAACGCATCACCATTGAGTTCTCCGGCAAGGCCGCCGAGTGGGAGACAAATCCCATTCAACGCGCCATCCTCATCGGCCTCCTCAGCAAAGCGCAGGGCGCAGAAATCAATTACGTCAACGCGCCAGTTGTGGCCGGCAACCTCGGTTTGCGCGTCGACGAAATCAAAACCGCCGAGTCGGAAGACTACACCGAACTCATTACCGTCCGGGCCGATGGCCATAGTGTGGCCGGCACATTCTACGGTTCGCTAAACAACCCGCGCATCGTCCGCATCAACGACATGCCGGTGGAAGCCATCCCGACCGGCATCGTGTTCCTCATGACCAACACCGACCGCCCCGGTATCGTCGGCTGGATCGGCACGATCATGGGCAAGCACGGCATCAACATCGCCGGCATGTCCCTCGGTCGCGACAAACAAGGCGGCAAAGCGCTCACCGTTTTGAACCTCGACAGCGCGCCGAGCGACGCCGTGATGGCCGAGATTCGCCAAGACAAAGGCATTCTCGATGTGAAAGTTGCGAAGTTATAATGGTGCGTCACTTGCATTCGCCGGCACTTTGAAGCATAAGAAAGGAACTATGAACCAACCCAAAATTATTGCGTACATGAAACCCTCGTGCGGCTGGAGCAACGGCGTTCGCGCCGTCCTGAAGAAATACAGCCTCGCCTACGAAGACCGCGACATCATAAACAACGCCGAATACTACCAAGAGATGGTCGAGAAAAGCGGCCAGCCTTTGCAGCCGACCCTCGACGTCGACGGGAAGATCGTGGCTGACGTCAGTGGCGACGAAGTCGAAGCGTGGTTGATCAAGAACGGCTACGTGAAGCCCAGCGCCGCCGGGACCGATGTCCCCACGAACGCCGCGTGTGACTCGCATCCCGCGCCGACCCCGAACATCAGTTTCGGTCGCCGGTAGGTCTACACAAACAAATACACGTAAATCGCGAACGAAACCGCCCCCGCGCCGGCCGCCGCCGCGAGAGACCACAGCAGGCTGCGTTTCTTGGTTGCGATCGCAAACGTCGCCATGATCACCGCCGCCTGCGCGGCCAGCATCCCATAGAAGAAACGCTGACTGCGTTTCGCGTGGCGTTCGGCGATGAGGTTGCTCTTACGCACCTGCAACTCGTACAAAACGGCCACCGCCTGATTCAAGCGCGCTTCCCCATCATACCGGGCCGCGGCATAACGCAGGCGCGCCGCGATGAAATCCCGGAGATTCGGTTTTGCGGAAAACTGTTTTTCTAGCCGGTCGATTGCCTGATTGACCGGCTTCGTGGCCGCGTCAAAAGCCAACGTGCGATCTTTGGCGCCGCGGATCGCGGCGTCAAGAGTTGGATCCGGCAACGCCATAATCAGCGCGGCGATCTCGGCATCCGGCTTGGTGGCCTCGACGGCCTCCAAAGCGGCTTTCACATTTGAATCGAGCGCAACCCCGTTGCCGATCTCCGGTAGCTGACCCTGTTGCAATGCCGCGCGTGTTACCGGATCGATAGACTCGTCCAAGTCGAGCGGATGTACTTCCGTCGTGCTCTGCAAGACATCGAGCGTGTTCCGTTGCAAAGCGCCGCGGAGGCGTTTGGCCTGGAAGAAACTCCATTGATCGCCGGCTTTGGATTGCCGCTGGCCAGCGAGCGAAAGATGGTAATGCCCGCGGGTCATCTCGCTTGAGGCCAACCCGGCCAGCGCCGTGGCAATCACCGTCATCACGATCGGCGTGGCAGTGAGAATCTTCCCCCAAAAAGTCTGCGGCACATCCGCCTTTAATTCATCCGGTATTTTAATCGCCATATAGTTCCTGTCTTATTGCCAACCCGCCGCCCGCAACGCTTTCTCGCCGGCGATACTATCGGAAAGATGGAAAACCACCAATGCCTCCGCGCCGTTCGCCGCCGCCGTGGCGTACATGTAATCAATATTAACTTTGGCCTTGCCCAACGCGCTGGTGATCTTCGCGAGTTGCCCCGGCTGGTCGATGATCGTCACCGCCAGCACGGCTGTCTCGGTCACTTGATAGCCGAGTTTCTCCAACGCCCGCTTCGTCTTCGTCGCGTCGGACGTGATCAGCCGCACCAGATTCAAATCGTACCCCGACGACGAATCAATCGCCTGCAGATTAACCTTCGCCGCCGGCAACGTTCGCAGCACCTGCGACAACTTGCCGGGTTTGTTCGGGGTCATGATCGTCAATTCGCGCAACTGCTTCACAATTTACCTCCAGATGTTTAGAGTGTGCCCGATGTCGCAATCAATTGCAAACGTCGGCCAACATCTCTGCGTCGGAATCACCGGCACCGCGCTCACACCCGACACGCGCCGGTTGCTCGAAACCGTCCGCCCGGGTGGCGTCGTCCTTTTCTCCCGCAACATCGACAGCCCGGAGCAACTGCGAAACTTCACGCGCCAACTCCACGACGAGCTACCGGTGCGGCCGCTGATCGCCATCGATCAGGAAAACAAACGCGTCAACCGGCTCCGCTTCGTCATGGGCGAATTGCCGGGCATCGCCGACATCAAACAGACCGGCAACGCGCACGACTTCGGCCGGCAAATCGGCCGGGCGTTGCGCGACTACGGCATCGATCTCGATTTTGCGCCAGTGCTCGATTTGGAAACGGACGCCGACAATGCGTTGCGCGAACGCTGTTGGGGGACAACGGCGGCGGAAGTTACCCGGTGGGCCGGTGAGTTTATTGATGGGCTGCAAGGTGAGAACATTCTCGCTTGCGCCAAACATTTCCCCGGTCTTGGCGGGGCGCAACAGGACTCCCACGAACTCTTGCCGACCATCACGCGAAGCCGGGACGAACTGCTGGCTGCGGATGTTCAGCCCTTCGTCAACTTGCGGGATCGACTGCCGCTCATCATGGTCAGCCACGGCCATTACACGGCGTTCGACGGCAAGACCCCGAAGCCGGCCACTCTTTCATCAAGGATCATCACCGATCTGCTCCGCAACCAGCTTGGCTTTACCGGCGTGGTGGTGACGGATGATATGGAGATGGGCGCAATTCACGATTTTACCGGCGCCGTAGTTGAATCGGTTCTTGCCGGCGCGGATCTTGTGTTGGTTTGTCATTCGCCTGATAAAATCATGGCCGCCTATGAGGCGTTTCAGAAAATCAAAATTCCCAGCGAATCCTCAAACCGGATTCAACGGTTGCTCCACCGATGAACGATCTCAACACCCGCATCAGCAATTGCCGGCATTGTCCGCGCCTCGTGAAATGGCGCGAGGAAGTCGCGTTGACCAAGAAACGCGAATACCGGGATTGGGATTACTGGGGCAAGGCGGTGCCGAGTTTTGGTGATCCGCAGGCGCGGGTCTTGATTGTTGGACTCGCGCCCGGGGCGCACGGCGCGAATCGGACGGGCCGGATGTTTACCGGCGATTCCTCCGGTAAGTGGCTTTACCGGGCTTTGCACAAAGCTGGCTACGCGAATCAACCGACGTGGGAACGCCGCGACGATGGCTTGAAACTCAGTGACTGTTATATCACCGCCGCGTGTCATTGCGCACCGCCCGGTAACAAGCCGTTGCCGGCGGAGATTGCGAATTGCAACCGGTATCTCAAGGCTGAACTCCAGCAGATGCGTCCCCGGTTGATTATCGTGTTGGGGAAGATCGCGTTCGACACCTACCTGAAGACGCGCGGCGTGAAACCGTTGCCGGAGTTTGCGCACAATCGGCTCTACGATTTCGATCCGCCGGTGCTCGCCTCGTATCACCCGAGCCGGCAAAACACGAATACCGGCAAACTCACCGAACCGATGCTCGACGCCGTCTTCGCGCAGGCAAGGAAACTCTTGCGATGATCTATCTGGCGATATTCACATTGCTCGGCCTGATCGCGGTGACGATTGAGTTTGCGATTGGTACCCGGACACTGAAGAAGCTGCGCGACTTGCCGGCGGCTCGGCGGGAGCCTCGCCCTCCCAGGGTGTCAGTCATTGTCGCGGCGCGGAATGAAGCGCGGAAGATTGAAGCAGCGCTCCAGTCCTTGCTCCGGCAGGATTACGCGAACATTGAGTTCATCGTGGTGGAGGACCGGTCGGACGATGAGACCGGCGTGATTCTCGACCGGATGGCGGGGATTAAAGTGGTGCACATTCGCGAATTGCCGAAGGGTTGGCTGGGCAAGAATCATGCGCAGCAGACCGGAGCGGGGCACGCGACGGGCGAACTGCTGTTGTTCACCGACGCGGATATTCACATGGAGGCGACAGTGATTGGGCGGGCGGCGCAATATCTGGTGACGGAGCGGCTCGATCATCTGGCCATTGTTCCTCACCTCGACATGCCGGGGACGGTGCTCAATATGTTTGGGGGCGCGTTCTCGCTCTTCTTCGGTTTTTACGCGAAGCCGTGGAAAGCGCGCGATCCAAAGAGTTCCCGGCACATCGGCATTGGGGCGTTCAACTTGGTGCGCGCCGATGCGTACCGGAAGATTGGCGGTCACGAACCGCTGCGGATGCGTCCCGACGACGACATGATGCTCGGCAAGCTCGTGAAGAAGTCCGGTTACCGGCAGGACTTGGTGCTGGGCGACGACTTGATCAAGGTGGAGTGGTATTCATCTGTGCCGGAGTTGGTCCGGGGTTTGGAGAAGAATTCGTTTGCCGGGCTGGAGTATAGTTTGGCGCGTCTCATCGCCGCGACCATCGCGCAATTGCTCGTGTTCGTCTGGCCGCTGGTTGCCGTGGTCGTGACGATCGGCGCGGTGCGTTGGCTCAACGTGGGTTGTGTGCTGACGATGGCGGTGCTCTATCTGGACAACGCCAGTTTTCCCGGCGTCAAACGCTGGCACGCATTCGCGCTACCGGTGACGACGTTGTTTTTTCTTTACATCATCTGGCGGGCGACGTTGAAGACGATCTGCAACGACGGCATTGATTGGCGCGGGACGCACTATTCGCTGAAAGAATTACGCGCGAATCGGCTGTAGTTGAACAGGTGCGACTCCTGTTCAACTGGCATGCGCAGCCGCGTCCATATAGCTGCAAGCGTAAA
This sequence comes from Verrucomicrobiota bacterium, assembly GCA_037127585.1. Taxonomy (GTDB): domain Bacteria; phylum Verrucomicrobiota; class Verrucomicrobiia; order Palsa-1439; family Palsa-1439; genus CAINDI01. The sequence goes on from JBAXYB010000031.1 coordinate 7,134, forward strand.
TCGCGTTGAGACCGAGCGTGCCGGCTTTCGTCTGCAATTCCGGGCTTTCGACGCCGGGATTGATCCACAACTCCTGACAGCCTTTCTTCGCGATATCGTCCAGTACCTTCACCGCAACTGGCGGCGGGAGATAGAGGCTGATCCGGTCGAGTGTGCCTGGCACTTCGAGGATGGATTTGTAGCACGGCAAGCCTTCGATGGTTGCTTCCTTGGGATTGACCGGGAAGACATCGTAGCCGGCTTTCAAATGGGCGTGAATGGATTTGTTGCCGAACTTATTGGGGTCGGCGCTTGCGCCGATGATGGCGACGGTGGGTTTGCTCATTTTATTGTTCCGATCAATCGAGGAAGCGGTGGGTGATACCGGCGTAGGCGTCGATGCGGCGGTCGCGGAGGAATGGCCAATGTTGCCGGGTGATCTCGACTTGTTTGAGGTCGCAATTGGCAATGAGAATCTCTTCCTTGTCGTGGCTGGCGCGGGTGATGATTTCGCCGAACGGATCGCAGATAAATGAGCCGCCCCAGAATTGGAGCGTGCCTTCTTTGCCGATCCGGTTGGGGGACGCGACAAAGCAGCCGTTGGCGATGGCGTGGGACCGTTGGATGGTGACCCAGGCGTCGTACTGTTTCTTGCCGAACTGCGCTTTCTCTTTGCGATGCCAGCCGATGGCGGTGGGGTAGAAGAGAATCTGCGCCCCTTTGAGAGCCGTCAGCCGCGCGGCTTCGGGATACCATTGATCCCAACAGACGAGGGTGCCGAGGTGGCCGTGTTTTGTTTTGAAAGACTGGAAGCCGAGGTCGCCGGGGGCGAAATAGAATTTCTCGTAGTAGAGCGGATCGTCCGGAATGTGCATCTTCCGGTATTTGCCGATGAGCGTGCCGGTTTCGTCGAAGATGACGTTGGTGTTGTGGTAGACGCCGGCGGAGCGGCGCTCGAAGAGTGAGCCGATGAGGACGATGCCGTGTTGTTTGGCGGCTTGACCGAGTGCGACGGTGGTCGGGCCGGGAATTGGCTCGGCGAGTTTGAAGAACGCGTGGTCTTCGGTCTGGCAAAAATAGTGCGACCGGAACAGTTCCGGCAGGCAGACCACTTGGGCGCCGCGTTTGGCGGCGGTCGCGATGTGGCGCAGTGCGGCGGCGAGGTTTTTTTCCGGCTGCGCGACGCAGCGCATTTGGATGATGGCTACTTTCGTCGTCATTATTTGCGCTGACGATGACGAATCTCTTGCATTGCTGCAAGAAATTTGTTTTTCTCTGCGCGCGAAAGATTAGGAGAAAATAAAAATGCAATTAGTTCCCTCAAGAATATTTTTAACCAAAGGCGTCGGCACGCATAAACATGAGCTGCGGAGCTTTGAGCTGGCGTTGCGCGATGCCGGGATTGAGAAGTGCAATCTCGTGACCGTGTCGAGCATTCTGCCGCCGCGCTGCAAACTTATCTCGCGCAAGCAGGGCGAGGCGACGCTGTTGCCGGGGCAAATCACGTTTGCCGTCATTGCGCGGATTTCCACCAATGAACCGCACCGGCTCATTGCCGCCTCCATCGGCGTCGCCCAGCCGGCGGACGAAGATGCGTATGGTTACCTCAGCGAACTGCACGCTTACGGGATGAACGACAAGACGGCCGGCGATTTCTCCGAAGACATGGCCGCCGCGATGTTGGGCACAACGCTCGGCGTGGATTTCAACGAAGACGCTTCCTGGGACGAAAAGGAACAAGTCTTCCGCTTGTCCGGCAAGATTGTCCGCACGAGCAACTGCACGCAGACGGCGGTCGGCCATTCCCAAGGCTTGTACTCGACGGTTATTACCGCCGCGATTTGTTTGTTCTAGTGCCGTTGCTTTTCCCGGTAATCGGGATAAGATTGCGCCGCGATGAAGAACGACGTCGTTGAAGTCCAAATTAAAGGCGTGCTCCCCACCACGAATGGGTGCGCTGTTTTCATTGGGACTGACGAGAAATGCTTCGTCATCTACGTGGATCACAGCGTGGGCGCGGCGATTACGATGTTTCTGCGCAACACGCCGAAGGAACGCCCGCTCACCCACGATCTCATCGGTCACATCTTTACCGGGCTGGGGGCGAAGGTGGAGCGCGTCATTATCAATGATCTCAAGAACAGCACCTACTTCGCGCGCTTGATCCTCAAGGCCGAAAACGAACTCGGGAAAAAGATTCTCGAAATCGATGCGCGACCGAGTGATTGCATCGCGCTGGCCGTCCAGCAAAAAGCCCCCATCTACGTTGCCAGTAAAGTGTTCAATGCAGTTGAGGACATGACGGAAGTCCTGAAGCGCATGAACCAAGAAGGCGGCGAAGGGTTTACTCCCTCCGAAGCCCAGGACGAGTGAGCTACTCGGTTCTGTTTTGCGAATCGCCGGTCGCCCGTCTCGACACGCTCGCCCCCATCGTCCGGCAAGTCTGTGGGATTCCTGATTACGACGCTCGGGCAAAAATTCGTCGCGGCTGGGGTTTTCTCGAACGCGACGTAACGCGTGAAGAAGCCGAACGGCTTGCCGGTGCGATTGCCGGGTGCGTTGCGGTTGAGAATCTGCGCCAACCCCCCGATCCGCGCGTGATGAAGGGGATGGAATTTACGGATACCGGCATCGTGCCTGACGGGGCAAAGTTAATTGATTGGGCCGACCTGCGGATCGTCGCCGCCTGCGCCATCTCCGAAGAAATCGTGCGCCGGGAAGCGGGCGGCAAGGAGACCTCGACCGGAGAGATGTTGATCGGCTTGGGCGTGTTCATGGCGACCGGCATCCCGCCCGGATTATTCGGCGGCAAGAAAGTCGAGAAACAAGCGGTCAAAGCCAAACGTTGGCTGACCTTTGGCCGGCTCGTGACCCGGCAAGGCGAACAATTTGCCTTCAGTCTCGACCATTTCAATTTTGCCGGTCTCGGCGACAAGAAACAACTGCAAGCCATCGCGAACTTCCGCGTTTTCATCGCAGAGTTGCAGCAGCGCTCACCGGCTCGTCTCAATTACGGCGCGCAACTCATGCTTGCGAACCAAGCCGTGTCACTGGCAAACTACACAAGTCTGATGGATTTCGAGACCGAGTTGCTTTGGTTGTTTAATGTGCAGGCGACCGGTGCTAGTTAGAGAAGATTCCCGAAAGGTGAGCGACATCCTGCCGTAGCAGGCGCTTAATTCACTCCGAAGAGCTGGCGTTCGCTAACAGTACTGTAGCGGAACGGTTGTCCGAGTTGATCCAGCTTGGACGTGACGTCGCGCCAATGATGGCTGGCCGGCAGCGGTGCGCCACGGAGAAACGCCACCCAAAGCTGGTACACATCCGCAACCCGCATGAGTTCTTGCGCAAAAAGATCCAAGCCGCACTCGACCGTCCCGAGGCGCGCTTGCCGGCGGGGCGACCCGGTACGGCCGGCGACCCAGATTCGGTGCAGTTTAAAATCACGACAAGGCAAGACTTGCCACTCGACCGCATACCGGCCTTGATGCGCCCAGACCTGAAACATGTTGCCGTCCTGGTCGTAGCAGGTGAGCGCTGACAGACCGGGTTCGGCCGACAATTCGTGCAACAAACCCGGGATGTCCGCGACTTCGATGTCGATAAACTGCCGGCGACCGGAATACTCGACCACATTCTGCTTCGGCAACCCAATCAAGCGATCCTCGGTCGCGTTATAGACTGTCAATTCCGCGTCCCACACTGCCCAGAGGAGCCGGTCAGCCAGCCGTGATGAATCGCCCTGCGGGTGCCGCAAGCGGATGAATCGCGCCGCGCCGGTGCCCGTCAACGCCGGGTCGACGAGAATCTCGCTCAACTCGGACCGGCATTCGTCGAGCACCTTCGTTAGCCGCGGATAAACCCTTCTTACGAGGAACGGTTGAATCGCCGGCGGCTGGTCACTGGTGGCCAGTTGATTGACGATTTGCGCGGGGTGACCGGGCAGATCGTTGTTCGCCCATTGCCAGAGGTAATATTCAGTCGGCATTGGAGTTAGCCTCGCCGCCATCGGTTGATTCGCACCCGGCGATTGGGGCGGGGGTCGAACCAAATTGCAGGGGCGGGTTGGGTGAGGAACAAATCCCGGCATTGCTGCCAGAGAATTGCGAATGATTTTTTATTCATAGTGGTTGCCATTTTAACTAGGGGGTGGGACAACGGCGGTCTGAGCCATAAAAAACTATATGACCGCAGGATAAAGTACCCAGTGACGCGCCTCATAGAGGCGCGGCTACACCCAGCGCCGGTGTAGCCACGGCTCTGCGAGCCGTGGATGATTTAGACTTTCTAATACGGGGGTGGACTGCGGTTGTCTGAGGTGCTGGCTATGATTCGTCGCATGAAAAGCACAATGAAGAAACCACCCGTCACCGCCGACCGGCTCTCACGCCCGCCGTTAGCCCGCATGCTCCGCATTCATGAACAACTCAAGAGCGACCGGCTGCCGAACTGCAGCCAACTCGCCTTGGCCCTCGAAGTCGCCACCAAGACCGTGCAGCGCGACATCGAATTCATGCGCGACCGGATGGATTTGCCAATCGAATTCGATTTCCGCCGGAACGGCTTCCACTACACCACGGCGGTTGAGAACTTTCCCACGGTGCAGGTGACCGAACAGGAATTGATCGCCTTGTACGTCGCCGAGAAGTCGCTGGCGCAATACAAAGGCACCCCCTTTGAAAAACCGTTGCACGCCGCGTTCGAGAAACTCACCGAAGGACTGACCGATACCGTTTCCTTCCGCTGGGCCGATTTGGATTCCGCGCTGTCATTCAAATCAATGGGCACGACGGTCGCGGATCTCGAGTTGTTTGAAATCGTCAGCCGCGCCGTGCTGCGGTCGCAGGAATTGGAATTCAAGTATCACAAACTGGTCGGCCAAGGCCACGAGCCGCGCCGGGTGCAGCCGTACCACCTTGGTTGCATCGACAACCAGTGGTACCTCTTCGCCTTCGATTTGGATCGACAACAGATCCGCACGTTCGTGTTGGGTCGGATGAAGGACGTGCATTCCACCGGCAAACGCTTTACCCGTCCAGCGGATTTCTCGCTCACGAAACATTTGGGCGATAGCTTCGGCGTATATTCTCCCGCCGGTAAGCCCCAGGAAGTCCGCATCCGCTTCGACGCTTTTGCCGCGCGCCTCGTGCGCGAACGTCGTTGGCATGCATCGCAGAAGATCAAGGAATTGCCGGCAGGCGAGATTGAACTCACTCTAAAACTCGCGAACCTGACGGAAGTGCAGCGCTGGGTTTTGAGTTGGGGCGAGCACGCCCGGGTGCTGGCGCCGGCAGAACTCCGCGACAATGTCCGGCTCACGTTGGAGAAGATGATTGAATCATACGGGCATGCCCCGGTCTCGTAAGACAGGCGCAACTGCCTTCATACTCGACGCCTCGCCACGAACCCGGTAAAGTCCCTGCTGGATGAAATTCACTTACAATTGGCTCAAGCAATACGTTGATTTTGATTGGTCGCCGCAACAACTCGCGGAGAAACTCACCTTTGCCGGTATCGAAGTCGAGGACATCGTCACGCTCGGTGGAAAGATACCGGAGCAAGTCGTCATCGGGCAGATTCTCGCGAGCGAGAAACATCCGAACGCGGACAAACTTTCAGTCTGCCGTGTGAACGACGGGACGGGCGAACGGCAGATTGTTTGTGGCGCGAAAAATTACAAAGTTGGCGACAAGGTGCCGCTGGCGTTGCCTGGGGCGGCGATGGGGGCGGGGTTCACGATCAAGGAATCGAAGCTGCGCGGGATTTTGTCGCAAGGGATGATGTGTTCCGCGGAGGAACTGGGTTTGCCGAAGGGCGAGGATGGTTTGCTGATCTTGCCGGCGGATGCACCGCTGGGGAAGAAATTTGCGGAGTATGTCGGGCCGGGGGATACTGTGTATGACATTGAAGTGACGCCGAACCGGCCGGATTGGTTGAGCGTAATTGGGATCGCGCGTGAGATTGCGGCGTTGACGGGGAATGCGCTGAAGTTGCCGGAGATTCCCCCTCACCTTAATCCTCTCCCCCACGGGGAGAGGAGACAAACCGGATCCCCTCTCCCCACCGGGGGAGAGGGTCAGGGTGAGGGGGCTGGCGTGTTGGTCGAAGCCCCGGACTTGTGTCCACGTTACACCGCGCGAATGATTCGAGGAGTGAAAGTCGGGCCAAGTCCGGCGTGGTTGCAACAAATCCTGGAAAAAGTCGGACTGCGGTCGATCAATAATGTCGTGGATGTGACAAACTACGTGTTGCTGGAGTCTGGGCATCCGTTGCATGCGTTTGATTTCAATTTGCTGAAGGGTAACCGGATTGTCGTGCGGCGCGCCAAGGTTGGAGAGGAATTCGCGGCGCTCGTGGGCAGTCAGCACAAGCTGACCGGCGAGATGTTGGTGATTGCCGATGCGGAACGCGCGGTCGCGCTGGCTGGTGTCATGGGCGGTCAGAATAGCGAGATCAACGACGCGACGACCGATGTGCTGCTGGAAAGCGCATGGTTCTTGCCGGCGAATGTGCGGAAGACTTCGAAGCAGCTTTCCCTCGCGAGCGATTCGAGTTACCGGTTCGAGCGGGGGGCCGATATTGGTGGCGTAATTTGGGCGAGTAACCGGGCGGCCTTGTTGATTCAGCAACTTGCCGGGGGAACGATTGGCGGGTTTGTGGATGTTTTGGCGCAGCCGGTAGTGAAGCGGCGGGTGAAATGCCGGTATGCGCAGGTGAACCGGGTGCTTGGCGTGGAAGTGCCGCCGGCAAAGGTGCAGAAGATTTTCGCGGGGTTGTCGCTCGTGGTCGTGGCTGAGGATGCGACCGGGTGCGAGGTGGAGGTGCCGACGTTCCGAGTGGACTTGGAGCGCGAGGCGGATTTGATCGAGGAAGTTTGCCGGATTTATGGCGTGGAGAACATACCGGCCAAGATGCAGCCAGCGTTACCAGCGGTGTCGGCATTTGATGCGCAGTGGGATGAACGGTGCCGGGTGCGGGAGACGTTGAATGCGCTGGGATTTCATGAGGCGTTGAATCAGACGATGGTTTCTGAGGGGGCGTTGAAGTTGCAGAATCCGTTGAACGCGGAAATGACGGCGCTCCGGCATTCGTTGGTGCCGGGGTTGTTGCAGAATTTGCGGACGAATGTTTCCCGGCATCAATATGATGTGCGGTTGTTCGAGATCGGACGCGTGTTTGCGGCGGACGGGAAGGAGTCGCTCCGGTTGGCCTTGGCGGCGACGGGGCGGCGGACGACCGGGGATTGGGAGCGGACGGAGAAGACGGATTATTTCGATTTGAAAGGCGCGTTGGAACAACTCGGCGTGACGGCGGAAATCACCGAGATCCCGGAGAAGAAGGCTAAGAAGCTCGATTTGCGAGATGCGGTGTATTGCGCGGAGTTTGATTTCACGGCGGCGACCAAGGGCGAGAAGCAGTTTGCGGAGTTGCCGAAGTTCCCGGCGATCGTGCGCGATGTGGCGTTGGTGGTGGATGAGGCGATCACGCATCAGCAGGTGTTGGAGGCGGTCGAACGCACCAATATTTTGGAGCAGGTGGCGTTGTTTGATGTGTTCCGCGGGGGTTCGATTCCGGCGGGGAAGAAATCCGTGGCGTATTCGTTGACGTTTCGCGCGGGCGACCGGACGTTGACCGACGCGGAGGTCAACGCGGCGCATGCGCGGATCAAACAGCAATTGCAGATGAAGTTGGCGTGCGAAATTCGCGTGAGTTGAGGAATCGCCTTGAAGCCGAGGCAAGACGGGGGTATAAGTTCGCTGTCGTGACGCTGTTCTTTGTAGATTTCGTAATCGCGAAATACCCTGCCATGTTCGTGACGAACGAAGATTCCTCGAGCCAATACAAAAGTTAGTGGAGCTTGCGTTTGATTGTGGAAGACACGCCTCTTTGAGGAAGTCGGAAGCAGTTGGCCAAGCACCCCCTTATTTAAGGGGTTCGTAGGATAACGTTCCAACGGCATTACGGCGGGGTATTTCCTTTTCAACCAGCAACCATGACCGAGAGCCTTTTCTCCAATCCAGCATCACCGACGCCGACTCCCGCGGCCTCGTCCGCTCCGCTCGCGACGCGGATGCGCCCGCGATCGCTCGAAGACATCGTCGGCCAACGGCACATTCTTGCCGAAGGCAAGCTGCTCTGGCGGGCAATCAAAGCCGACCGGATTAGTTCCATCATCTTGTACGGCCCGCCCGGCACCGGAAAAACTTCACTGGCAGAAGTCATCGCCAATGCCACGCAGAGCAAGTTCGAGCGCCTGAGTGGGGTCGAGTCCAACGTCGCGGACATTCGCCGCGTTATCGCCACCGCGGCGAACCGGCTCGCGAATACCGGCCAGAAGACCATCCTCTTCATCGACGAGATTCACCGTTTCAACAAGGCGCAGCAAGACGTGCTCTTGCCGGACGTCGAGAATGGCAACGTCCGGCTCATCGGCGCGACGACGCACAATCCGTTTTTCTACGTTAATTCGCCGCTCGTCTCGCGGTCGCAGGTTTTTCAATTGCAGGCGCTCACGCCGGCGGAGATCAAGACGTTGCTCCGCCGCGGGCTCGAGCAGATGAAAGCGCGAGCTGACGAGGCGGCGCTCGACTTTCTGGCGACGGCCTGCGATGGCGACGCGCGGAAGGCATTGAACTCGCTCGAAATCGCGGCGCTGACTACGGAATCCGGTCAAATCACGAAGGCCATCGCCGAAGAATCCATCCAGAAGAAAGCGGTGGTGTATGATGGCGACGAGGATGAACATTACGACACGATCTCGGCGTTCATCAAATCGATGCGCGGGAGCGATCCGGACGCGGCGTTGTATTGGCTGGCCAAGATGATTGTCGCCGGGGAAGACCCGCGCTTTATCGCGCGGCGGATTGCTATTCTGGCTGCTGAAGACATTGGGCTGGCGGATCCGCAGGCGCTGGTGCTGGCGGTGGCGGCGCACCACGCGGTGGAGTTCATTGGCTGGCCGGAGGGTCAATTGATCTTGGCGGAAGCGACGGTCTATTGCGCGACCGCGCCGAAATCAAATTCCGTGACGACCGGGATTGGTGCCGCGAAAGCCGATGTTGAAGCGGGGCGAACGCTCGCCGTGCCGGATCATTTGAAGGATAGCCATTATTCAGGCGCGGAACGATTGGGGCATGGTAAAGGTTACAAGTATGCCCACGATTTTCCCGGGCACGTCGTCGCGCAAGAGCACTTGCCGGAGCCGAAGAAATATTATTCGCCCAGCGACCAAGGTTTTGAAGTCCGCGTAAAAGAGCGGATGGAGAAATGGAAGAAACAGTTAAACCAATGAAACTACGACTCATGTTACTTGCCGGCTTGCTGGCGTTGACCGGTTGCGAAACACTCCACATCCCGTGTCCCTGCGGCGCGCAGGCGCTTTTGCAGCGATGAAAAGTGACCTCCGAGCGCAGTTCCGTCAGAAACTGGCCGGCATGACCCCCGGCACGGTCCGGGCCCACAGCGCGGCGGTGTGGGAAAGGCTGGCGACCTTGGCTGCATTCCAAACCGCGCAGTGTCTTTGCGTCTACGTCTCTACCGGCGCAGAAATCGAGACACACGGCCTGATCCGGCAATTGTTGGCGCGGGGCCGGCGGGTTTGCGTGCCGGGTTTTGTCACCGCGTACGTGCCGGCGGAGATCAAGGATTTCGATGCGGACTTGGTGGTTGGTCGGTTTGGGATTCTTGAGCCAAAGACTGTGATCCCGGCGCAGCCCGATTTGTGGCTCGTGCCGGGACTGGGATTTGACCGGTCGGGCAATCGGCTTGGACGCGGCAAGGGTTTCTTTGACGCGATGTTGCAGGGTGCGGCCGGTGTGAAGATCGGGGTCGGACACGACTTTCAAATCGTCGACAAACTTCCCATCGAGCCGCACGACGTCCGGCTCGACTTTGTTGTGACTGAAGGGCAAACATTCCGGGCATGAAGATTCTTTTCATTGGCGATGTGGTCGGAAAGCCCGGTCGGCAAGCGGTCACGGCCTTGCTCCCGAAACTCAAACGCGAACACCACCTCGATTTCGTCATCGCCAACGGCGAGAACAGCGCGCACGGCGCCGGTATGACAAATTCCACCGTCACCGAATTACTGGCCGCCGGTGTGGATGTGATCACGGGTGGTGACCATGTCTGGGATCAAAAGGGGTTTGAACAGGAAATCGACAAATTCCCGCGCGTCGTCCGACCGCTGAATTTCCCGGCCGCGACGCCTGGGCGCGGTTCGGTGGTTGTCGAGGTTGGCGAAAAAGCACGCGTGGGCGTCATCAACGTGATGGGGCGCGTTTACATGCCGAACAACGATTGTCCGTTTCGCGCCGCGCTATCCGAAGTCACCAAACTCCGCCGGCAGACGAGCGTCATCGTGGTCGACATCCATGCGGAAGCGACGAGCGAGAAGATTGCGCTAGGCCGGTATCTCGATGGCCAGGTTAGTCTGGTCGTCGGCACCCACACGCACGTGCAGACGGCAGACGACCAGATCTTGCCGAAGGGCACCGCCTACCTCAGTGATGCCGGGATGTGCGGGCCGCATGATGGCGTGTTGGGGCGCGACGTGGAGGCGGTGATTCGCCGGTTTGTTTCCGGCATGCCGCAGAAACTCGAAGTCGCCGCCGGCAAGATTGAATTGTGCGGGGTGGTGGTCGAGGTGGATGAAAATACCGGGATCGCCCAATCGATCCAGCGGTTGCGCGTTCCGTTCACGCCGACATGAAAGCCTTGAGTGTAGCCGCGCCTCTGCGAGGCGCGTTGGGGAACGGCACGCGGCTCATAGAGCCGCGGCTACACCGACAATGATTCTACGCGCCAAGTGGGTCTTGCCTGTCAGTGCGCCGCCGATTGAAAATGGGGCGGTAACGGTCGAAGGGGATTCCATTGTGGCGGTCGGACCGGCGAATGGGGAAGGGCAGGATCTTGGTGAAGTGGTGTTGACACCGGGATTGATCAATGCGCATTGCCACTTTGATTATACCCACCTCGTCGGCCAAGTCCCGTACCGCAACTGTTTTGCGGATTGGATTGAGGTGCTGGTCGCGCTGAAGAAACAACAGACCGAGGGGGATTATTTGACCGGCGTTCAGGCCGGGATTGAGCAGGCGCTGGCCGCCGGGACGACGACGGTGGTGAATATTACGAGCGTGCCGGGCGTGATTGAAAAGTTACCGCTGACGCCGTTGCGGATTACGTGGTGCGAGGAGTTGATTGATTTGTTCCGGGCGGAGCCGGCGGACAAGTTAGTCGAGGCCGCGTTGCAGCGACCGGGGATTGGCGGCTTGTCGCCGCATGCACCGTACACGGCGAGCCCGGAGTTGTACCGGTCGGCGGCCCGGCATGCCCGGGGCCGGCATTGGTTGTTCACGACGCATCTGGCCGAGTCGGAGGAGGAGGAGGACATGTTTCGGCGCGGGACGGGCCGGTTGTATGAAATGTTGCGCCGCGCGGGGCGGAGCATGGCGGATTGTAAGCGCGTCGGACCGGTGCAGTTGCTGCGCGAGTGTGATGTGCTGACGCCGGAATGTCTGGTGGCGCATGCGAATTGTTTGACGGAGCTGGATATGGTGTTGCTTAAGGCGACGGGGGCGCCGGTTGTGCATTGTCCGAAGAGTCACCGGTTCTTTCGGCGCCCGACGCCGTTGGTGGAGCGGTTGCTGCACGACGGGGTGAACGTGTGTTTGGGGACGGATAGTTTGGCGAGTAATGATTCGTTGAGTATGGTCGCGGAGATGCAGGAGTTTTCGCGGGAATTTCCGCGGTGGTCGGCGGAGCAGATTTTGCCGCTGGCGACGACGAATGCGGCGCGGGCGTTGAATCAGGCCGACCGGCTCGGGCAGATTGCGGTCGGGGCGGCGGCGGATTTGATCGCGCTGCCGTTAGCCGGTAGCTTGGATCCGTACGAAGCAGTCGTGTTTGCAGAGTTGCCGGTTTCGTTTATGATGATTAACGGAAAGGTGGTGCGCGAATGAAGACATATCTAATGCTGCTGGTGGTGCTGACGGTGAATGCGTGGGAGGGCGCGACGAATGAAGTGCCCAGTGGGGCGGAGCAGGAGCGGATATTTATGGAGGCGGTGCTGCTCCGGCAACACGGATTGTATGGTGAGGCCGAGGCGAAGTTGAAAGATTTGGCAACATGGCAGCCGAATCAACCGACGATCAAAGAAATGCTCACGGATGTGCAGGCGAAGATGAAGGCCAAGGAAGCGGAGCCGGTCAGCGTTTTGAAGCGGCGATTAGCCGAGATTGTTTTTCCCGTGGTCAATTTCCGGGAAGCCGCCGCGCTGGATGTGATTCAGTATTTTCAGACAGAGAGCGGGAAACTGGCGGCGGATAAGACCGAGATCAACTTTGTATGGCTGGTGCCGGCCGAGGCGAAGCTCGGGGCGGTGACGTTGAGCTTGAAGAAAGTTCCGTTGGCGGATGCGTTGGATTATGTCACGCAGTTGGCGGGGTTGAAATACCGGGTCGAGGCTCACGCGGTGGTGATCTATCAACCCGAAGTGCGAAATGCCAAGCCTGAATGACCAACTCAATGGGGAGTTGGCGCAGCTCCGCGCGGCCAATCTCTTCCGGGAACTGCGCGACGTCACAAGTGCGCAGGGGGCGCGGATTGTCGTCGATGGGCGCGAGTTTCTGAATTTCTCCAGCAACGATTATCTGGGGCTGGCCAATGACCCGGTCGTGAAGCAGGCGGCGACGGCGGCGATTGACCGGTGGGGCGTGGGGGCTGGGGCGTCCCGGTTGGTGTGCGGAAATCTTGCGCCGTACCGGGGGTTGGAGGAGAAACTGGCGCGCTTCAAGAACAAGGAAGCCGCCATTGTCTTCGGCTCCGGTTATGCGGCGAATGTTGGGACGATTACCGCGTTAGTTGGGGCGGGCGATGTCGTCATTCTCGACAAGCTTGACCACGCGAGCATTATTGACGGTGCGCGGCAGAGTGGGGCGACGATTCGGGTTTATCCGCATGGGAATATGCGGAAGCTCGAGGAGTTGCTGGTTTGGGCAAAGACCGGTCGCGGCGGGGACGCCGCTCCCACAACATCCCCCTCCGATTTCAACCGGGTCGTGGGAGCGGCGTCCCCGCCGCGACCGGGACGGGTTCTGATCATCACCGAGACGGCGTTTTCGATGGATGGCAATCTGGCGCCGTTGGCAGAGATTGTCGCGCTGAAACAGAAATATGACGCGTGGCTGATGATTGATGAAGCGCATGCGACCGGATTGTACGCCAAGAATCGCCGCGGCCTCGCCGAGGCGGCCGGTGTGGAAGAACATATTGATGTGACGCTCGGGACGCTGAGCAAGGCGGTGGGCTGCGCCGGTGGGTTTGTCGTTGGGTCGCAGGTGTTGATTGATTATCTGCGGAACCGCGCGCGCAGTTTGATTTATTCAACGGCGCTGCCGCCGGCCGTGTGTGCTGCCGCCGCGGCTGCCGTTGATTTCATCATGAGTGATGCCGGGCAGCAGCGGCGCGATGAACTCTGGCGCAATGTCAGTGAAGTGAAGATCGGTTTGGCTGCGCTCGGGATCAAGAACGAGTCGCGCAGTCCGATTATTCCGATCATCATCGGCGATGAACAAGCGGCCTTGGATTTGTCCGGCAAGCTTTACGAGCAGGGCATCTTTGTGCCCGCGATCCGGTATCCGACCGTTCCGAAAGGCACGGCCCGGTTGCGGGTGACGGTGAGTGCTGCACATCGAGAGGGAGATATCCGCGAGTTCTTGGCGGTGTTTGAAAGGGTTTACCGAGCCGGTCGCGGCGGGGACGCCGCTCCCACAACGCCTTCCGATAAACCCTCCAATATCAACCGGGTCGTGGGAGCGGCGTCTCCGCCGCGACCGGGTGGCGTTCGGCCACATTCTGGCGCGCTCCGCCATGGCCGGGTTTCTCTGCCTGGGGAATGTTATTTCTTGACCGCGTGTGTTGCGGAACGACGGCCGGTCTTTCAGACAACGGAAGCCGCACGGGAGATTATTTCAACGCTGCGCTGGTTGCGCGACCAACAACGGATTCGCCTGCTCGGTTTCGTGGTCATGCCGGATCATGTTCATGTAGCGCTGGCGTTGTGCGAAGGGTGGACGCTCGACAAGGTGATGCACTCGCTCAAGAGCTTCACCAGTCATCAACTGGGTCGCGAGTTGGGACTCGCGGGAACGATTTGGCAAGCTGGTTATCACGATCAAGGGCTCCGCGAACGACGCGATTTTGAAAAGCACCTGGACTACATGCACGACAACCCCCGGCGCGCAGGTTTGGTTCGGGCGGCGGAAGAGTATCCGTTTTCGACGGCGCACCCGGAATTCAGCGGGGAGATTGATTGGAGCTGGCTCGAGGGAGAAACACTGGAATCCGGTCGCGGCGGGGACGCCGCTCCCACAACGCCGGTAGTGAATCACCCTCGAGCTGTGGGAGCGGTGTCCCCACCGCGACAAGTTGAATTATGAATCCGCTCGCTGACAAAGATCACCGCTATCTCTGGCATCCGTTCACGCAGATGAAGCAGTGGATGGTGGAAGAGCCGGTCATCATCGAGTCGGGGCATGAGGCGATTCTCGTGGATGTGAATGGGAAGGAATATCTCGACGCGAATTCGTCAATCTGGACGAATCTGCATGGGCACGCGCATCCCACCATCACGCAGGCCATCAAAGATCAACTCGACCGGGTTGCGCATTCGTCGTTCCTCGGGTTGACGAACGTGCCGGCGATTGAGTTGGCGGAGAAACTCAGCGTGTTGACCGGATTGCCGCGCGTGTTTTATTCCGATAACGGTTCGACGGCGATGGAGGTGGCGATCAAGATGGCGTTGCAGTACTGGCAACATTGCGGTCAGGCGTGGCGGAATAAGTTTGTGGCGTTCACCGAGGCGTATCACGGCGACACGGTCGGGGCGATGAGCATTGGCGGGATTCAATTGTTTCATGATGCGTACCGGCCGTTGACGTTCGAGGTGTTGCGGGCGAGCACGGCGGAGGATTTGCAGCGGTTGCTCGTTACGCATGCCGGCACGGTGGCCGGGGTGTGCCTCGAGCCGGTGATTCAAGGCGCGGCCGGGATGCGGCTCTGGCCGGTCGGCATGCTGGCGGAAGTGCGGCGGCTTTGCACGGAGCAGAATGTGCTCTTGATCGCGGATGAAGTGCTGACCGGCTTCGGGCGCACGGGAACGATGTTCGCTTGTGAAAAAGAAAATGTCCGGCCGGATTTAATGGCGGTGGCGAAGGGGCTGACCGGCGGGTATCTGCCGTTGGCGGCGACACTGACGACGGAGGCAGTCTTTGACGCGTTTCTCGGCGAGTATCATGAGTTCAAGACGTTCTTTCACGGTCACAGTTACACCGGTAATCAACTGGGCTGCGCGGCGGCGTTGGCGAATTTGCGCGTTTTTGAGGAGGAGAAGACGCTGGTGACGTTGCAGACGAAGATCGGGTGGATGCGCAACCACTTGGAACGCTGCCGGCCGTTGGAGTCGCGGCAGTGTGGCTTTATCGGAGCGGTCGAGGTCGGGCGATTTCCGTTGGAGCAACAGATGGGGATGAAGGTGTGTCGGGCGCTGCGTGACCGGGGCGTGTTGACGCGGCCGATCGGGAATGCGGTGGTCATCATGCCGCCGTATTGCATCACGGAGGGGCAGTTGGCGCGGGTGTTTACGGCGCTTGCGGAGTCGGTGCGCGCGGTAGTAATTTAATCCCAGCCGAGCGACGCGAGCCGGTCGTCGTCGATGCCGAAGTGATGGGCGAGTTCGTGGATGACGGTGCGCGCGATTTCGGTACGGAGTTCTGCGGGATCAGGAAACTCGGTGAGTAAGGGTCGGCGGAAGATGGTAATGCGATCTGGAAATGCGGCATACTCAGTGGTGCGCTCGGTCAAGGGCGTGCCGCTATACAGCCCGAACAACGTCTCATCGGCCGGCATCTCCAGCTCCTTCAACAGCTCAGCACTTGGCTCGTCTTCGATGACGATTTGGACATTGTCGATCTGCCGGCGCAATTCGGCTGGAATCAGTTTTAGGGCGTCTTCGACGGCGCGCTCAAAGTTCACAAGATGACGATACGAGAACCAGCGGTGGCCGGACAGTTTTATCCGGCGGATGTGCGCGAGGTTGACGCGCAGCTTGACCGGTTTGTTCAGCCGGCGGCGTTGCGGCGGGCCGTTGCGGTTGTCGTGCCGCATGCCGGCTGGATGTACTCGGGGGCGACCGCCGGTATCGCGTATTCGAATGTTGTCGTGCCGGACCGGGTGATTCTGGTGGGCCCGAATCATCAGGGCACCGGTAGTCCGTATGCCGTGTTCGATGCCGGGGCGTGGCGAACTCCGAGCGGGGATGTGCCGATTGCCGGGGCGTTGGCGGCGGAGTTGCTGGACCGGTGCGAGTTGTTGACGTCGGACACGCGGGCGCATCGGGCGGAACATTCGTTGGAAGTGCAGGTGCCGATGTTGCAGCGGGCGAATCCGCAGGTTCAGATCGTGCCGGTCTTGATTGGCGGCCGGTGGCCCGACGCGGGCGGACGCGGCGAACTGCGAATGATCGGCGAGAGCATTGCCGAGGTGGTACGGGAGTATGGCAAGCCGGTGTTGCTGGTGGCGTCGACGGATTTGAATCATTACGAAGATCAAGAGACTTCGCACGTGAAGGACAAACTCGTGCTGGATGCGGTGGTGCGGCTGGATGCGGATGGGTTGATGCAGCGGGTCAAGGAGGTTGAGGTGTCGATGTGCGGGGTGGCGGCGACGTATGTTGTGTTGGTGGCGGCGAAGAAGTTGGGGGCGCAGCGGGCGGAGTTGTTGGATTACCGGACGAGCGGAGCGGTGAGCGGCGATTTTACCCGTGTGGTCGGTTACGGGGCGGTGGTGGTCGAATGAGCTGATCGCATCATAAACTTGACAATATTTTCGGTTCTGGTAGAACGCTAAACCAAGTTTTAATCAACAGGAGAAATTATGAAACGGGTTTGTTTGATTATCGCTAGTTTAACTTTGGCCAATGCGGCTTTTGCTGCATCGGGGATTTGGGGGAGTTTCATTCAACTCACGACCAACGCCGCAACTCCCCAGTGGTATGATGTTCAGTACTCCAGTGCCTTGCCCAATTTTACTAATGGCGTCAACTTGGGGACGTACAACCCCGCTCTCGGAAATACACTCGTCATCTCCGGTGGGGAAGTGGATATCTTCAAGAATGGTACGGACAACGTCACCGGGGCGAATCTCAATTGGCGATTGATCATCGGGACGACGACGGGGGCGTTCACGAAGGTCACCCTTGGATTCACGCTGAATGAGCCATTTAATAATGCGGCTGGTGATGCGGCAGCCGTTGGCGGTTCGTTCGACCAAAAGTGGGCCCAGATTGCCACGACGACCAATCTGTTGGTTGGCCTCTTACCCGGTACCTACAAACTCGATATCTATTTCGACTCGCCTTTTGTGTTTACGGGTGGGAGTGGGACTAATTATTCCAATAACGGCGGCGCGAACTATCAAGCATCGTTCGTTGTTGTTCCTGAGCCTTCGACCTTCCTGCTGGTTAGCTTGGCTTTGGTGCCATTCTACTTGCGCTGCCGCCGGAAGTGATCAGCGCGCGCGACACCAGCAAAAGCAAACCCGTGGTTACGGTGGCGCAGTGATGGAGTGAGAGTGACCGCGGGGTTGGAGTTGCTCCCAATGAGCTTTGGCGGCGGCGGCATTCTGGTCATTGCCCAATGCCGTGAACGCCAGATACAACGCCCGCCACAATTCCGGGTCGGTCATGTTCTCCGCCAACACTTCGCGCACCACGGGAACGGCTTCGCGAGGCCGACCGGCACTGATCAACGCCATCGCCAGATTGCGTCGGCCCGGTAGGCTGGTCGGGGCAACCGCGACCGCTTGTTGGCTGTGGTTAATGGCGGCATCCCACTGTTGATGTTCGCGGTACCAGTTCGCGAGATTAATATGGGCCGGGAGGCAGCGCGGGTATTGGACGAGGACGCTTTGAAACAAGGTCTCGGTATTCGCCCACGCCGCGCTGTACCGGGCGCTCAAGACTGTCCACGTGAGGAGCAGCAACCCGGTCGCTCCGAGAATTACCGGGCGCAGGGCCGGCAGGCGTTGACCGGCGGTGACGAGCCCGACGCTGACAGCTAAACCGATCCCAAGCTGCGGAATGTATGAGTAGTAATCCGCGACCACATGCAACCCGACCGGCGCGAGGCCGATTGTCGGTGACAAGGTGATGAGATAAAACAACCACGCCGGGAGGAGGATCGGCGCCCGCCGGCGGAGTCCCACCACCCCGGCGGTGACCGCCAAAAAGCCGAGCGCATAGCCCAAGCCGGTCAAGCTGCTCCAGGACATTCGACTGAAGCTGGGGTAGATGGCGCTGAGGTTGACGGGCCAGAAAAACTTCTCGACGTAGAATAATCCGCAGTAACCAACGAGTCCCACGCGGTCCGCGAGGGGAATTAGTTCGGTGCTGGCCAATGCCGGCGTCTGCGCCAGCACTGTTTCGCCGGCCACAATGGCGCTGACGAGGAAGAAGGGGAGTTTCTCAAGCCAAGCGACCCGGCGGGCCCAAAACACATCCACCAACAGCAAGACCGCCGGTAACGTGACGGCGGCGGATTTGGAGAGAGTCGCCGCGATAAAGGCGACGAAGCAACACCAGAATGCCACGCGCCGGCCGGTGGTTACCCAGCGGAGGTAGGCGAGCAGAGCCAGTAAATAAAAGAATCCGAAAAGAACATCTTTGCGTTCCGTCGCCCACGCCACCGATTCGACGTGGAGCGGATGGACGCCGAAGATCGCGCCGGTCAGCGCGGCAATCAGCGCGGCGTGCGGGGTAAGGTCGCGTAGCAAGCGGTGGATGAGCAGCATGACCAAGAGGGAGTTGGCGATGTGGAGGAGGAGGTTGGTGAGATGGAAGCCGAATGGATTGAGTCCCCAGATTTGATAGTCCACGGCGAACGACAACCACGTGAGCGGACAATACAAGTTCGCAATTTGGCCGGTGAACATCACCCGCAGGTTGTCGGCGGTCAGCGCGCGGATCACCGAGTTCCGGGTGATATGCGTGTCGTCGTCGTACGTGAGAAATTCGCCGAACAGCCCATTGTAGTGCGCCGCGAAGGTGAGCAGGACGATGACCAGCCCGGCCAGCCAACGCCACTTCTCGGACTTGGTCAACAGACGAGTGAACATGACCGCCAAATTAGGAGCGCGCCTCGCTCGTTGTCAATCGCCAAGCAATTGACACCTCGTGCCGAGGTCGGTATGGTGTCGCCAATGATTACTTTGACTGATAGTGCGGCCAAACACATTGGTACGCTCCAAAAAGAACAGAACGCCGCCGGCAAACCGTTGCGCGTCTACGTCGAAGCCGGGGGCTGCTCCGGGATGGAGTATGGCATGGCGTTTGACGAGAAAAAGGCCGACGACGAAGTCATTGCGCAGGCCGGCGTCGAGGTCGTGATCGATCCGATGAGCGGCAATTTTCTCAAGAATAGCGTGATTGATTACGTGGACAGCCTGCAAGGGTCGGGCTTCAAGATTCAGAACCCGAACGTCCATTCGAGCTGCGGTTGCGGTAAGTCGTTTAATTGAAACACCGGGGTGCTCCAACAAGGGGCTGAGATAACACCCACAAAACCTGATCCGGGTAATGCCGGCGGAGGGAGTCAGATGATCGCATCAAAAAAAGACATTCCACACAGTACCGACGCGTTGCCCAATAGCAGCCGCGTCTACGTTCCCGGCACGATTCACTCCGAAGTGCGCGTGCCGATGCGCGAGATCGAACTCACGCCCACCAAATCCTATACCGGCGCAGTCGAAGCGAATGCGCCGGTGCGCGTTTACGATTGCAGCGGGCCGTGGGGCGATCCGGCGTTTACCGGGTCGTCCGAAGAAGGCTTGCCGGCGGTGCGGCGCGATTGGATTTTGAAACGCGGCGACGTCGAGGAACACGACGGGCGCGAAGTGAAGCCGCAGGATAACGGCTATCTCTCCGGCAAGCATGCCGAGTTTGCCAGCAAAGCCGAGCGCAACCGGCTCGTCGAATTCAAGGTCGCGCGCCGCCGGCCGTTGCGCGCGAGCAAAGGGCATCCGGTCACGCAGCTCTGGTACGCCCGGCAAGGCATCATCACACCCGAGATGGAGTTCATCGCCATCCGCGAGAATATGGGGCGCGCCAAGATTGCCGACATGGCGAAGGACAATGTTCGGAACGACCTCGACAAACAACATGCCGGGTCGAGCCAGTTGCCGGCGAGCGATTATACGCCCTCTATTTTCCGCCTTTTTCCCCAGCGGATTCCGAAGGAGATCACCGCCGAATTCGTCCGCAGCGAAGTCGCCGCCGGTCGGGCCATCATCCCGGCCAACGTCAATCATCCCGAACTCGAACCGATGATCATCGGGCGTAACTTCCTCGTGAAGATCAACGCCAACATCGGTAACTCCGCCGTCGCGTCGAGCATCGAAGAGGAAGTCGAGAAGATGCGGTGGGCGACGAAGTGGGGCGCGGACACGGTGATGGATCTTTCCACCGGCAAGAACATCCACGCGACGCGCGAATGGATTCTGCGCAACTCGCCGGTACCCATCGGCACAGTCCCGATTTATCAGGCGCTCGAAAAAGTGAACGGCAAAGCCGAAGACCTGACGTGGGAACTGTTCCGCGACACGCTCATCGAACAGGC
>JBAXYB010000032.1:0-27294 GCA_037127585.1 Verrucomicrobiota bacterium
GAATTCCGCGCCCGGTTCGGCATACCGGTTAGCGACGATGTGATCGCCGACACGCCGTTCTACCGGCCCGCGCCCGATTCAGTCGAAGTGAAGTACATGCTCGAACGCCGGCAATCGCTCGGCGGTTTCCTCCCGCGCCGCGAAAACCGCGCGCCGAAACTTCAGACGCCCGCGCTGGATTACTTCAACGAATTGCTCAAAGGCTCCGGTCAGTTGGAGATGTCCACGACGATGGCGTTCGTCCGGTTCCTCTCCGGCATGCTTCGCCACAAAGAACTCGGCCGGCAAGTCGTCCCGATCATCCCGGATGAAGCGCGCACGTTCGGCATGGACGCGTTGTTCCGCGACGTCGGCATCTATTCGCACAAAGGCCAGCTCTACGAGCCGGTCGACCGCGCGTCGTTGCTCTATTACCGGGAAGACAAACAAGGTCAGATCCTCGAAGAAGGCATCACCGAAGCCGGCGCGATGTCGTCGTGGCTGGCGGCAGCGACGGCGTACGCCACGCACGGCCAGGCGATGATTCCGTTCTACATCTACTATTCGATGTTCGGCTTCCAACGCGTCGGCGACCAGATGTGGCTGGCTGGCGACATCAAGGCAAAAGGCTTTCTCCTCGGCGCGACCTACGGCCGCACGACGCTCAACGGCGAAGGCTTGCAACATCAGGACGGTCACAGTCTGCTCTTCGCGAGCGCGATCCCGACCCTGCTCGCCTACGAACCGGCTTTCGGTTACGAAATTGCCGTCATTATCGCCGACGGCATGCGCCGGATGTTTCAGGAAGGCGAAGAGATTTTCTACTTCCTCGGCGTCCACAACGAAAACTACCCGATGCCCGCAATGCCGGCCGGCTGCGAGTCCGGCATCCTCAAGGGTCTCTACAAATTTCGGCACGGCGCCGCCGAAAAGAAACACCGGGCCCAAATCCTCGGCAGCGGCGCGATTCTCCGGGAAGCCTTGCGTGCCCAGGAAATTCTCGCCGACCGGTACGATGTCTCCGCCGATGTCTGGAGCGCGACGAACTACAAACAGCTCCGCACTGAAGCGTTGAACTGCCAACGTTGGAACATGCTGCATCCGACCGAATCTCCCCGGAAGTCCTACCTCGAAACGACAGTTGCCGGCGAACAAGGCCCGTTCATCGCCGTCAGTGACAACATGAAGATCGTGGCCGACCAGATTGCCCCATGGATTCCCGGCGGACTCACGACGCTCGGCACGGACGGCTTCGGCCGAAGCGACACGCGCAAAACCTTGCGGCGGTTTTTTGAAGTGGACGCGGAATGCACGGTTGTCGCGACGCTCAATGCGTTGGCGCAACGGGGACAGATCGACCGGCAAGTCGTCGCCCAAGCGATGAAAGATTTGGGCGTTGATCCGGAGAAGAAGTTTCCGCAAGTGGTGTAGCAACGCCTCTGTGAGGCGTTGGTGATTCGTCAACGAATTCACGGCTCATAGAGCCGTGGCTACAACGCCGGCAGGCTGAGCTTGAGCGCGATCTTCTCTACGTCGAGTTGATTCCGGCCACTGAACTGGACTTCCACTTCGTCGCCTTTGTCCACGACGGTCACTAAACCATACAAGCCTTCGCCAGCGCCGGGAACGTACATGCCGTGACTGAATGGCCCGCCCTTGGAAAATCCCGGCCGATCCAGCGGTGATGACAATAGAACCGGGATCGGCGCGCCTTTGCCGTCGGCGTAATCGCCATTCGTGCCGTCATCGGCGGCGGTCATGTGCGCGTCACCGCTGAGAATGCAGACGCCTTTGATTTTGTTTTCCTTGATGAAATTGGCGAGCTCGCGCCGCTCGGTGGTGAACGCCGCCCAATGGTCGACTTTCTCCGGCTTGCCGATCCAGTTGACGGAACTGATCCAGAAGATGACCGGAAACTTTCCATTGGCGTTGAGCAATTCTTGTTTGAACCACGCCTTTTGTTTCTCGCCCAACATCGATTTCGCGGCATCATCGGGTGCGTCGTTCGGCGTGCGCTCGGAACGCAAGTCGGTCAGGATGAACTTCACGCGTCCGACTTCAAACGTCTGATAAATCGCGCCCGAATCAGCGAGTGGATAATGCGGGATGTATTCCCGGTAGGCCTGCCACGTTGCCTGCCGGCTGGGCGAAGTCTTGGCGGAATCATTCGGGCCATAATCGTGATCGTCCCACATGTAAACGAACGGAACGCTCGCGAAAAGCTGGGCATACCGGCGACCGCTGAAGACCGTGTCATACGCCATGCGGAACAAGGCGACGTCGTTGGTGGCAATGTCGCTGTAGTGGAGGTCGCCGAGGTTGAGGTAGAAGAGCGGTTTTTGTTTGGCGATGGTTTCATAGACCGGCACGTCATTACCTTTCCCGCACGAACCGAAGGCGAATTTGAACGAGGCGTTGCCGGTGGGGAATGTGCGAAATGTCCCGGGACCATAATTATATTCGTGGTCCGGCTGGAGGCCGGTCAGGTTGAAAGTTGCAATCTCGCCGGAGCGAGTGGCCGGGAAAGTCTGGCCGTTGAGGGTGAGCTGGTCGATCGTTGCGCTTTTGATTTTGACGACGGCGGAAGTGGGCGTGACCGCGCCACACCACGGGCCGATGTCGGCGTGAGCGAGGGAAGCGGTAGCGAGAAAGACGAGGAAGGATTTCATACCGGCGAGTTTACCGGGTATTTGGGTTGTTGTCAGCGCAGAATGGATGATTGACGCACCGGTGCGGTGGTCTTACAAATACCGGGGAAGGTTGAAGACGTTCCACCGCGCCATGAAACGGATCACTCCGCCAGCACTTGATCGCGCCGTCGAACTTCTGCGCGAAGCCGCGCCGGATGCCACGATTGTCTTGTTTGGCTCGCACGCCCGCGGTGACGCGCGCGCGGAGAGTGATGTGGATTTACTGGTGGTCAAGCCACGCGTTCGCTCCCGTCGTCTTGAGATGGTGCGCCTGACGGACGTGCTCCGGCCGTTGCGGATGCGGGTGGATGTGCTGGTGGTTAGTCGCCGCCTGTTTCGGGAATGGGCGGATGTTCCCGGAACCGTGATTTACGAAGCGGCGAAAGAAGGCAAGGTGCTCCATGCCGCCGCGTAAGCAGCACGTCGTCTTACTGCTGGCGAAGGCTGCGCAGGATGAATACGTGTTGGACAAACTGCTTGATGATCCGGATGCGCCGCTGGAGGTTTTTGGCTTTCACGCTCAACAGACTGCCGAAAAACTGTTGAAAGCCATTCTCAGTCACGCCGGCGTGACCTATCCGCGGACCCACCAACTGGTCGAACTGTTGGACTTGGCGGCCGACCATGGCCTCGAACTACCGGCGGCAGCCGAGGAATTGCGCCATCTCACGCCGTTCGCCGTCGATTTTCGCTACGATGTTTTGCCGGGCGAGGATCAACCCGTGTTGGACAAGAAGGCGGTCCGACGCGACTTGGCGCGCTTGCGAACGTGGGTTGAGTCCCGGATTCAAGGGAAGGTTGCCGAGGCACCAGCGAAGTACACGGCGAAACGGAAGCGGTAGCCGCCCACGTACACTTGACTACCCCGAGAAACTAAAGGCGATAGAGGAGGATGCCATGCGGATCTCATTGATGAAGTGCATGCAAGTTGGAGCAATGCTGGTCACACTTCTAATTGGCTTTGCGGCGTGCGCCGATGATTCAGTATCCCCGCTGTGTGTTGCCGCGGCAACAGGCGATGTCATCAGAGTCAAGTCCCTCCTTGCCGAAGGAGCCAGCGTGCGCGCAAGAGATAAGGAAGGATGGAGTCCATTGTACTGGGCGGCGGGAAACGGGCACAAAGAAATTGTCGAAATATTGCTGGCCAACAAGGCCAACGTGAACGCAAGAGACAAGGACGGGTGGACTTCCTTGTACGAGGCGGCGTCACGGGGCCGCAGAGAAATCGTGGAACTGTTGCTAGCTCATGGCGCCGACGTGAATGCTGAGATCGATACCGGGTGCACTCCCTTATGCGGGGCTGCGGGAAACGGGCATAAAGAAATCGTCGAAATGTTGCTGGCTCATGGAGCCAACGTGAACGTGAATGTGAAGGCTAAAAAGGGGGGTTGGACTCCATTCCTACTGGCGGCGTTACAGGGTCACAGAGAAGTTGTGGAAGTATTATTGGCTCACGGAGCAGATGTGAACGGAAAGACCGAGGACGGGTGGACTCCATTATATGCGGCGGCGTCGGAGGGTCACAAAGAAGTTGTGGAAGTGTTACTGGCGAAATACCGGAGCGAGTGGCCTTCGGAGGTGTTGCTGACTGAAAGTACGCCTTTTCCCGTGGTGATCGATGGCAAACAGTCTGGAACCGTTGAGCTTTCCGCCGGCACGAAACTAAAGCTCATTGTCGTTCAAGGTGAGCAGATTAAGGTGGCGTTCAATGGCAAAGAGCAAACGATTCCGGTAAAGGCTACCGACCTTGTTACGCGTGTGATTCGGAATTGTCTGTCGAACTTCGACAAGGAAAAGAAAGCGGTAGAGCTTCGGCAACAGTCTGAGGATGCAGCTAGGCAACAGCGAGCCGCCGAGGAGGCAGCTGCGGAAGCCGCCGAGTGGCGCCAAAAAGTCTTGTTACAGGTGCAGGCACGAATCAAGGCTAAAGCCCAAGCCAAGTGGCCTGATGATTTTGAAATGCAGGCGTATGAGATCAAGATTCAAAAAGGTGCATATCAGACGCTCCAAGAAATGGCATCGGTCAGCGGTATCCCCTCCGATGTACTTGGAAAAATTAAAAGCATGGCCGTCTCAAAATGGCCGGATGATTACGAAATGCAGGTTTACGAAATCCAAGTGCAAACAAAGGCGTATCTGTCGCTTCATTAAAGAATCGGAAATTGCGAAAAGACTCACATGCCCTGTTGAAACGATGAAAAGGGCTAGACCAAGTTTTGGGCACTCGGAAATGAACTATCCGTTGGCCGAGATTTTTCAGCGCGCCTTCAAGGAGTTTCAACAACTCAATATCGAAGTAACATCCTTGGAGCATGAGTACGTGCGGAACAAGAACTGGCGAATTGCAGAACGGATTTTCCAAATTGTACCGAAACGCACAGAAGCAGGAGTTGTTACCTTATTCTCAGCAATG
Source organism: Verrucomicrobiota bacterium (assembly GCA_037127585.1). Lineage (GTDB taxonomy): Bacteria > Verrucomicrobiota > Verrucomicrobiia > Palsa-1439 > Palsa-1439 > CAINDI01. The sequence goes on from JBAXYB010000032.1 coordinate 5,083, forward strand.
GCTTGGCTTGAGAAAACCCTCCATGACTATGCGATTTGTTATCTGGATCCGGATTCTTATGACGAGCATTTCGGAAATGCTCGGGCGTTAACGCGATGGCTTCTTGTGCCCCGAATCTGTCAGAATAAAATAATCGAGGAAGACAACTCGGCTATCAATGACCTTCGAGAACTAATCCACGCTCGAAACTCAGTGGTACATCCAAAGCGGCAGATCATGAATGATACGTCCGGTGCACACCAGAGAGTTGACAAGGAGGCTAAACGCTTTCTTTCAGCTTGCCGAAAAGCAGGTCCCACGGTTTCCAACCTAAGGCAATTACTCCTGACAGCGGCGGACAAAAAATGAAGATCGTACTTCTTTCAAAGTGATAACCGCGGGCAATTGCACACTCGTGACAGAATTGCTCTTGCCCGGTTTGATACTCAAGCTGCGATGTGCCGCACTCCGAAAGTTGCTGTCGCACAAATCCGCCTTGCGCGATTCGGCAAGTTCGCTTATCACCAACGCGTCATGGACATTCGATTACCCAGTCTTGGCGAAGGTGCTGACAGCGGCGTGGTGGTCAACATCCTCGTCAAAGAAGGCGACACCGTCGCGAAAGATCAGACGATCATCGAGTTGGAAACCGACAAGGCGGTCGGCTCGATTCCATCGTCGGCGGCCGGCGTTGTGCAGAAAATCAAGGTCAACGTCGGCGATAAGATATCGGCCGGCGCGGTGATTTTGTCGATCGCGGAAACGGCCGGTGTAGCCGCCGCCGTCCCGGCGGCCAAACCGGTAGTGTCAGTCCAACGACCAGCCGCCGGGACGGCGGCCGCTACACCGCGGATTCCCGGCATTCCGGTTGCCGCTGCGCCGTCGGTGCGGAAGATGGCTTCGCAATTGGGGATTGATCTGTCGCTCGTGCCGGGCAGCGGTCACGGCGGACGGATCGCGCTCGAAGATTTACGGGCGTATATCCAGAACTTGATGTCGCTGGCGGCGCAGCCGGCAACTGCGGAGAAGAAACCCGCGCCGGCGAAGATCGACTTCGCGCAGTACGGGCCGGTCTTGAAGAAGTCGCTGTCGTCGTTGCGGAAAACTATCGCGAAACGGATGGGCGAGTCGTGGGCGGTCGTGCCGCGGGTGACGCAGTTCGATGAGGCGGATATTTCCGGATTGAACGAGTTGCGGAAGAAGTTTGCGCCGGCTTATGAGAAGCAGGGCGCGAAGTTGACACTGACGGTATTTGCTATCAAGGCCGTCGTCGCGGCGTTGAAGAAGCATCCGATTTTCAATTCGAGCCTCGACGAAGTGGCCGACGAGATTGTGTTGAAGGAATATTTTCACATCGGCATTGCGGTGGATACCGAGCACGGGTTGATGGTGCCGGTGATTCGCGATGCCGACAAGAAAACGATGTTGCAACTCGCGAAAGAACTCGACGATCTTGCTGGTAAGACGCGGGACCGGAAACTTACCGGGGATCAGATGAAGGGCGGGTCGTTTACGATTTCGAATCAGGGCGGGATCGGGAGCGGGGCGTTCACGCCGATTGTGAATGTGCCGGAAGTCGCGATTCTGGGTCTTGGGCGTGGCGCGTTGAAGCCGGCGGTGGTGGCCGGGAAGATTGAGGCTCGGTTGATGATGCCGGTCGCGATTTCTTACGATCACCGGGTCGCGGACGGCGGTTCGGCGGCGCGGTTTGCGGTGGATTTGGTCGCAGCGTTTCAGAATTTTGATGAGAAGGATGTGAAGATCTAATGGACGCGATCAAGGCTGATATCGTGGTATTGGGGGCGGGCCCGGGCGGGTACGCGGCGGCGTTTTATGCGGCGGATAAGGGACGGAAGGTTTTGCTCATCGAGCAGGATAAGAAGCTCGGTGGCGTGTGTTTGAATCGCGGGTGCATTCCGTCGAAGGCGTTGTTGTATGCGACGAAGTTGATCGGCGAGGCGCGGGAGTCGGCGGTACGCGGGATTACGTTTGGTTCGCCGCAGATTGATTTGACGAAGATGCGGGAGTGGAAGAATGGGATTTTGGAGAAGTTGGCCACCGGCGTGGCGACGGTCGCGAAGATGCGCGGCGTCGAGGTGCTGACGGGGCGCGGTTATTTTGAGAATGCGAAGACTCTCCGGGTGGAGACGGGGAGCGGGCAGCAATTTGTGACGTTTGAGAAGGCGATCATCGCGGTCGGTTCGAAGGCGTCGATGCCGAAGGCGTTTGATCTGGGGAATCCGCGGATCATGACGTCGAAGCAGGCGCTCGAAGTGGAAGATATTCCCGGCGAGTTGCTCGTCATTGGCGGCGGGTATATCGGGATGGAACTCGGGACGGTGTACTCGGCGCTCGGCAGTCGGGTGACGGTGGTCGAGGCGCTGGGAGCGATTTTGTCGGGGGCGGATGCGGACTTGGCGCGGCCAGTGGCGCGCCATGCGGAGAAGGTCTTCAAGGAAATCCGGTTGAACACGAAGGTCACGAAGATGGCCACGGTTGGGAAGCAGATCAAGGTCGTGTTCGACAAGGAGGAAGAGCTTTACGATCGGGTCTTGGTGTCGGTGGGCCGGTCACCAAATTGTGGCGACCTGGGACTGGAGAACGCGGGCGTCACACTCGACGACAAAGGTTTCATCAAGGTCAATGCGCAACTCGAGACGAGCGTGCCGGATATTTTTGCGATTGGGGATTGCGTCGGCGGCTTGATGCTCGCGCACAAGGCGAGCCGGGAAGCGCGGATTGCGGTGGACGTGATTGCCGGCGAGGGCGGCGCGTTCCGGGATATCATCATTCCGGCGGTCGTGTTCACGGAACCGGAAGTTGCTTGGGCCGGTTTGACTGAAGCCGAGGCGAAGGAGAAAAACATCCCGGTACAGGTCGCAAAATTCCCCTGGAGCGCGTCGGGCCGGGCGCAGACGTTTGATGCGACCGACGGTTTGACCAAGTTGATTATTGATCCTGAGACCGAACGCATTCTGGGCGTCGGCATTGTGGGCCACGGCGCCGGTGAGTTGATCAGTGAAGGCGTGCTGGCCATCGAGATGGGCGCGACCGCGCTTGATCTCGCTGAGTCTGTCCATCCGCATCCGACGTTGAGCGAGACGATGATGGAAGCGGCGGAAGTTTTCTACGGCCACTCGACGCATCTGTTTGCGCGGAAGCGGACGGAGTAGGCGGTCGCTACTACCCCGAACAAGCTTCGGCAATCTTCTCGATATGCCGGTGATCTGTGCCGCAGCATCCGCCCATGACGGTCAGGTGCGGGAGCCGTTTCTTCAGTTCGGCGTACTGTGTTCCAAATTCCCCGGGGTTACCGCTATCGAGTGCGGTGGAGTCGTTCAACTCCGCGTGACTTTTGCATGACGCGTTCGCGCGAAGACCGCGGATTCGTTTCAGCCATGAGCCGGCGCCGGTCAGCACGTGGACGAAATGTGTCGGATGGGCGCAGTTGACCATGTAGTAGGCGGGATAACCGGACGTCGCCGCGTCTACTTGCTCGATGGCGGAGCGGAGCGTTTGGCCGGTGGGGAGCTTGCCGTCGGTCTCGACGGTAAAGGAAATGGCCACCGGCAAGCCAGCTTGCCGGGCCGCGCGCGTAATGCCGATGGCTTCTTCCCGGTAGGTCATGGTAATTGCGCACACCATGTCGGCGGCGGTCGCAGCAAATGTTTCAATTTGGTCCCGGTGATAGACCTCGGCTTCGCGTTCCGACATGGCGTGACCGGCAATGTAGCCGTCGCCGCGCGGTCCGAGGCAGCCGCTGATCACGACCGGTATTGATTCGTATTCGCGCCGAACTTCTTCGAGCAGTTGGATCGCTTGCCGGTTGGTCTCGGCCAACATCGCGGTTGTGTAGCCGAGACGCCGGCCCCAGTCGGTGCTGGCGCGCCAGGTGGCGCTTTCGAGGATCAGGCCGGTGCCGAAACATTTCGCGATGGCGGCGTAGGAGCGAAAGTATTTGCGGAGGGTGGCTGCGCCGGCAGGAGTCTTCAGGACTTGAAACGCGGCGAAGTCCGGGAGTTCCAAGCCATCGAGGAAGATGAGGGTGGTTTCGATGCCGCCATCGGTTAAGAAAAGTTGATGGCCCAGTTGCGGCAAGGCGGCGGGGTTGCGAGCCATGGGTGGATGAAAGCAAACCGGCGGGTTTTCAGCAAGGAGGAATGCCGAGACCGGGGTTGACGGAGGCGTGGGGCGGTACGGTATGGTGTTGAGCCATCAACACGATGACTTCCACGCGACGGTTTGATTGGGCTTCGATGGGGATCGTTGTCGGCTTTTTCGGTTTGCTCTTCCATCTGCGGGCACAGCTGCCGGTCTTCTCGGACAGTTGGTATCACCTGAGTGTCATTCGGGCGTTCGCGGAACGGGGTTTTACCGGGGAGGCTTGGTGGGAGTTTGCGCCGGTGGGACGGCCACATTTATATGCGCCGCTGTTTCATCTAGTAAATCTCGGCGTGATGCGGGTGACGGGGTGTGAGTTGTTGGACTTGGCGCGGTTTGATGGCGTGGTCACGTTTCCGGCGTTGCTGCTGGCGGGGTGGGCGTCGGCGCGATGTTGGTTTGGGGTGCGGGCGGCGTTTGTGACGGTGTTGCTGATGGCGTTGAATATTGCGCTCTTGTTTCCGTGTTCATTGATCATGATGCCGGGGACTTGGGCATTGATGATGTGGCCGTTCGTGCTGATGTTGGTGTTGCGTGACCGGTGGTTGGGGGCGGGGATTTTGTTGGCGGTGCTGGGGTATACGCATTTTGGAATGGTGATGGTGGCGGCGTTGTCGGTGGCGATTTTGTGGCGGCGGGCGGCGGTGCTGTGTTTGGTGGTGGGCGCGGTATTATATAGTCCGTGGTTGGTGCATTTGTACCGGCATCGGGAGTTTTTGCATTCGGGGGTGGCGAACTTGCCGGTGTTCGTGCCGGCATTGACGGTCGTGGCGGCGGGGTTGGGGGTGGTGGCGTTGGTGCGGAAGCCGGAGCCGGGGGCGTGGGCGGTCGTGGCGATGATGGTGGCGAGTTGTGTGTTTCTGTTTACGTTGCGGGAGCGGTTTTGGACTTATGGGGGATTTTTGTGGGCGGTGTTGGGCGGCTATGGGGTGCAGCGATGCGCGGGGAAACATTTCCGGGTGACGGTGGCGGTGTTGGCGGTGAGTGCGGCGACGATGACGCCGTTTTTGTGTCCGATGCAGATGGAGTTTGCGATACCGGTGCCGGCGCGGTTGCCGATGATGGGGACGCCGCTGCTGACGTTGGCGAAGTGGCCGGAGCAGCAGGTGGTGCCGGAGGATATGATGGCGTTGGCGAAGTGGGTGCGGGAGAAGACCGGTCAGAATGAGGTGTTGTTGACGGAGGACCGGTTGTTGGGGGAGTGCTTGTTTGCGCTGACGGGTCGGCAAACAAGTTGTGGGCTTTGGGGTGAGGTGATGACGGAGGAGTTGAAGGGAAAGTTGCGTGTCGAGAACCGGACGTGGCGCGGCTACATCATTATCAATAGCGACCGCGCGAATAGCTTAATGGGGCCGGTGTCCGCTGTGGCGGAGTTCGGGAAGTATTTGGTTGTGTATCGCACCGGCTAGAGGGTTCGATGGGTGCCGTCGCAGAACGGCGGAGTGCTGGTGTGTTTGCAGTTGCAGAGAGCGACGCGTTGGGCTTTGTCGATTTTGAATTCCATTGGCTCAAAGCCTGTGACTTTGTGCGCACCGTCGCAGTAGGGTTGGTTTTTCGATTGGCCGCAGCGGCACCACCAGTAGGTGCCGGGTTCGAGGTTGAGAACGGCGGGTTTTTTGTCAGCGATGTTGGGAGTGGTCATGGCGGCAGTGTAGCGCGAATCGCGCGGACGGCAAGGAGTCTTGCGGTGAGGCAGTGGGTTGCGGTACTCTATCACCCCAAGTCGCCATGCCAGCATCTTCCGATCATCAGCCGAATTTGAGCCACCACCAGCGAGTGAAGGGGCCGCTGTTCGAGCGAATCCAAGATTGGATTTTCCGGTTCGATATCGGCTACGGCGTGCAGTGGTTTCGGGTGGGGTTGTTTGTGTTGGTGATGTTCGCGGTGATTTTGGTTTATACCGGGACCCAATTCTATGGGCTGCGCGACCGGGACGTGATGGACCTGGGCCAGCTCGGACGGAATCTGGCGGTCGGGCGCGGGTATGTGACGCGCAACATTCGGCCGGTGGATCTCGCGTACTTCAATTCGATTGGGCGCCCCGCGTTGGCGGCGGATCAGTCGATGATCCCGGAGCTATGGACGCCACCGGTTTATCCCATGATTTTGGGTGTGATGTTTCGGCTGGTGAAACCGGAGGTGGAGATGGCGGCAATCGATGAGCGGTTGCAGTTGCCGGGGCAGTTGTTGCCGCCGATCGGGGATTGGCAGCGGTCGCTGGCTTTGTATGAGGGCGTTCGGGGGCAGGCGTTGCGGATGGATCGGATTGTGGTGATGGTGGCGTGGACGTTTTACGTGTTGAGTATGGGGTTGGTGTATTTACTGGCCCGGGAACTCTTCGATCATCGCGTGGCGGTCATGAGTGTGACGTTGTATTTGTTGTGTGATCCGATGTTGGAGGCGTGTATCGCGGGGGCGCCGACGGCGTGGTTTGCGTTGCTGTTTATGATCACGGTGTACGCGTTGGTGAAAGCGGAGCAGTGGGCGGGAACGAAGCAATCGATTTACTGGGTGACCGGGGCACTGGCGGTGGTGGGGTTGGTGGCGGGGGTGGGGACGTTGACGCGGTATACGTTCGCGTGTGTGCTGGTGCCGGTGGTGGTGTATGTGAGCGTGTCGCTGCCGCAGGTGAAGCGGGCGGTGAAGTTGGGGGCGGTGCTGGGGATGTTTTTGCTGGTGATCGGGCCGTGGGTGGCGCGGAACTTGGTGGTGTCGCGGACGATGTTTGGGTTGGCGAAGCTGGCGGTTCTCGAGCCACCGGCGTTGGAAATATCGGAAGAGAAACTCGAGCAGCAATTGCAGAGGGAGGTACTCGAGCTGCCGGATCTGCGCTGGCGGCTGATGGCTTCGCGAGTGCTGGTGAATTGCGATAAGCTCTATCGCGGGGCGCTGAAGGAGACCGGGGCAAATTTTCTGTTGGCTTTTTTTCTAGCCTCATTGCTGCACCGGTTTAAACGCGAGGATGTGTTTCGGTTGCGCCGGTATTTGTTTTGGTCGTTGCTGATGGCGGTGGGCTTTCTGGCGTTCGGCGGGGTGCCGAAGCGGAATTTCTTTACGATGTTCGTGCCGGTGATTCTGATTTATGGGTCGGCATTCTTTTTTGTGATGTTCGAGCGGTTGCAATTTCGGACGCGCTGGATCCGGCGGGGGATGGTGGGATTGTTTGCGGTGCTCAATTGTCTGCCGTTTGTGTTTACATTATTGCCGCCGGCGGCGTTGGCACCGAATCCGCCGTATGATAGTGGCGTGATTGCGGCGGTGGGGAAGACGTTTCGCGAGGAGGAGTTGATCGCGACGGATATTCCCTGGGCGATGGCGTGGTATGCGGATCGGTCGGCGTTGCTGATGCCGGTGGACGAAAAGAGTTGCCTGTATGTGAACGACGAGATCCACGCGGTGGCCGGTATTTATCTGACGCAACAGACGCATATGGATATGCAGTTGATGGATGTGGTGGTGGGGTATCAGCAGTTCTGGTTGAATCTTTACCAGCGGCCCAATCCGAATTTACCGTTGAAGGCGCTGGCGCCGTTGCTGCCACGCGGCGAGCAGGTATTGTTGAGCGGCCGACCGCGGTGGGTTGTCCAATGAACGGTTGACAGCGCTTTGAGTGTGCCACAAACTTAACACCGGCAATCATGAGCAACGGGAATCCTCCGCCGTCCACACCGCCGATGTTCACCACCGGTGGCCCGGAAAACACGCGCCGGTGGGTGTTGGGCGCGCTCGTACTCGGGCTCATCGTGTACGCGTATGGCATCAGCCGCGTCTGCATGTTTCAAGTCGAAGCCCGGTCGTTGGTGGGGTGGTTGTTGGTGTTTTGGGGGCGCGGCGGAGATTATGCGCACGGCTATCTGGTGCCGATTGTTGCGGGGGGCGTGTTGTGGTGGAAATGGCGGACGACGCTGAGTTCGATTCCAGCGGTAACATCGGCATGGGGGTTGGCGTTTGTGGGGGCGGCGATGTTGCTCTATGTGGCCGGGGTGCGCGGTCAAGTGCCGCGGTTGGTGGCGGGGTCGCTGGTCGTACTGATTTTCGGCATCATTTTTTATTTCGGCGGTTGGCGCTGGGCAAAAGAGGCGTGGTTTCCGTGCGCGTTCTTGGTGTTCATGATTCCGCTGAACTTTTTGGATTCGTACGTGTCGTTTCCGCTGCGGGTGTTTGTCACGAATCTCGCGACCCTGCTGCTGAATGCTTGTGGCCTTGATGTCTATGGGCAAGGCACGGGATTGTATTCGCGGGCGGGCCGGTTTGCGCCATTGGATGTTGCCGATCCGTGTAGTGGAATCCGGTCGTTGGTGGCGCTGATGGCGTTGACGGCAGTGTATGGGTATCTTGCGATGGATCGGCCGTGGAAGAAGTGGGTGTTGTTTTTGTCGAGCTTACCGCTCGCGGTGGTTGGCAATCTGGCGCGCATCACGACGATTGCCTTGGTGGCGCAGGGATTTGGGGGAGATACGGCCATGAAAATTTACCACGAGTTCTCCGGATATATTGTGTTCAGTCTGGCGATCCTTTGCATGCTCGGGCTCGGGGGGTTGCTCAATGTGCACTGGCGCGCATTAATCGACCACTGGATGGGCGACGAAGAGCTGCCGCCGTCCGCCGGCGCCAAGCCCGTCCAGAAATCGCGCCGCTAAATGGTAAAAAGCTTGACCGCATTCCGGATTTTGGGCATAACGCACGGCGCTATGCGATTCTGTCTTCCGTTCGTTGTGAGGTATATTTGTCTCGTGGTTGTTGGAACGTTAGTGCAGGGGTTGCTACCGAGTAGTGTTCACGCTGGCAACACCAATGTATTTAACGTTAAGGACAGCCTTAAAGAAATGGGCCTATCCGCTAATGGCTCCCAGATCGTTACCTTCAAGGATAAGAACTCCTTAATTCTTGGTACTAATAGTTCGTCTACCACCTTGGCGATTGCGGTATTCAATGTGGATTGCTTGGACAAAGACCCGCATCCGGCCGTGCGGCTGGTGGCCTACAACCGGGCCCAAAATAAGATCGTTGCACCCTTGGTTGAGTTTATCGAAGACAATCGCGTGTTGGCTGCCGAGAATAAGATCATCATGCAATCCCACGGCGTCGGCCTCAGTGGGGTGGAAGGCGCCAACCTGGATGCATTAATTACTTTTACACATGTGCCCTGTACGTCGAGTAATGCTCCGACGGCTCCGCTTACTGTCTCCATTCAGCCACTCGGAACTGTCAAACCGACCGGCACGCCGTCGTATCAAGCGCCGATTACCACTGACGACGGGACGCTGCTGTTTCTGACGGATAACTCCATTAATCCGGTTCTGCCAGTCGATGTGGCCGGAGTTGCGACTGAACCAAGCCCGACCTGCAACATCGATCTCAATACGACGGCATTATCGTTTGGGAGCGTGGCAGTCGGCACAAACAGCGTTCGAACCCTGATTATTCGCAACAATGGCACCCTTCCGTGCACCGTCAATACCATCACGCGGAATGGTAGTTCAGCGTTCACCATTGGCGGACCTGCGACACCGTTTTCTGTGCCGGCAAATTCAGCGGTCAACATCCCGTTGAGTTTTACACCCGTAGCCGGCACTTCCGATAGTGCCATTCTCCGGGTGACCAGCACCGACCCGATTGAACCGCAACAGTTCGTCAGTCTTTCCGGTAACGGAACTACAACGGCACCTTGTAATATCAATGCGAGCCCATTGTTGCTGAATTTTGGTTCAGTTGAAATCGGTACAAACAAGACGCTGAGCGTAACCATCACAAACTCAGGCGGAGCAAGTTGCTTGGTTGACTTGCTTACACTCGTTACCCAAAGCAGCAATTTCACAGTTAGCGCACCCACAGTGCCGTTCAGTGTGAACCCCGGTACGGCAGAGGTTGTCTCAGTCACATTTACGCCGACGGTCGCCGCGATTAGCAGCGGCACTTTGGAAATCGATAACGACGATAGTAATAACCGGCTGATTTTAGTCAACTTAACTGCCACCGGTGTAGCGCCCAGTTGCCGGCTTGCGGTTGGTCCGACAAGTTTGGATTTCGGCGCCGTCATCGTCGGCACGAATCGCACCTTGTCAGTCGGCATCACCAACGTCAGTCTCACGTCATGCAGCATCAACTCTAATATTTTTGCCGGCAGCCCCGATTTTTCTTCGCCGATCACGACGCCGGTAAGCCTTTTGCCCGGTGATAGCACTAATTTTGTGTTTGTGTACACCCCGACGACAAACACCACCGCGACCGGCTCTAGTCAACTTCAAGTTGGAAGCCCCGGGCAATCCGACTTCATTATTTCCTTTCAAGGGCGTGGCGTAACGGTTTCCTCAAATTGCTCGCTCGTCATCAGCCGAAGTTCGATTAGCTTTGGTGATATCGCGGTCGGGACGGCCGACGTGCAGAAATTTCAGATCAGCAACACCAGCTTGAGTAACTGCACTATTCAATCACTCCTCCTCAGCGGAAGTTCCGACTTCACGCTCGTTTCGCCGGCGTTACCAATCCAATTAGATGGGCCTGATACCGTTGAAATTGGCGTGCGCTATTTGCCCGGTACGGCTGGCCAAGATATCGGACTGCTGGAAGTCATCACCGACGATCTACTACAACCGATAACCGACATTCCGCTTGATGGCAACGGGGTCCAGGTTGTTCTTCAGGTCAGCACCAACGCGCTGAACTTTGGTTCACTACCGGTTGGCAATCAATCGACACTCAGTGTTTTCCTGACAAATACCAACACTGTTAACTGTACCATCAGCTCGATTAGCCAGAGCGGCAGTGGCGATTTCATATTCGATCCGATAGTGCCAACTTCGCAGTTTATCTTAACGCCATCGTCGACGGTTGAAATTCCGGTTACATATTTGCCCTCAAACCAAGGCAGTGATACCGGTGTTGTTAATGTCAACGGCAATCAAGTCGGCTCACCAACCGTTATCCATTTGAATGGCATTGGCCTACGCAGCAACCTGTCAGCCACACCCGGCACCCTAACCTTCGGAAAGATTCAACTCAATACAACTAACACCTTGACCCTAACTTTCAACAACACCGGCAACACAAATGGTACGGTGGACAGCGTTGAAGCCATCGGCAGCAGTCGATATCTGGTGACTGACCCGGCGCTGCCGTTCGTGGTTGCTCCCGGTCAACCAGTGTCGGTGACTGTTGAGTACCTGCCGATTAACATTCAGACGATTATCATCATTGGGGGTAGTTTGAAGTCCTCCGGTAATCCAACCATCGTGACTCCATGATCAAGTGCGAGATAACCCAGATGAAATGGATCAACTTGAAACGGTTTGTAGTTAGCGCAATGGCATTTTGCTTTGTCGGTGGAGTTGTAAAAGCCAGTGTGACCAATGTGATTTGGGAAGCGGCGTTCAGTGGTACGTTGGGAATTCAGGCCTATAAACCCGATGTGACACCGCGGATGGATGTGGCTCAGTTTAAGAAGAAAACCTTGTTACGGTTTGCGGGACTTCAGCCCAATTCTTCGGAGGTTTTGGCGCTCAATATCGATATGGCTCAAGGGCGAACAAATTTTTACATAACAAACTTCAACAAAGATACGCGGCAGAACGGAGCGCGTTTGTCCGTCAACGAGAAAACCACAATTATTTCGGATGGTGCTGATCTTACGTTTTCATTTGAATCATTCTTAGTTCCAACGCCGGGGTCGACGAATTTTGGTGGTGGTTTTATTCGCTTTACTGGTCGAGGTCGCCTCTTTAACGGCGTACCGTCCGTGCTCAAAGGAGCAGTGACGGGTTATCTTGTTGACCAAAACCCGAGCGACTTAAATGGGACCACGGGGCTGTTGCTGCGGGCGAGCATCAGCACAACCAAAGCTCCGCTTCGAGTTCTACCACAGAATTAGGGAGGTCTGAGTCGCCTGCAAGCACTCAGATGCGTGACAATTTGTGTTGGTTAACTCAGAACCAAATCGCACATCGCAGAGCCGCCGACCGGTGATTCGTCAGGTTCTGCCGGTGTTTATCTTCCTCATTTTCTCCGGACTTGGTTCGGCCCAGAATATAAACTTGGGACCACTGAAGGGAACGCTCGGCGTTCAAGCCGGTCTTGAATACACGGATAACCTCAATAATTCTGAGACCAACCGCGTCACCGATTTTAAGTGGCGTTTCGGGCCGACTTTCAATGGTGGATTGACCATTCCGATTCACATTGCCGGCACAGGCGGCGAGGAAATGACCATCAGTACGGGCTTTGCCTATAGCGAGGAATATTCACTGAATGGCAACGGTAGTACGCGAAACTTCAGTTCGCCGGTGACAGCAGATGTTTATATTCCCGTTGCATTTGGCGAGTGGAAGCTTGTGGTAAACGAATCTTTCACATTTGAAAACAATAATCTCGACGCAGCAGTGGCTATCAATGAGTCGACACAATCTTTTCAACAGTATAATAATAATCTGTCCGTGGGGTTGACGCGAAATTTTGGTCGAGCATCGATCACCTTTGGAGGGGGGCGAAGGGATACAATCGCGCCATCCGAACCGTCTTTGGAAGAAACGGTCTATAACTTCTCAGTTACGCCAGCGTTTCTCATCCGCGAGAATTATTCCATTTTTTGGAGCACGTCGTATTCATTGACCTACCAAGCTGATTCGCAACTTCAGGATTCTTATGGATATTCCAGTTCAGTCGGCGTTAACGGCCAGCTCACGCCATACCTGAATGGCACGGTATCGGTTGGGTATTCTTACGCACATCTCAAAACCCAAGTGATTGGACCAGGGAGCGGAATCTTTGGCGGTATTTTTGATCCGGTGACATTGAGGGCCGACAATATTGAGGGTGTAACAACGACCATCGCGTTGAGTTATGCGCATCCGCTTAATCCCAACACGAGTTACTCAATATCCGTATTTAATAGTCCCGGCGTCACGTCCACATTGACGGATTCGAGTATCCAGTCCTCTTACGGCGGCGGGCTCAATATTACTCACCAGTTGACACCAAGCACTACGCTGAGTCCGTCATTTAATTATTTTCACTCCCAAGATGCTGGACGACAACCTCCTGGGGCTACGGCTCAGAGCACGGATGTTTTTTCTGCCCAAATGCGACTGTCGCGGACCATTACTAGTCGGATCACTGTCACCATGGATTACCAATATATCTTGCGCTCCTCGAATCTCCCCGGCGGGAACTACTACGTTAACCAAGTTAATGTGTACACGGGCTACACATTCTAATTAGTGGTTTTATAGTGCCGACAGCATGATTACCCGTTGGTGGTTCATTTTAGGTCGAGCTTTCCAAAAAGCGGTTTACTTTCGGCCGGGCTTTTGCCTATGGTAACCGCACTTGGAGAAGTTCACACGGCCTCGCGAGGGCTGGGGGAGGAGACCGCAATGAGTAAGACTGACTTAAAAACTAAGACCAAAAACGAACTCTTGAAGCTTGCCGAGCGACTGGGGCTGCGTGGTATATCCACCATGAACAAGCCCGCGCTCCTCGAAACCATCAGCCGGGCTAAACAGCGCCGGACTGCATCGTTAAAAAAACAGGCGACCGCCATCGTTCAGAAGACTACCGCCGCCATCAAACGGCGTGCCGTTCGCAAACGTAAAGAAGTCTCACCCCCACCGGTAAAGCCGAAGCGCAAGCCGGTAGCTGCCAAAGGCAACGGGGTGGCGGCCGCGGCGATTGTCGAACAATCCGCGCACAAGTTCGATGTCGCGCCGGCCAAACAGCAGCCGAAACAAAATTTTCAAGATGAGAACCTTGGGGAATTACCGGACAGTTACGGCACAGGCCGGCTCTTCCTCTCGGCTCGCGATCCGCACTGGTTATTCGCTTACTGGGATTTTCATTGGCAACAACTCGCCGACTTCCGCCGGCAAGCTTCCGATGGGCGTGTGATCTTGCGCGTTTTCGAGAAAAATCACTCTCAACCAGCGCAGGAATTCACTCTGCATCACGACGCTCGCAATTGGTACATCCCCGTTCAAAAAGCGGCGACCACGTACCGCGCCGAGTTGGGCTTCTGGCGACCGGACGGCACGTTCAATGTTGTTAGTCATTCCCACGAAGCCGTCACGCCACCGGCCAGCGTCTCCACGGATACGACCGCGCAATTCGCCACCATCCCGATCGAAGTTCACTTCAAAGAGTTGCTCGGGCTAATCCGCCACCATGTCAAAGACGGCGAAGCGTTGGCCGTTGCGTTACAGCGGCTCCAGTCGACCGGTTTCGAATTTCCGTTTCATGTCGACGTCGCTCTCGGCCCGTGGACGGCCGAACAAACCGCGCAAGTTCAACAAATCATCGGCGGCGATTTGTTGCGCAAGACCCAGGTCGGTTCGATGGAGCTGACCGACTGGTTGCGGCGGCGGTTGCAGGAAGAAACCAGCTCCGGCATGTTCAGCGGCTTCAGCCCGGCTGGCGCGAGCTGGTCTGGTCAACCGCAACAGGGATTCTGGTTCGCGGTCAATGCCGAATTGATCATTTACGGCGCCACCGAACCGGATGCGAAAGTCACTGTGGACGGCCAGCCCATTCAACTGCGCAGCGACGGGACGTTCTCGTTCCACCACACTTTCCCCGATGGCCAATACCGGTTGCCGGTCGTGGCCGTTTCCGGCAAGCACGGCGAACAGCGCAGCGCTGAACTTCATTTCGAACGTAAAACCAAAACCCACGGTGAAGTCGGCAAAGTCCGGCAACCGGCGCACTTGAAAGCGCCCGCGACGAAGTAGGAAAGGACTACCGGTGCCGCAAGGATACGTAGCGCTCGTGTTACACGCGCACCTCCCGTTCGTGCGCCACCCGGAGTACGATCAATTCCTCGAAGAAGACTGGCTCTTCGAGGCAATCACCGAAACGTACATCCCGCTCATCAAAATGATGGAGGGCCTGGTCCGCGACAGCGTCGATTTCCGCCTGACGATGTCCATGACCCCGCCGCTCTGTTCCATGCTGCTCGATCCGCTCCTACAGGAACGCTACCTCCGGTATCTCAACAAACTCATCGAGCTGACCGAAAAAGAAATCGTCCGCACCAAATGGGACCGGCCGTTTCACGAACTGGCGTGGTTCTACAATAACCGGTTCCAAGAAACCCGCTCCACCTTCTGCGACGGCTACGGCCGGAATTTGGTCGGCGCGTTTCGCAAATTTCAAGAACTCGGCAAACTCGAAATAATCACCTGCGGCGCGACCCACGGTTTCCTGCCGCTGATGGTGGAACATCCCGAATCGATTCGCGCGCAAGTCCTGATCGCGCGCGACCATTACCGGTCCTGTTTTGGTTGCGACCCGCGCGGGATCTGGTTGCCGGAATGCGCCTACGTCCCGGGCGTGGAGAATTTCCTGGCCGAAGCCAACATCCGCTGGTTCATCACCGACACGCATGGCGTGGCCTACGCGCATCCGCGGCCCCGGTACGGGGCTTTCGCGCCGATCTACTCGCCGAGTGGCGTGGCCGCGTTCGGACGCGATGTTGAATCTTCCAAACAAGTTTGGAGTTCCGAAGAAGGTTATCCCGGTGACGTGGATTACCGGGATTTCTACCGGGACGTCGGGTTCGATTTGGATTTCGACTACATCAAGCCCTACATCCATCCCGACGGCATCCGGTGTTTTACCGGCATGAAGTATCACCGCATCACCGGTAAATCGCCGTACAAAGAAGTGTATGTTCGCCAATGGGCGATGGAAAAAGCCGCCAGCCATGCCGGTAACTTCGTCTTCAACCGCCAGAAACAAGTCGAACACCTCCACGGCGTAATGCAACGCGCGCCGCTCATCATCTCGCCCTACGACGCCGAACTTTACGGCCATTGGTGGTTTGAAGGGCCGGAGTTCCTGAACTTCTTCATGCGCAAAGTCGCGTACGACCAAGACGTCTTCAAGCTGACAACCCCGACCGAGTACCTGAAAAACTTTCCGACCCAGCAGGTTGCCCAGCCCAGCGCGTCGAGCTGGGGGCACAAAGGTTACTGGGAAGTTTGGCTCGAAAGCTCGAACGCGTGGATTTACCAGCACCTCCACGTCGCTGCCGACCGGATGACGGAACTCGCCCGGCGTCACCAGCACGGCGATGCGCTCACCCAACGCGCCTTGAAACAAGCCGCGCGCGAACTTCTCCTCGCGCAATCCAGCGACTGGGCGTTCATCATGAAGACCGGCACCACCGTTCAATACGCCGTCAAACGGACCAAAGATCACCTCCTGCGGTTCACGCGGCTCTACGAGCAAATCCAAGCCGGGCGCATTGACGAACCCTGGCTCAGCTCCGTCGAATGGCGCGACAACATCTTCCCCGACGTCAACTACCACTACTACGCTTGAGCGATTTGGGGTGCGGGCTCGAGATCTTCTTGCGGCCCATCTGGGTTGAGTCGCCGGTATAGCGTGGTTGGGCTGACTCCCAACATTCGAGCGGCTTTCTCCCGGTTACTTGCGGTCACTCGTAACGCGCGTTGGATATAGGCGACAGCCTGCAGGTGAAGGTAATCTTTCAATGGCAACAATGTTCCGTCTTCATTGACAGATGCGCCGGCGGCTGCCGGTCCCGCGGCGGATTCAAGGAGACGTTCCGGTAAATCGTGCACCTCGATCACGTTCGCTTCGCAGAGAATGCACGCGCGCTCGATTGCATTCTGCAGTTCGCGGACGTTACCGGGCCAGTCGTAGGTTTGGAGCCGGCAGGCTGCCTCGTTCGAGAGCCGGCAGAGGCTGTTACCGGGGCGGGCGGCGAACGCTTTCAGGAAGTGCGCGGCCAGGAGCGAAATATCGTCCGGGCGCTGGCGCAAGGGCGGTAACTGGACCGGAATGACATTGAGCCGGTAGTAGAGATCTTCCCGGAAAGATTTATCGCGGATCTTCGCTTCGAGAGACTCGTTGGTCGCCGCCAAGACCCGCACATCCACGGTGATCGTTTCGTTTTCGCCGACGCGCCGGACTTCTTTTTCCTGGAGGAAGCGGAGCAGTTTACCTTGGAGATTGACCGGCATTGAGCCGATCTCGTCGAGGAAGATGGTACCACCTGCCGCGGCT
The DNA here is from genome assembly GCA_037127585.1 of Verrucomicrobiota bacterium. Classification (GTDB taxonomy): domain Bacteria; phylum Verrucomicrobiota; class Verrucomicrobiia; order Palsa-1439; family Palsa-1439; genus CAINDI01. Next base: position 22,240 of record JBAXYB010000032.1, read on the forward strand.
TGGAAGAGACCGGGTTTATCGAAGGCGGCACCGGTAAATGCGCCTTTGCGGTGGCCGAAGAGCTCGGATTCAAGCAGATGCTCCGGCATGGCGGCGCAGTTGACAGCGATGAATGGCAGCGCCGCGCGCCGGCTGGTTTGGTGAAGTGCCTTGGCGACGAGTTCCTTGCCCGTGCCGCTTTCGCCGAGGATGAGGACCGTTGCCTCGGTGTCGGCTACGCGGCGGATCATCCGGTAAACCGACTGCATCGCCGGGGTATTGCCGACCATGCTCTCGATTTGGAATTTGTCCCGGAGATGCTTTTTCAGGGTCGCATTTTCCTGTAACGCGCGCCGGCCCTCACGCAGCAGCAGAGCGTTGTCGATGCGCTTGATGATTTCGTCGATATGAAACGGCTTCTCGATGAAGTCTTGGGCGCCGGCGCGAAGGGCGGCGACGGCGCGTTCTTTCGTGCCGTGGCCGGTGATCATCACGACCGGAATACCGCGGTCGTGATCTTTGATTTCCAATAGCAACGTGATCCCGACCGGCTTTCCAGCCGGCATTTCGATGTCCGAAATCACCAAGTCCGGAGTTTGTTCTTTGACGAGTTCTAACGCCCGGGCTGGCGTGGTCGCGGTCACCACCGTATGCCGGTAACTGCTCAACAATTCCGTCAACACCGTCGTCATCGACGGGTCGTCATCCACGATGAGGATCTTGGCCATGGTTATCTCCTGGGTTGCCCCCGCTGTTGCCGAGGATTTCGCGAACTTTCTGAACTAACAGCGTTCCCGTGTAAGGTTTTTCCAAAAACCCCACGCTGTCCCGCAAGATTTCTTGGATGAGAATGTTGTCGTTGGTGTAGCCGGAGGTGAACAGCACGCGGATGGACGGGTAAGTCTTTTGAATCACCTCCGCCAACTCCCGCCCGCTGACCTGGGGCATCACCACATCCGTTAACAGCAGGTTGATCCGTTTCCCTTGTGTTTCCTGCGCCAACAGCAACGCCTCTTCGCCGTTACCGGCTTCGAGGACGGTGTAGCCGAATTGGCGCAACGTTTCCGCGGCCAGACTGCGTACGGTCATTTCATCTTCCACAAGCAAGATGGTTTCGGTGCCCGACAATTGGGCGTTGTCCGGCACTGGGTGCGCAGTCACCGGGGTGGCGGCTTCCGTCACCCGCGGCAGATAGATGCGGAACTTTGTGCCGTGGCCGACGGTGCTCTCGACAACAATGTGACCGCCGCTTTGTTTGACGATGCCGAAGCAGGTCGCGAGTCCGAGCCCGGTCCCTTTTCCCACGGACTTCGTGGTGAAGAACGCCTCAAAAATGTGGCGGATGACTTCGGGCGGCATCCCGCAGCCCGAATCGGTCACGCTCAACACCACGTACCGGCCTGGGGCCAAGTCGCCCAGCCGGCGCGCCGCGTTGCTATCGAGATCCATGTCGGCGGTCCCAATAACCAACGAGCCACCGGTGGGCATCGCGTCGCGGGCGTTGACGGCCAGATTTAACAACACTTGCTCGAGTTGCGCCGGGTCCGCTTTGATGTGGCCGAGGTCGGGTTGCGGATACGTGATCAACTCGATGTCTTCGCCGATGAGTCGCCGGAGGATTGACTCGATATCGGTAACCACGAGATTAAGATCGAGCACTTGGGGTTTGAGGACTTGTTTGCGGCTGAAGGCGAGCAGTTGCCGGGTGAGGCTGCCGCCGCGGAAGCCGGCTTTGGCGATTTCTTGAATACTCCGCCGGATCGGCTCGGCCAACTCCTGCCGCATCAGCAATAATTCACTGTACCCGGTAATGACGGTGAGGATGTTGTTGAAATCGTGCGCCACGCCGCCGGCCAGTTGGCCGATGGCTTCGACCCGCTGGGCTTGGAGGAATTGTTGTTCAAGGCGCTTGCGGGCGGTGATGTCGCGGACATGGATCAACAATGCCGGCTGACCACTAAACTTGATTTGGCTGGCGCGGATCTCCACCGGGATCGACTGGCCACTCGGTGTTAAACTTTCACCTTCGCAGTAGTCGAGCTCCTGCCGGGTCAAGCGGGGGAAGTCGCGGGCGACGGTCTCGCGCTGTGCCGGGGGAACGAGGTCGAGCACGTTCTTGCCCACGAGCCAGTCGCGGTTACACTCGTGCAGCCGGCAGGCGGTGGCGTTGACGTCGAGCACATTGCCATTGAAATCCTCGACGAAGATCGCATCCGGCGAACTCTCAAAGAGGTCGCGAAAGCGGTGTTCACTCTCGCGAAGGGCGTGATGACTGCGTTCGCGACCGATCACTTGGCCGAGTTGATTGCCGACGTAGTCGAGAACGGTCAGTAATGGACAGGTTGTTGGTTGCGCCTGTTCGCTAAAGAACTCCATCGTGCCGACGGTCTTGCCGGCGTAAGTCATGGGGAAGAAGTAGCCGCAATTAAGGTGGCAAGCCTGAGCGGCGCGGCCCCGGCGGAAATTGTCGTGGGCGGCGAGATTGTTGATACACAGGTGGCGACCGGAGACGAGGACGGCGCCGGACAGGCCGCAGCCCGAGGCAAATGGCGCGGCTTCGGTTGCCTGGCGAAATTCAGCGAAGCGCTGGGGTTCGCGGAACGACCACGCCCCGGCCGAGATGAGTTCGCTTTGCGGTTGATGATCGAGAACGTAGCAATGCCCGACCGGCCAGCCGGTATGAGCGCAGACGAGGTCGAGTCCGGCTTGCATCGCGGCCACGGCGGAGGGCGCTTCGTTGGCGGCCGCGGCGATCTGTTGCTGGAGGTGGAGGAGGGTGTTTTGTTGGCGCAACCGGTGCTCGGCGAGGAGGCACGAGTTCTCGGCTTGCTGGATTTCGTACATTTTGCTGGCGAGTTCTAAATGCGTGATGACCTGGCGGGCGAGGACGCTCAGAAGGTTTTGTTGTTCCGCGGTTAGGTGCCGCGGCTCGCTATCACCAACTAAGAGGCTGCCAATCGGATGCACGTGGCCATTTTGCAGCGGGATCCCGACGAAGGACCGGAGGTGCGGGTACGTCAACACGCCGGCGGAGGTGGCAAACTCAGGGAGCGTGATTGCGTCGTCGACGATGAGTGGTGTGCGCTGGGTGGCGACGGATTGGCAGAGGGCGATGCCCGCCGGGAGGCGTTGGGCATCGAAACCGTAAGCCGCCTTGAACCAGATCCGGTTGGGTTCGCTCAGGGTAATCGCGGCGAACGGCATGCCGGCCATCTGCGCGGCGAGGTGCGCCAGCTCCTGCAGAGCCGCCTCGCAGGCCGGCTCGAGGAACGCAAATTCTCGCAAGCTCCCCGGATGATCTGCGTTCACCCTGCGACTAGGTAAGGTCCGGCTGGATGCCATATTTTATCCTTTCCACAGGTTGCGCGGGAGTTCTTCTCGCCTGTCACCAGCCACTCCGCGTATCTGTTGGTTGGCTTTGTAAATGAATGCGGCCGCCAATGCAGCCATCGTCAGGCTGAAAATCGTGTCGGTGTCTGTCCTACACGCGCCGGCTATTCGAGCAAGTTGTGTTGGACGGCGTAGCGCATCAAGTCGGCATTGTTATGGAGGTCCATCTTCTCCAGGATGCGTCCGCGGTAGGTGCTGATGGTTTTGACGCTCAGCGACAGATCGAAGGCGATTTCTTTGACGGTCTTGCCGGCGGAAAGGTGGCGGAAGACTTCGAACTCGCGATCCGACAGGAGCGTGTGCCGGTCGCCGTCGGTCTTGCTTTGCAGACCGGTGGCAAGAGCTTCGCCGAGGGTGCTGCTGACGTATTTGCCACCGGCGAGAACTTTCTTCACAGCGCCGACCAGCTCCGCCGGCGCGCTGTCTTTGTTCAAATAGCCAGCCGCGCCGGCTTTGATGACGCGGATGGCGAACTGGTCTTCGGCGTGGACACTTAATACCAGCACCGGCAGGCGGGGGCGCGAATCTTTGATCGTTTTGAGGAGGTCGAGGCCACTACGGCCCGGCATCGTGATATCGGTGATCACGAGATCCCACGGCTGCTGGGCGATGTAGTCAATCGCTTGGCTCGCGGTTCCGGCTTCCCCGAATGTGGCCGTTGGGAAAGAGGTTCGAAGGATTTGGCGAATCCCCGCCCGCACGACAGCATGATCATCGACGAGGAGGAGTTTCACAGTGGTAACTCCCCGTGCACCGGCCGGTCACGCGTGGGCAAACTGACAGTGACGATGGTGCCGTGGATCGGGCCGGGTTTGACGTCGACTTCGCCATTCATTCCCCGGGCGCGTTCGCGCATGCCGAGCAACCCGAGCGAGTGCGCGTCTTGCCACGGATCAGTTGACAGGCCAATGCCGTTGTCGCTGACTTCGAGAATGACGTGGCCATTGCCATGAACGAGTGCGATTCCGACTTCCGTGGCGTGAGCGTGGCGCGCGACGTTGGTGAGTGCTTCTTGGAGAATGCGGAACACCGTGGTTGCCCGGGTGGGCTCGACATGGAGCTGCGCCTCCGGCAAGTTGGTGTGGCAGTGGATCCCGGTGCGACGGTGGAAGTCTTGCGCCTGCCACTCAATCGCGGCCACCAAACCTAAGCTATCCAAAACCCCGGGGCGCAGCTCGGCGGCAATGCGGCGGACAGTTTGCAAGAGGCCGTCCACTTGCTGCGTCATGGTGCCGAGTTTGTCACGTAAGACCGGTGGGTTGGGCTGATCGGTGAGCCAGGCGAGATCAAACTTGAGGGCCGTCAGGGCTTGTCCGAGTTCGTCGTGAACTTCGCGCGCGATCCGCGTGCTTTCTTCTTCGCGCACCGCCCGCAACCGGCGGGTCAGGGCGCGCAAAGTTTCTTCCGCGCGGCGAGAGTCGGTGATATCGATGCTCACTCCCAACAAGCCGGTGGGATGATTGTCGCTGCTAATCGGCGCGACAATATTCCGGTAATGCCGGGTCTGGTTGTCGTGGGTCGCTGTGACTTCGCGCGTGACGATTTCGCCGGTCAGAGCCAGCCGGTGATTCTGTTGCCACATCCGCACGGTCTCCGGTGGGAGTTGCGTTTCGTCAGGGCGCTGACCGATTAGGCTTCCCCAGCGCTTAATGGAAGCCGTGTTTTGCATGATGAACCGGCCTTCCA
>JBAXYB010000033.1:0-27060 GCA_037127585.1 Verrucomicrobiota bacterium
ATTGTCCGTTTGACGATCATGTATAAATCGTCTTGCCCGTCGCCTTCGATGCAGCAGACGGACTCGAACTCGCCATCCGTGACGTGTTGATGCCAGGCCCAGACTTCGTGCTCTTTCAGGTAGCTGAAGCCGAGCAGCACGCCGTCGTCGCGCACGGCCCACACGATGCTGTCGGGCTCTTGTTGGTAGGCCCACTCCACCAGGGTGTGGTTCTTGAAGAGGTGCTGCGCCAGGACCGAGATGTTGGTGCTGTTCAGCCCGTTGACCTGGAGCGAAAATTCCAATTCCCGAACTGCGCCGCCGTTGCGTTGCATGAAGAGCATCGCGCGGCCGATCACGAGCGGGGACAAGTCCGAGCAGCCGCGGTAGCCTTGGATCCGGGCGGACACCGATGACGGCGTGAGCGAGTCGGAGTTCTGCCCGTGGGACACGATCCATTCCGAACCGGAAGTGAAAACCACCAGCTCGTCGAACGGCACCAGATGCCGGATTTCGTTGACCTGTTTCGAGTCGATCGTGACCTCGATCGCGTCGTCCGCCAGCGCCACGGCGGACTGGCCCATGTTCTCGAACAACCCGGTGCGGCTCGTCCAAATCGTCTGGGGCGCGTTATCGGTCCGCGCGAAGACTAACCGCTGCTCGAAGATCGCGACTGCGCCCGGTTGGTTGCCCTCGCCTGCGAAGGGGTTGCGTTCTTCCGCCGGTGCGAACGCCGGATTCGGGTCGATGTTGTCATCGGTGAAATTCGTTCCCAGCCCGTCTTCGTAAAATTCCAATTCGTATACGCGCCAGCCTTGGGCCGTCCCTGTGCCCGTCGGTTGCGATCCCGCGAGCAGTCGCCAGTAGCGCGCCGAGATGCCGCCCGTCACTGCGATGGTCTGCCAGATATGCGGGGCGGTCTGAAGCGTCACCGTCTGCCGTGTCGTCCATGTGCTGCCGTTGGTGCTTGACTGCAAGGTGACCGTCGCCACCGATCCCAACCCGTTCCGGTAGCTGTTGTTGATCCGCGTCCCCTGCATGATGCGGAAGGCGCGGACCGTTTTGGCCGAGCCGAGATCGCGACCGATGTACGCCGCCCCGGAAACGCTGGTGTAAACCTGACTGGAAACCCAGTGTGTAAGGGTTAGCCCGTCCCCCGCTTCGGCGGCGGTCGAACCCCCGCCCGCGCCGCCGGAGATCATCGAGCCCGTGGTGATACGCGCCGCGTCTTTGCGGACCGTGCCGATCAGCCCGTAGTAACCGCGGACGTTTTTATAGACGTTGTAGCCCGTTGCCCCGTCGACGGCCGTCCACGAGATGTCAACGGTCGCGCCCGAGAACCAAGGGTTATCGACGTCAGTCACCAGAACGGCCGCGCAAGGAAGCGACTCTTCGCCATTGCTGTCGATAGCCGAGACCTGATACTTAATCGTTCGGACTGTGACCGGAGACGAGTCGCCATTCGTGTATGCCGCGGCGAGACCCAACGGAGTATGCGAACTCACGGTGAACGTCATCGGCGTGAACTCCCAGCTGCTGTGTGACGTACGAGTCAGCTTGTACGGTGGGTAGCTCGGGTGCGTTAAAAATAAAGTGTCCGCGCTTTGGACAAACTTAACCAGCGGCAGGTCGGCCTCGGCGTACGGGGAGGTAACCTCCAAATCGCCCGCTTGGAAGAACACCAGATCACGGACTTTCCAATAACTTTCCGCGCCGCCGGTGTAATTGGAAAATACGTTGCTGTTCTGCACGATCCGCCAATAGCGGGCGCTCACCGGCGTGAACGAGTACTCGGTGCTGGCTGCATTCGACACGGTACTGGTGTCCAGCGTCGCCGCCGTCGACCATGTACTGCCGTTGGAACTGTACTGCACCAGAACCGAGGACGCGGCGTCGAGCAGATTGTAGCTATAGACATTCGGCACGCCGGCACCTTGCAACAGCGCGATCGCGCCGATCGTCTTCGCCGTGGTGAAATCCTGCCCGACATACGCCAAACCAATGCCGTCGTGCCCGAGATGGTCCGTGCGCCAGTAGGTAACCTCGTCGCCGTCGAAAGCCAAGGAGGGCGAGATTGTGGGCGAACCGTCGGAGATGTCCGTGCCGTAAACCGCAGTGTTCGCGCCGAACTGCACCAACCCACCGTCCTTGATGACCCGCATCTTGAAGTCCGTAAACTCCAACACGTAGGTCTGGACGACGTTAAACCGAAACGGAATGAGACGGCCCTTCCCGGCCGCCTCCGCGATGTACTGCGTGCCGGGCCGGTTGCTCACTCCACCGTGTGGCTGCACGAAAAAATTCTTACAGGTCTTCAGCCCGACGCGGTACTTCGCGAGATCGACGCGGCCCGCCAAACTCGGTGAGAGTTCGCCCGCCGCAAAAGAGGGTTGGATGAATTTTGCCATTAGGCGCGTGATTCGAGGATCGACTGGCCCGCGGTATCCGTCCGCCGCTGTTCTTGGGCGTCGGACTGCTGGGCGGCTTTCAAGGCGTTCGCGTAGAGACGGAGCAGGCCGGCTTGCCGATCTGCTTTGCCGGTCAGAGGGATCGCCAAGTCCACGGCCAAGCGGAAGGACAAGGCCTCGACGAACTGGTCATCGAACACCGCCGTGTCGGTGACGTTCTGGAGATACTTTAATGTCACAGTTTCGGCGTCGGCCAGGAGCGTCTTGCCGCGGATTTCAAAAGGGACGTAATCGGTGGACACCGGCGCCAGTGCACGAACGCAGTCGGACGGGAGAGTGAACGCGCCGGTAAAACCCGGCAGCGCGGTGACGGCCGCCAGGTCCGCGGTCGTCACGGCAAAGTTCCACGGAAACGCGCGCAACGCGGCTTTCCGGGCAGGATCGTACAACCGTCGGCAGTAGTCCGCTTCGGTTGAATCCTCGGTAAAATCGGCGATCGGCGTAGCGCCGATTCGCGTCAGGGCGAGATTGCAGATATCAGTTTTTGTCGCCATGTTTCCTTGGCGTGAAGACTCGGGCGGGATTGGACCGCCCGAGTCCCACGAGTTACTCCGTGAAGTCCGTCATTTCCGCTGACGTCGGGTTCGCCGGATCAGCTGACGGGGGTGTTACCACTTCTTTCGCTTTGACGACGGCCACGGGCGCCGGCGGTTTCACGATCGAGAAGTGTGAGCAAGGCGCTTTCGCGCCCTCGCACGTCTCCCCGGCGGCGAAGAAGCGCCCACCGGGGATCGTGCAATCACGGTCTGCTTTCCAGACTGGCATCTTAGGCCAATCCGTCCGCAGCGGTGTCGATTTCGGGCGTGAGGAACGCGTCGAACTTGCCGGCGGTGAGGTCGGCAGTGGCGACGGTGTACACCACCTTGACGAACTCCAAGAGCCCGCGCGGAATCCGAACCCGCAACGGGTAGTACCCGGCGACGAGAGTCGCAACCGGGATGGCCGCGGTTTCCACCATCTTGGTGTAGGAGCCACCGATGGTCGCGCAGGTTTGAACCGAGAACGCGACCGTGCCGGAACCGCCGGAGGTCGCTGTGGTGTTCACGCCGATGACCAGGAACATCTCGCAGTCAGTGGCGTCCCCGGCCGCGCCGAGGTCGATCTTGTTCGTGCTGTCCGTGGCGCCCGTGGTGACGGCTTGCGCCTTGGAGAGATACAACTCATTGTCGATAATCATTTGATTTTTCCTTTGGGTTATCGAGTTACGGTTTAGACCACCCGTGCTTCGGTTTCGAGGATCGCATCGCAGCGACGGATCGGGATGCCCCGGAACGTCAGGATGCGCGCGCCATTGTCCGCGGCTTGCTGATAGCTCAACAAGACGGTGGACTTCTCGGAGGCCTGGATGTCGAGGGCGGTGTGAACCGTCTCGTTGCAATAGATCGCTGTCCGGCCGCCCATCACCGCGCCGTTGCTGGTGAACTTGATGCGGTTGACCGCTTTCAGGAGCATCTTCGAGAGGTTCGCTGCGCTGGACTCGGCTTTGAGGTTGGACACGTCGAGGTTCGCGACGCGGGCGTTGTAGCGCCAGTCACGAACGGTCAAACCATTGTCCCACTGGTAGTGCGTGCGGAGCACTTGCAGCATCGAGCCGTCGGACAAGGTCTTGGTGATCTCGCCGAGGTCCTGGTGTTGGAAGCCCGCGGTGCTGCCCTTCGGCACGATCCCGTGGGTGGTCCGGCCGCCCCAGTTGACAACCCAGATCGAGGTGTTGTCCGAACCGGTGCCGCCGCCGTCGATGATGTTGTAGCCGCTCTTGGTGCGATCCGTGGAGAGGGTCGCGTAGCGCGGAGCGAGACCAACAAACCGCTCGGGGTTCGTCTTGGTATCGCCGTAGAACACAGTGGTCGCCATGTTCTGGTTCATCGCTTCCAAGAACGCCATATCTTCGTCGAGTCGGAACTCGGCCGAATTGCCGTTCAACTGGAGCAGCTTTTTGTCGACTTCGGCGTACGCTTCGAGCATACCGCACGTGTCGGTGACTTGCTTGCTGGTGCTCTTCGACGGTTGGACACCGTAGTTGAGCAAGCGCCAGGTGGCGCTGGGGAGACCCGTCCGGACGGTCGTTTGATGACCGATGGGCAGGTTGCCCTCGACGAACAACATATCCTGAAGGATTTCGTTGGTCGTGCTGAGGAGTTCGACGATCTGGGCGATTTTACCGCTGGGGTCAGTCTTACGCGCCAAGTCCATAAGGGTGACCGCTGTACCGATGGTTGCCATGTGGCTTACCTCCGTTGTCTGCGTTTAGTTTTGGTTCGGATATAACGACTTTGCGACCGACACCGATGAACCTTTCCCGGTGGCGTTGCCTTCGATCACGGGGGCTTCCTTCAACAGCCGCCCCACTTTCGCCAAGAACCGCACCGCGGCCGGGTGATCGCCCAACCACGTGCCCTCGAACAGCGCCTTCTCTTCGGTCGACGCGAGGCTCAAGGCCTTCTTCGCTTCGCCCAAAAGTTCGGCGGATTTCGGGTCGGCCAACAACTCTTTCCGCCAGCCGTCACGCATCGTCGCGAGGTGCTGTTCCTGGGCAGTGGCTAACGAGCCCTGCTGCTCCACGTACAGGTCCACGAGCTTCTGCGCTTTCGCCTGGTTGAGTCCGAGTTCCTTGGCCTGCGCGGCAAACTTTCCGTTCAAAGTCTCGTCCAGCTTGACCCCTTCGGGCAGCTTGAACTCGTACTTCTCCGGGATCGCATCCGCCTTGGCTTTCTCATCCGCAGCGAGTTTTTCCGCTGCCGCTTTCTCCGCAGCTGCTTTGGCGTCCGGGGACGCGGCCGCTGCGTCAGCAGCTGCCTTGTCCGCGGCCACTTGGTCAGCGGCGGCTTTCTCCGCTGCGGCAGCCTGCGCTGCGGCATCGGGCACTACCGTTCCCGCGGCCGCTTGGCCCTCGGGCTTGCCTCCAGCAGTATTGGTGTCACCCTTACCTGCCAGCAAAGTTGCGTCTGTGTCTGCCATACTATTCGGCCTTTCTGTTTTGGTGTTCGCGCATCATTAGGAAATACATTTCCGGGCAAGCGATCAGGACGTCGTTGAAATAACGGAGGGCAAACTCTTTCTTGCCGAGCACGTAGAACGTGTTGCTATTCCCCGTAAAGCAGGGCGTGAACATCGCGGCATCTTCCATGAAGCGCCACACGAACCGGCGGCCCGTGGGGGTCTCCATGATCGCCCGCAGATCGGCGAGTTCCTGTTCGCGTTGCAATTGTTTTTCTTCGGCGGTCATATCATGCCGCTGCGGGCGAGAGCCCCGGCATCCGGCCCATAATCGCGGCCAGGGCGTTGTTACCCTTCGTGTCGGTTTCGCTCAAAGTCTTCGCCCCATCCGCGAGCTGCTGCCCGGCGGCCATGGCCTGCTGCATCTGCTGCTGCTTCGCGCGATCGGCACGGAGCTGGGCCACCATCTCCGGCGTGCGGATCACGCGCGGCGAAACGCCCACGCGGTCGGCGTAGTCGTCAACCATCGCGTCGAAGTCCACCTTGTCGAACGTCTGCGGCTGGACCGCGCCCAGGCTGCCCACGAAACCGCTAAATTGTTGGAGGTTGGTGACGCCGACCAGCTTTTGAGCCTGCGCCAAAACCGAGATGTATTCGACGTGCAGCACCTGGCCTTGGATTTCCTGCGGCGCGGGCGGCAGCATCCCGGTCCGCAAGAGGATGTTGAAAATCCGATCGATCAACGGATCGAGCAGCTCGCTGTCGAGGCGTTCCAACACCGGGCCGAGCATCAGGAGTTTCTCCTCGTGCCGCTCGGAGACTTCGGTCGCGGTCATGTTGCGCTTGTCGAGATTCTGGAGCATCAGGAACAGGTCCGTGAAGAACCCGGTCTTGATCCGCTGCTGGACCTCGCTCTTGACCATCTGCGAGGACTGCAACATATCCGGCACGTTGTAGAGCGTGGTGAAATTGTCGCGGCCCGTCATGTCGTCGGTGTAGGTCACGCCGCCGGGGACGGTGTTGATAACTTCGTTTTTCAAACTAGACGGCGCTTTCAGCGGCGGGGTGAGCGCCTTGTCCATGTTGACGAGCTGCTTCTCGCTCAATTTCTGGAGCATCTTCGTGTCGCCCAGGTTCTCCATGCCGACGGAGTACCCGTAGACCTTGCCGGCGACCACGGCCCAGCGTGGGGCTTGCACTGGGAAGTCATCGTAGCCGCTCGTCTGAAGCAGCTTTTCCTCGCTGCTGGCGGCTTCAAAATACACCGAGCGCCACGGCTTCGTGCCGGCGTCGTCGACGGAGATGCGGTCATCGTTCGGCTCGATCGCTTGGATCACCTCGAAGAGCGCGGTCTGGTTATTGTCGTACGCCAAGGCGACCGGCGCGCTGACGTTCTCGCGGCCGAACTCCGCGATCATCTGCTCGGGGGATTGCCAGAACGAACGGTAAAATGAATTGACGTTCAGCTTGTGATCGACGCCGAGCCAGAACTCGCCGATCGTGAACGGCCGGCAGTGGATGCCGGTCTGGAAATCTTCCGTGACCAGCTGCGCCCACGTGCCGAACGCGCCGAGTTCGAGGTAGCCGTGGTGCAGGCTGCGGTACGCATTCGACCGATTAAGGACGTACCGGATCCGCTCTTCGACCGTTTCCAGCCACAGCTTGACCGGGAAGAAAGCCATCAGGTCTTTGTCGCCCAAAGCTAACCGAAACCACGGGCGTGTCGGCGACGTCAGGCCCGACTGCAAGCCGGCCGCCAGGACGTTGAGCGACTTGCTCGCGGTGTTGTCGATGATCTTGCCGTGCTTCTTGCCGCCGTCGGTCTGCTCTTGGGAATTGGAACCCGACAAGCCGAACCCGTGCTCGGGCAAGAGATAGCTTTGCAGATCAAGCCAGTGCGAGCGCCATCGCTGGCGATCCGTGTCCATCTGCGCCATGCGCGTGCGGAGCTGTTTGCGAATTTCGGCGGGAGTGCTCATTGTCCTAAAAGGGTCTTGACCGCAACATTGGCGTTACCGGGGACACCGAGTCCGCCGGTCTTCTGCGTGCCAGCCAGCCCCGCCATCAGGGCCGCGCGACGGGACTGCTCGTCCTTCGCCGTCTTCAGGGCGACATTGGCGTCCTTCAACGGTTCCGGGGGCGGCGTGGGTGCGGGGGGTGATCCGGCGCCTAAACACATAGTCAGCGTGCTCCTGTATGGGCCATGCCCGGTAAAACTTCGTAACTGTCGGCGACGCGCCCGGTCACGATCCGATTGTACCCGTCCCGCTGTTTCAGCTGCGGGAAAACCGCGCCGAGTTCGGGTTCGAGAATCCGCGCCAAGCAGTCCATCATGTCGTCGTGGACGCCGACCGGGAACGGGATGTACTCGTCGTCTTTGAACTCCTGAATGAAATCGTGGGTCTTGCCGTCCGTGCTGCGGAACAACAGCCGCCGCGGGATCAGGACGCGCCGCTGCTCGAAGATCGGGATAAGTCTACGAATCCGGTCGACTTTAGGCATCTGGCCGCCGAGCGCCACGAGCGGGAAGCGGTAATTGATCTGGGCCTGGACGTACTTGATGTGCTCGACGTCGGCCATCATGCCGTACTGCTCGTAGCCGACATTCATCAGGCGGAAGCGGCGCGCAAGACTGAACAGCGAATTGGTCCGCTCGGTCAGGTTCATCCGGTCGCGAACCGCGTGCAGGATGTAGTAGTTGTTGTCCGGCGCCAACCCGACCACGAGCTGGACGGTGTAGTCGTTGTTTTTCTTCTTGGCGTTGGCCGCGTCGACCAACCCGTAAATGTTCATGCCGCGGGGATCGAGGTCCGCCTCGTAATACTCCAGCCATTCTTCCTTGAACCCCTGCGCCTCGTCGGCGATCGGGTTCTGCAAATACTGGCAGGCGTAGACGTAAGGGCCGGACTTGCGGCGCTTGACCAGTTCCGCGGCCGGCATCAGGACCGGTGTGCCGTCGACCGTGCCGTCGTGCGTTGCGGGATAGATGCGCGGCAGGGCCGCCTCGCGATCGAGGATGACCTTGTACGTGTCGTTGAAGTGATACCGCGTGCCGATCGTGCGCGTGCGCCCACCGACCGCGCCGAGCGACAGGGACATCCCCCAGGCCTCGGTCGTCTTCGCGATCTGGTCCGGCGTGGAAACCGACTCGGCCGTCACGACGTCGTCGTACACGAGATCGGTGAAGTGCTTGCCAATCGGCGAGCCATCCACCAGACCCCACGCTTCGACGGTGTTCTCTTTCGGGTTCGTCGCCCGCTTGGTCGTGATCCCGTTGTCGAGACCCCAGGACGGCGATTCCTTCTCGGGGTTCTTGTAGAGCACGTCCGGGAACAGGTCCTGCAAAAAGGTGTTGGTCTCCAGCTCGGTCTTGATCTGCTTCAAGAACGCTTTGGCGATCGGGCGCGTGTGGGAGAAGATGCCGATCGTGACCGGATCCGTTTCCTCGGACTGCCGCAGAATCCGCTGGATCGAGTAGCCGAACGTGATGATCGTGCTCTTGTAGTGCTCGCGCGCCCAGAGATCGAGGTGGCCGTCGGGCGACTGTTCGACTTCACGGCAGCGGGCGTAGAGCCAGTCACGGTTCATGTCCTGCCGCTTGCAGCCAACGGTCAACAGGAAGAAAAGATCGTGAAGGCAAAGTTGCCGGAGAGCCTCGGTGTCGCCATCTGAAAGGACACTGGTATACAGCGCGTTTGCCTCCACGCGAGTCATTAACTGCCACGGAAATTTAGTGGGTTCAGCTGACACAGGAAATATCGTTCGCGATGCCGTTGTCGTCTTCGTTCATTGCACAAAGTCCAGTTCGGGCAGGACGCGCTTCGCCATGATGAGACGGGCGCGGTCGGCCAGGTCCACCGAGTTGACGGTTGCCTGGAGACTCAGGATCGGGCCGCCATCCGGGCCGGTGTGGATGCGCTTCTCGGAGAAGTCACATTCGCTCTTGCCGAGCAGCTCGCTGGCTTTCAAACGGGTCGCAATATCGACCTCGCCCGTCAGCGTCTTGGTGTCGACCAAGCCACCCCGCATCACTTCGGTCCAAAATTCTTTGCGCTCGGTCGCCGTGGCGATGAGCGACTTCTTCCCGCTGGCGTCGAGTTCGCGGGCGCGCATCGCGTCCTGGACCACCACCCGCTTCAGCAGGGCCGACGCTTCGTCCGTGCTGATCCCGGCGGCGAGAGCGGCCGCGCCGACGTCGCCGGCGAAGGCCTCCACGAATTTAGTCTCGGTCTCGGTCACTTTAGTTTTTCTTTGATTTCCAGGATGCCAAGTTTGATCCAGCCGATGTCGGTCTCGATCACGGAGACTTTGTTCACCGCGGCGCGGGCGTCAGCCTGGGCGTCGCGGATCATGCTGCCATACAGCGCCAGGATCGTGACGATCCCGGCGACGGCCCAGAAGAGCACCTTGACCGGCGTGGAGCGTGAACGAGTCTCACGCTCCACGCCACAGTGTGGGCATTCCGGCATGGTCAGGCCGAAGGCTGAACGACTGTGCCGCCCGTGACATTGCTGTCCTTGGCGAACAGTCCCGCGAGTGCGGCGCCGGCCGTTGAGAGCAGCACACCCAGGGTGTGTTCAAGGCCGGTCGGATATGTCTGCGACAGGTAGAGTCCCACCGCGGCCAACGCGCCAAACAGAGTTGTTTTCCAGTTCTTCATTCGTCCTTTCTCGCTGCGGGTCACCGCCGCGATTCGTTGTGTTACGCATTCCTAGCGTTCCAAGACTATCAGAAAGCGGCAGGACTGACGAGACTAAAATGACCAGTGACGCAGAATCAGGCGGCGACAACTTCAAAGTCCGGGAAGTTCCGCGCGAGCATCAGGCGCAGGCCGGACTCGCTGCTGCGGTTCTCGGTCACGGCGATCGGCTCGCCATTCTTCGCGATCAGGCGGGCGTGCCATTGTTGGTCGGCGGCGGGGTTTCGGATGATGCGGGCTTTCTTGGTGCGGGTTTTCATAAATCAAGCAGCGGTGACGACGCCCAGACCTTGACAGGTGGGGCAGGTTTCGTGGTGATCCGAATAGACGATGTAGCCTTTTCCCCAGCAGCCGTCCTCGGGGCACGGCATCTCCAGGTCGGCCAGGTCGCGGTTTGACGGCGCGTCGAGAATCTCGGTCGTGATCGGCGCAAACGGGCAGTAGAGTTTTTTCATAACAGCGACATCCGCCCGGCGACCCGGAGTGCGGCCAGGCGTGGGATTCCGAGGTATCTTTGGATTGCGTAGTGACGGCGGAAACGCGCCCAGAACGAGCGGTGACGGTAATTGACCGTGAGGTGTTCCTCGCCAGCGCGGCGGACGTGTTCGGACAGTGCGGCGAGGCGGCGCTGGAGACGACGGCGTTCCGCTCTCATCGGCGGCCTCGTTGGGCGAAGACGTATCCCAGGTAAATCGGCCACACCACGAACAGCAGCGTGGACACGAGCAGCAAGATCGGGCCGTTGCAGTTGTCTGCGTCCTCACACTCGCTGCGGACGCCGACGGTGAAGAGCCAACCGACCAACCAGAGAAACAGCATCATGAGGTTTTGTCCTTTCGGGTGTCCGTGCCTCTGCCGTTCGTTTGAAACCACATGAGCGTCAAACAATGCCAAGCAACGTGCGCGAGATGATGACAACCACTCTCCGCGTCGCGGTCTTCCCCGCGCCAGAACGCCCAAGCGTGACGGAGCATCGCGCCGAAGTTCAAATTCCACGCGTAGCCTTTGCGCCAGTTATCCTCGGCGTACTTCGTCGCGCCATAACCGTAAACACGGGCGAGTTCCTCCAACGGCGTCGTTGGGATCAGATCGAACCGCTCCGGCTTCACACCCTTCTGGCCGCCGGTCGCCGCGTCGGTAATTCGGACCTCGCCAGTCGCGGGCGTCGGATCCGCCGCCGGCGAGACCAGGTCCAGTTTGATCCGGCGGCCGGTGAGATAGGCGTACACGGGGATGCCGCACTGGTGGGCCGTGTAGACTTCCATGTTCGCGCCCTGTGATTTTTCCCAGCCGGGCAGGACGACCACCGCGTCGGCCTTGCAGACCTCGGGGAGATCGATCGCCATGTAGTGCGCGAGCGTTTTCGGCTTCGCGTCGGGGTTCTTGACCGGATCGAAGCCGTCCTGGCGATCGCGCTCGGCGGGGGAGAAGACGATGAGGTTGCCGCTCCGCAGCACGCCGGCGGCTTTGTCGAACGCGGGGAAGTTAAAATGCGGGATGCCGCGCATCGGGCCGGCCAGATAGACGCGGGTTTCTTTCGGGAGGTCGATCCACCAATCTTTCATTTCAACCAGTCTTTCTCGCGGAGAGCCGCGATTACGCGGATCACGTCTTCCACCTCGTGGCAGACGACGATGATCCCGCCGGACTTGACGACCTTTTCCAACCAGGCTTTCTGGCTATCGCGCAAGGTGTCCTTGCCGGCTTTGATTTCGATCGCGATAAAGTGTCCGTGATAGAGGGCGCAGAGGTCGGCGACGCCGGGCTGGCCGAAGGTGACGAAGCGCGCGTTGCCTTGGGCGTCGCCGCGGTACATACCACCGCTGCTGTTACGCCACCAGAAGACTCCGGCGCCGGTTAAGTACGTTGTCACCGCCTTGGTCAGCTGCTGTGCGGGCTTGCCCATGGGCGGACTCGTTACGCTTAATCAGCGGGCGAGTCAACAAAAAAGATTGGGGAGGCGAAAAATTTTTTAGGGGGTGGGATACCCCACCGACGGCGGGGCGGTCTAAAAAGCCGCGGCGGCCGATTCGGGAAGAGGGGGCGAAAAATTTTCCGGTCTCTTCGGTCTACGGTCTTCGTCTCTGGTACTTGATTCCTCATTACTCAACTCTCTGGGAATCGGGGGTGCGGGGTGGCCTGGTGCGTGTGTGCAATGGACGGGGTGGGGCATCATCGATAAACGGCATTGATCCATGTGGACGCTGCGCGTCGCAATCAAAGGGCGCAGAGGGGCGATGAGGACGCTGCGCGTCGCATAGTCGGAAAGGAACGCCCTTGGTCGGGCGGGGCGCGGCCCGTGCCGCGTCCGCTTCGCCTGACAGAATGTCAGTCGATCCGCGCCGCGCCGCGTCCGCTTCGATCGCTGCTATCCTGGACTCTTCAGGAGACAGACGGTTCCGTCCGCGACCTTCTGTCCCTGAAAGGGACAGGTCAAAGAAATAGTTGGTAAATAGCTGGACAGCAACACTTTCGGACTAATTGAACTTTTCGGTTTGGAACGGCTCGCAAGTCGTTGCGGCGCAATGGTGCTCGTTTGTAGCTGCGTGCTCAATTCCGGATCAATTCCGCGGATTCCGGAACGGAGGCCAGGCCAAAGGTCAGACCTATGAGCCCGAAGCGCTTCAACTCATTCTATCAGAGGTGTTTCAATGTCTACTAGATTAGTAGACTATTGGCTATATATTGTAAATCGTTGAGTCGCATAGTCTTCCCGTCTTAGAATCTCTGGAATTGCTCTGGAATTGAGCCGAATCGGCCACAAAGCGTTGCGATCACGCCTGCTTACAGAATTAATTGAACGATACGGCGATTCCGCCCTGCGCACCAGCGGTTTACCTCTTGGCCCGCCGCCCAGAATCGAGCGAATTCAACGTCGCACAATCTTTTCTGCTACACGCTCCAAAGTCAGCTCGGAACGGCCGCGGCGTCGGATCGTAACACCATGGCCCGCACGCGTAACACCTTTGACCTGACGCCTGGCACGGCGACTGCTTAGTGCGTTCGCAGAATCAGCTGGTATCTGGCACGGAACGTGTTGCGGACAGCTCAAAAGCGAGGTGAAACCACTGCAAAGATTTATGAAAATAGTTGTTGCGTTACGCACGGATCAGCTTATACTGCGTAACAGTTCAGCAGGGAGCTGGACGAAGCGAAACGAAAACAAAGAAAAGGACTAGCAGACAATGAGAATCAAACACGTAACCAACGAAGTCGCCCACATCTGGGCCCACCAAACCTACGCCAAACACGGCGCCGCCGAGAATAACGCGCGGCACGGAAACCTCTACTTCGACGGCGACACCATCTACAGCTACGGCGCGCACTTCCCCATTGCGCGCCACGTCATCGCGAAGGATGGCAAGCCGACGATCCTGTTTACCACGCGCAGCTACAGCGTGACGACGGCTGGGCACATCCGAGAGGTCCGCGGCGCGATCCCGCACGGCGTGCGCGTGCTCAACGTCGAACGGCCGGACCAAACGCCGGATAGCGCCGTGCTCGATTCGATCCAGGTCGAAATCGACGCGGCGAATATCGAGGCGCGCAACTACCGCGCGAAGGTCGGCGCGCGTCACGCGGCGCTTCAGCTCGAAGGCCTCGTCGCCCGCGCCAACGCCATCAGTCAGGCGTTCAAACTCCGGCGGAAGTTCAAAGTGCCTGCCGACTGGGCCGCCGTGCGCGCAGAGGGCGACCGGCTGGCAGAAGAGCACGGGGCGAAGGTCGAAGCGCGCCGTGCGCAGGAGGCGGCACGTCACGCCGCCCGCAACGCCGCCCAGATTGCGACGTTCGACGCGGTCTATGCCGCCTGGAAAGCCGACGGCACGCTGCCGGAAGAGCTGCCGGACCTCCCCTGGTCCGCCCGCGGCGACCGGGAAGTCCAGATTGAAGAGCTGGGGGCGGCCAAAAACGCCGTCGAACTCGACGCCTGGAAAGCCGGCACGTCGAACGACATCTCGTTCCTGGGCTACGGCGGAAAGGCCTATCTCCGGCTGAACCCGGCGGATCCGGCAGTGGTGGAAACGACGAAACGCGCCAGCGTGCCGACGGCGCACGTCGTCCGCGCGTTGCCTTTGGTCCTCGGGATCATCCGCGCCGGCAAGACCTGGGCGACCAACGGTCACACGATCCATATCGGCGCCTACAAACTCGACGAGATCGAAGCCGACGGCACGGTCCGCGCCGGCTGCCACACCTTCACGCGCGCCGAGATCGAACGCTTCGCGGAGGTGCTCGGGGTCAAGTGACTCTCTGTCCTGAAGAGCCCGGAAGGGCGAAACCGGCACCGGCGCCGGTCGACAGATAAACCAACAACGAAAGGACTAGCACAATGGACAGCGAAATACTCGAAACCAAAAACGGTTATACAGTGCGGATCGAACAGGACCAGGACGCGCAATCGCCCAGCGAATATCAGTACGAAGGCGCTTTCCTCGTGGCGTGGCACAGTGACTTCTACGTGCGGCCGCCGGGCGATAAAAGCCGTCGCACGGACCCGCAGGGCGACATCGACCAATTCAAAAAGACCCATCATATCTTTTTGATCGAGGCCTATATCCACAGTGGCGTGCGCATCGCCTTTGCGAGCGAAGGCAACTTCTGCGACCGGCGCTGGGACGTGTCGAATCCGGTCGGGTTCATCGCCCTCGCGAAGGACGAGTGGAAGACGCGCAGCAAGAAAGCCGAGAAGTACGCCCGGGCATTGATCGAGACGTGGAACCAGTACCTGTCCGGCGACGTCTGGGGTTACGTCGTGGAGAAGGACGGCGAGCACGTCGACAGCTGCTGGGGATTTTTCGGCCGCGAATACGCCGAAACAGAAGCACGCGCGGCGCTGAACTCGGCATTCGAAGCCGCACGGGAGGAAATCGAAGCGTCGAAAGGGCCGGACCTCCCGGGCCTCGTCACGGCCGCCCGGGCCATTGGCAAGCTCGAAATCGTTCACATCGAAAACTGAACCCAACGAAAGGACTAGCACGAACATGAAAAAACTCACACGATCCGAATTCCTCGCGCGGTACGACGAGAGCGTCCACGCGCGAATCATCGCCAACGCCGGCAAGCCGGGCGTCGACGCCGTCGTCTCCTTCGAATGCCTCGACTTCAACAGCTCCCGCCTTGGCGACCGCACCGCGTGCATCGTCGGCCCAGGCTGCACGTTTAAGAGCGTCGCCGCGGCCGAGGGGAAGTGGTTGAACGACCTCCCCAGCCAGCGCCAGTACGCGCACGAATACGTCGACGCCGCGGACCTGGTCGGCGTGCGAAGTCTCAACGACCGCATTGCCCAGTCACACGAGCAGCAGCTCCGCGGCGTGGACTACCAGGACGCCGCATTCAACGCGTGCAACGGCCGGCCCGGCGACTTCGACGCGGACGACATCTGCGCCCTCGAATCGAATCCGGATCCGGGTTGCCCGTGCCGGACGTGCTGGGCTTTCGACTGGGCCGCCGCGGACGAAGCGATCGGAGGTGCCGATTGAAAGTCTTCACCGCCACCGCGCCGGCCGCCTGGGCCAGCTACTTAATCAACAACGACGACAGCGGGCTCGACCGGGCCGAGCTGGCCGCCGCGGACAAATGGATCCGCCGCATGGACCTCGGCCGGCCCATCAGCTGCGAGCCCGCCGGCATCACGCGGTATCACGACGCCGTCACGGAGTGCCCATATCTGGCCGAATGCGAGACATACACGTTCCTCGTTTAGGACTATCAAACTCGCCCAGGCCCGTCTAGTCCCGGGCTGGCCGGCGACGCCGAGTGCGTCGTCGGCCCGGGCGAGTGATTTTAACCAACAATGCCGGGCTGAACCCGGCGGAAAGAGCGAAGCATGATCGAAACGACCGTGAAGTATGGCGAGCACACCTATCGCCGCGACGAGCAGGGACATTGGTACGAGCCCGGCGGCCGACGTGTTCGCGACGCTTGGCGACTCGACATCCTCGACAGCACAGCTGAACCAGGACACAAAACTGAACCCGAAAATGCCACCGGCAAGTGGCTCGAATAAAGGAAACCCATGGCAAGTTACACGTACAAGCTGAAAAACAAGCAGCGGCTAATGTCCGCGGCCGGCGGGCGATCCAAGACGCCGGCCCAGGCGGCACACCGCAAAGGACTGAACAAACTCTGCGTCGAAGCGAAGCTACGGCAGAAAAAGCGAGCTGAACTCGGCGACTTCGTCGACTAACGATCCGCCACAACGAGCGCCCCGTCCTTGGGAGTAGGACGGGGCGTTTTTGTTTTACTGCTAGTTATTGCGCGCGGTAGGCGCACTTTAACTATCATTTTCGAGTAATTAACCCGAGAAACGGCGGATAATTACCAACGGAGGTAATTGCCCGGGATTCCCGCACGATAGCGCACGGAGTTGCACGGTATTTCGCCTAAATGCCCCGTCAGGGGATTATCTGGGTAACACAATACACCAAATATGTTGTACTTTTGTGCCAAAACGTAGGCAGTTCCCAACAATTGCCGACATTCCGGCACATCACCGAAAACATCTTCAGTTCGGCGCCGGATCCAAGCGCAGCCAGAACTTCGGCACGGTCGGCTTTTCCACCAACGACAGCACGACGTCGCCCAGCGTGACCGGTCCTTTATCCTTCAGATATTTCTGGATCGAGTTCGAGATCGTCGTCGCCGCGCGCCCTTCGTCCTTGGCCGTCTCCACGATCGCCTTCGCCAGGTCCGCCACGGGGCGCTCGCTGCCGGCCGTTAAGAGGCTGGCGGCGCGTTCGACTTCGCTCGGGTGACCGTACTGCGATTTCTTCAGGACCGCATCGAGCGTCACGCGTTGCAGCGTGCCGACGTGCTCGCCATTGGACAGATGCACATCGATCTTTTTAAACCAACGGATTTCCGACGACGGCGGCGCGAGGTTGATCTTCGCATCGTCGACGCGCACGTACCAGCTGCGTTGATCCTGGGCGATCCCGTAGTGCTTCGCATCGTCTTCACCCATGGTCGTGATCGTGTGGGCCAAACGCATCGCATTGACGAAGCTGGACGCGCCGCGGGACATCTCCGCATCGCCTTCCCCGCCGGCCGCGGACCGCTTCCGCGTATGGTGGACCAGGTGGACGCTGATCTGGTGCCGATGGGCGAAGTCTGTAAAGACTTCCGCGACCTTGTCCACCGCGACGTTGTCATTCTCCGGCGCGTCGTGGAGACGCACAAACGGATCGCCCACGAACAGGACCGCTTTGGTCTCGGCGATCATCTTATCGAGCAGCGCCACGGCGCGCGGATCGGCGCAGAAACTCTGCCGATCGTTCGCCAGGCCCACGACGCGCAGCTTCAGATCGCGACCGGACACGAGATAGATCGGGTGATATTTCTTGCCGTCGAGGTCGGCCAGGTTTACCCCGTAGAACTTCGCCACGGCCGCCAGGCGCATCCGCAGCTCGTCGCCGCCGTCCTCTGCGTTGAAAAGCACGCACGGACCGGCCTGATGGACCACCTCGCCGGCGATGTCCTTGCGTCCGGTCGCGACGGCCAACGCTTCGAGATATGTCAGGTTTGACTTGCCGACGCCACCGGGGGAAAAGGTGCCGGTGATATAGCCACGAAGCAGCCGGCGACCCAGTACCCAACGCCGCTGAGGGATGGAGAGCTCGACGATGTCTCGCCCACGAATCCACGGGATGTCGCCGACGACGGCTTGAGCCGGCGCTGGAGTTCCGCGGGACTCGGCAGGGATCGGCTGAAAGGCTTCACGAGCCACGGTTGCAAGGGCGGCGGGGGTTTTACTCCCCGCAGGGGAGAGGGCATATCGGTACGCATTGTCGGATTTCCTTTCGAGTTCCTCGGGCGTCCACGGCGGAAACGCCTTCGAGTCGTTGTAGTGCTCCAGGATCAGCTCCACCGCTTTCTCTTTGCTGACCCCACCGTCGCGGAGCGGCATAAATACCCGCTTTACCAGTACGTCATCGCCATTCTGCCCCTGGATCGACTCGGGCGCGTCGTTTTCCAGCCAATTTACTGCCCAGGCGATATATTCCGCGCGATCGGGCTCGGTCATCCACGAGTCCGCGATCGGCGACCGCGCCGCGGCTTTGCCCGCGCGCTCGATCAGCCAGCCGACGCACTTCGACGTCGGCAGGGAATTGCTGATCCAGTACGATTTACCAGACACTGTGCTGCCATAGAGGACGACATACCCACCATTCGATTTCAGATCGAGGCCGACGCCTAGGCCATTCACGGAACGGCACTGGCCGGTGTAATAGAGATGCTTCCCGCCGGTCGGCGTGGTCACGGTGAACGTATCACGCAGCAGCTTGCCGCCGTGCTCTGTCTCTAAAAGCAGAAGCGATTCGAGACCATTCTTGCCGTCCTTCAGATCGATGTCGACAACGGCCAGATTGCTCTTGCCGCAGTCGACGCCCCAGTTGCAGTCCGGATATTTCGCGGACCAACTGCGGACGCGCTCGGCCAGATGGGTCGAATGCTCGCGCCAGGGCAGCAGTGGTTTCTTGGTGTTCGGCACGAGCGGAAAAACACTCCAGCCGCGGCGACACGCTTCGAGAGCGGCGTCGAGAGGCGAGGGGGCGAGGAAGTCAAGGTCGATCACTTGAGCAACGCCTGCACTTTCTTCCAGTACGGGAGCGTCGCTTTTTTCTTCCAGCCCACTGGGCCGCCGTCCCACATCCGACAGTAGACTTCGAGCGTCGGCTGCTTCCCGGTCTCGCGCTGATACGCGCCGCCGTAATAGTCCAGGTACGTCGCGCAGATCGCCTCACTGCGTTCCTTGTTGCGGCGATCCTCTAAACTCCAAAGTGTCCGCCCCGTGATGCGGTTCACGTCGGCAATCACGATCGGGTGAATCTGCAACACCCCGACCGCGAGACCGCCGTCGCCGTCCGGTGGGTTGGGTTGATTGCCGGACTCCACGGCGATCAACAGGGCTACTACGTGCGCTAAAGATATCATCGTCTCTCCCTTTCTTTTCGAACATTTCGTTTCTACGGTGGGCACGCTAGCAATCAGCTTACTGTTAGTCAACAATCATCTGCTCAAAGCGGCTGATTCGGCATTTTTAGGCGTCGAATTTTGCAATGCCCGCTTGGTCGAAATGAACAAAATGCAAAAAGTAACATTTTTCTCTTGTTACGCGGCGTAACGCCGGCTAGAGTGTGGGGAAGAAAGACCTACTGATTGAGAGTAACAACTAACAACGCTAACAAGTTCTTGTGGCAGGGATCGTACGACGAACGATCAATCCCCGAGAAGGCCGGCTTTGAATGGAACGCCGCGGCCTGTCAGTGGGAAACTTTCTCGCCGGTCATCGCCGGCCAGTTCGCCCAATACTTCGATGCGTCCGCGATCGAGCTGGCAGCTCGGGCGGAAGAGAGCAAAGCGGTCAACGCGGAATTTCCCGCCCCGGCGCCAACCGGACTCCACTACATCGGCTATCAGCTGGCAGGTATTAAGTTCGTCTACTCACACCCCAATACCTTGTTGGCCGATGATATGGGGCTGGGTAAGACAATTCAGGCAATCGGTCTGGTCAACTCCCTACCAGACGTTCTCACGATGCTAATTGTCTGCCCAGCCTCCCTCAAATTAAACTGGAAGCGCGAACTGGAAAAGTGGCTCACCGTGCCGATGGGGATCGGGATCGTGACCGGCGCAACGACCGAGTTGCCCAACACCGCCATCACGATCGTCAACTATGATCTGCTCCATAAGCACACCTGGCCGCAGTACGACCTTCTGGTCCTCGACGAGGCACAGTACTGCAAGAGCCCGACCGCGCGCCGCACGAAGAAAGCATTGGCGATCCGCGCGACGCGCAAGCTGTTCCTGACCGGCACGCCGATCCTGTCGCGGCCGATCGAAATCTTTAACCTGATCCACGCCCTCGATCCGAAGGCCTGGCCGTCGCGCCCCTCGTTCGGAATGCGGTATTGCAACGGCTTCGTCAGTGGCCGCGGCGCAGACTTCAGCGGCGCAAGTCAACTAGACGAATTGCACGACAAATTGCGTAGTACGATTATGCTCCGTCGCCTCAAGGCCGACGTGCTCAAAGAACTGCCGCCGAAGTGCCGCCAAGTCATCGAGCTGCCCGCGGCCGGCGCGGCCGTGGCGATCCGCAAAGAACGCAAGCTGCGCGAGTCCATCCAGGCGATCGTCGCCCGTGGCGGCGCGTACAGCGAACAGGTCGCGGCGCTCAAACGGGCGCGCCAGGAAGCGTTCGAGAACCTGGCGTTGGTCCGTCACGAGACCGCCCTTGCGAAAATTCCGCAAGTGGTTCAGTTCATCGAAGACGTCCTCGACGACGTCGCCAAGGTCGTCGTGTTCGCGCACCACAAGGACGTGATCCAGCAGCTGAAGGACCATCTCACGGTCGTGAACAGCAACCAGGGCGTCGTGCGCGACGTCGTGGTCGTGACCGGCGATACCACGCCCGCCATGCGGCAGGCTGCGGTCGATCGATTTCAGAACGATCCGTCCGTCCGCGTTTTCCTCGGCAACATCCAAGCGGCCGGCGTCGGCATCACGCTCACGGCCGCCAGCCACGTCATCTTCGCAGAGCTGGACTGGGTGCCGGGCGTAATGACCCAGGCCGAGGATCGCTGCCACCGGTACGGACAGCACGACAACGTGCTCGTGCAGCACCTCGTCCTCGAAGGCAGCCTCGACGCGCACATCGCGCGGACCTTGGTGGAGAAGCAGGAAATTTTAGACCAGGCGCTGGACGGCGTTTCGCCGGCCGCCGAAGCGATCGATTTGCTGGAGGTATTTAAGTGAACAATAGCGTGACGGGAAAAGTGGAAACTAGGACAACGCCCAGTCGTTTTCTAATAGTGACGCCCGCCTGCCGGCTCTTCGCCGGCTACCGCTCCGTGATTTCGAACGTCCGTTAAACCCAAACCAAACCCAAAGAAAGAGACCACCAAATGGACCACCAAATGGAACAGATCATCGTAAACTTCACCACCGCGCTCCTGGCCCTCGCCACGGAGATGAAACGGGCCAACGACTCGATCGAGTCGAAGCCCGCCCTCGCCACGGTGACCGAAAAGCCCGCCGACACGACGACGGCCGCCCCGGCCGCGGAGAAGCCGAAGGCCGAAAAGAAAAAGGCCGAGCCCAAAGCGGAGAAGGCGAAGGTCGAAGCGCCGGTCGCCCACACGATCGACACGGTCCGCGTCGCGTTGATTAAGTACTGCGAAGCCAACACCCCCGAGAAGGGCCGCGAGCTGATGACCACCATCGGCAAAGCCACGAAGTTGAGCGAAGTCAAACCGGGGCTGTACCCGGCGCTGATGGACGCCCTCGCCGGCAAGCCCACCGCGGCCGCTGCGACCGAAACCGCCAAGGCCGATCCGTTCACGAGCTAATATGCCGCCCCTCGCACACGCCGTTCTGTCCGCCTCGGGCGCGCACCGTTGGCTGGAGTGTCCCGGCTCGATCCGCCTGAGCCGGAACATCCCGCGGACCACCAGTGTCTACGCCGAAGAAGGCACGGCCGCCCACCGACTCGCCGAATGGTGTCTCACCCAAGGGTGCGACGCCTCGGCGAAGATCGGCAAGACGGTGCTGAAAAGCAAAGTCACGGGCGACTGGATCGTCGTCACGAAAGAGATGGCCGAAGCGGTCCAGGTCTATCTCGACACCGCCCGCTCGATCGAGAAGTCTCTGCCGTCGGCCAGGACCGTCGTCGAGAAAAAATTCAAACTCGACTGGCTGCTCGACGGGCAGCTGTGGGGCACGAACGACGCCAACATCTTCCAGCCGTACGGGAAGATGGTCGTCCTCGATTACAAGCACGGCCAGGGCGTCGCCGTCAGCTCCGAAGAGAATGTCCAGCTGATGTACTACGCGCTCGGCGCGCTAGGCGGGGATAACCCGCACTGCGTCGAGGACGTCGAGATCATCATCATCCAGCCGCGCGCCCCCGGCGAAGCGGTCAAACGCTGGAGCACCACCCCCGAGGTCCTGTACAAGTGGGCCAAAGAGGTTCTGCTTCCGGGTGCAAAACTGGCGCTCACGGACAACGCCCCGCTCCACGCCGGCGACCAATGCAAATTCTGCCCGGCGTTGGCAACCTGTCCCCAGGTCGCCAAGCAGGCCTTGCAGTCCGCGCAGATCGCGTTCACCGAGTCCACGACGAAGGCGGACATCACGCTGCCCCCGCCGGCCCTGCTCGACACGGCCCGCCTCGAAGAGATTCACGAAGTCGCCGGCATCGTCAGCGACTGGGCCGCCGCCGTCGCCAGCGAGCTGAAGCAGCGCCTCGAACGGGGTGAACCCGGCCAGTTGTTCAAGATCGTCGCCGGTCGGGCGACCCGCAAGTGGATCGACGAAGTGGTCGCGCTCGATACACTGAAAACAATCGTCGACCCGTACAGCGAACCTGCCCTGCTGTCCGTTGCGCAGATGGAGAAGCGCCTCAAAGATGCAAACGTCGACCCGAAGGTCGCGCTCAACGGTCTGGTGACCGAAACGCGCGGGCAGGCCTTGGCGACGATCAACGACAAACGCCCGGCCCTGACCGGGGTAACCCCGTTCACACCCGTCATCGACGGTTGTGTGGACATCCTCAACTAAGAAAGACCTACTACTATGGCTGATAAAGCAATCCGCATCGTGACCCCCGAGTTCCGTTTGAGTTTCCCGACCCTCTTCAAGGGGCGGGCCAAGCAGAGTGATCCGACCAAAGTGCAGTTCTCGATCTCCATGCTCTTCCCGAAGGCGACGGACCTCAAAGAGCTGAAAACCCTCTGCCGCGACGCGATGGTGTCGAAGTTCGGCAGCGATCCGCAGAAGTGGCCCAAGGGCTGGCGCAACCCGATCCAGGACGGTGACGAGAAGACCGAATGGGGCGGCTACGAGGGCAACGTGTACGTCCGCGCCGCGACCGAGATCAAACCGCCCGTGTTCGATCAGGACTGCAACCCGGTCCCCGACCTGGAGCAGCAGAAGGTGTACGCCGGGATGTACTGCAAGGCCCAGGTCCACGCCTATCCGTACGACAAGGCCGGCAACCAGGGCGTCGCGATCGGTCTCGACGCCGTGCAGCTCGTCCGCGACGGTGAACCCTTCGCCGGTTCGATCGATGCCGAGAAGACGTTCGGCAAAGTCGCCGGCGGCGCGTCGTCGAAGGACGACCCGAAGAACTACGAGAAGCCGGCGGCCGATCCGTTCAACACGTAGAAAGTTCCCGGGGTGTCCAGCGGGTTATCTGGGCACAACCAATTTTTCCGACCTACGACCACGGATGTCCGACCCGTAGCACCATAATCACAACCGCTAATGAAACTCACGATCGATTTCGAAACTCGCAGCCGGCACGATCTCAAAAAATCGTCCGTCTGGAAGTACGCCGAAGACCCGACGACGGAGATTCTCTGTCTCGCGATCAAGGAAGACGACGAGCCCGCGCAGCTGTGGACTCCGAAGGCGTCCTGGCGCTCACTCTGCGTCTGTGAAGATATTCCGTTGATCGAGGACCACATGGTCCAACGCAAGATCATCCGCGCCGACATCATCGAAGCGCACAATGCCGAGTTCGAGACGGCCCTGTGGCATCACGTCCTGCACCGTCGGCAGAACTGGCTCGCCCTGCCCCAAGAAAAACTTCGCTGTTCCGCGGCGAAGGCCGCCGTGTGCTCGCTGCCGCGCGCCCTCGGCGACGCGTGTCGGGCGATCGGTCTCAACGTCCAGAAGGACGCCAAGGGCCACGCCCTGATGCTGAAGATGTGCAAGCCCCGAAAGCCCACCAAGAACAATCCAACCGAGTGGATCGAAGACGACAACTCGCTGGCCGCCCTGTTCCGCTACTGCCTCCAGGACGTCGACGCCGAGCACGCGTTATCGAACGCGTTACCCAATCTGTCCCGTGCCGAGCAGGAAATCTGGCAGCTCGACCAGCTCGTCAATCGCCGCGGCATCTACGTCGATCTCCCGAACGTCAAGCGGATGATACAGCTGACCACCGAACACGTGGACCAGCTGACAACGGAGTTCCAAGAGCTGACCGGTGGGCACGTCATGGCCGCGACGCAGAATCTGGCGCTCAAGAATTTCTTGGCCGAGCGGGGCGTCGACCTCGACACGCTGCAAAAATCCGACGTCACGATGATTTTACGTAACGAAGACCTTGACCCGCTCGCCCGCCGCCTGTTAGAGATTCGCCAATCAGTGGGGAAAACCTCGGTTGCTAAGTATTCGTCCCTTGAGGGAAGGACCAGCGTCGATGGAAGAATGAGGAGCAACGTAATGTACCACGGCGCGTCGACGGGACGCTGGGCCGGCAAAGGTTTCCAACCGCAGAACCTGCCACGGGAAAGTGTGTCCACACACGAAGCGCTGTTCCAGCTCATGGAACGGATGGACTCGTGACGGCCGCACAAACCGTCGAAATGATCTGGGGCGATCCGATGATCGTCGCCAGTCGCGTGCTTCGCAACGTCATCACGGCCGCCCACGGCAAGATTCTCTACGTCGGCGACTATGCCTCGATCGAGTCGCGCGCCACGAACTGGATCGCCGGCGAGCAGTGGGCGCTCGATGCCTACGCGGCCGGCACGGATATGTACAAGTTGAACGCCAGCCAGATTTTCGGCGTGCCGTACGACCAGATCGGCAAGGGCACGCAGCGCCAGGTCGGCAAAGTGGCCGAGCTGGCCCTCGGGTACAATGGCGGGATCGCCGCCTTCGCGACCATGGCGAAGGGGTACGACATCGACCTGGAGACGCTGCCGGCGTTCGTGTTGCCCGGCGCCAACGAAGCCGAGCTGGAGAAAGCCCGCGCCACGGCCAAGCTGTATCTGTCGCACGCCCACGGAAGTATGTCCGTGGACGCCGCGATGTCCTGCGATCTCATCAAACAGCGTTGGCGGACCGGTCACCCCGACGTCACGCGATTCTGGAAGATGATCCACGAGGCGTCCGTCGAAGCGGTCCGCGACCCTTCGATCGTGACCGAGTACCGCGGTGTCCACTTTCGGAAGTCCGGAAACTTTCTCTGTCTCCAGCTTCCGTCCCGCCGGATCCTGTACTACTACGCGCCGCAGATCGTGACGGAGATGGTCCAGGGCGTGAACGAGGACGGCACGACCTATCAGTGGGAAGCCACGAAGTTGATCTTCATGGGCGTCGACAGCACCACGCACCAATGGACACGGCAGGACACCTACGGCGGAAAGCTGACGGAGAATATCGTGCAGGCCTTGTCGCGCGATCTGCTCGCCAACGGAATGCTGAACGCCGAACGCGCCGGCTACGAAGTGGTGCTCTCGGTCCACGACGAAATCGTCAGTGAGACCGCCGAGGATTTTGGCAGCGTCGAAGAGTTCGAAAAACTAATCTGCCGTCTGCCGCACTGGGCCGACGGCTTACCAATGGCCGCGGAAGCGTGGCGAGGAAAGCGATACCGAAAATGAACAGCGCATTGGCCGAGCCGCCGAAACGCCCAACCCAGTCCAATGCAAAACCGATCCCGCCGCCGGAGATCGAGTGGCTGACGCTGCCGAACGCGGCGAAGCGGGCCGACGTGTCCGTCTCGACGATCCGTCGTTGGGCACGCCAAGGCCTGGTCGTCAGCGGCACGTGCCCCAGCGGCCGCCTCCGTGTCGACGGCGGGGCGCTCACAAAAGAGTCGCTATTTAACCTGAAAGTTGATAGAATTTTAGCAGGCATTATCTAAAGGACACCCTGACAAAAGCTGACATCTGCCGCTCCGTCGTCGCTGAAAACCCCGGTCTCCGGCCCTGCGAGCTGGCCCGACGGCTATGCGAAAAGTTTCCCACGCAGTTTCACACCCCCGAGTCCGCACGTTACAACCTGAAGTACGCCACGCGGCTCGCGCCGCGGAAGCCTCCGGCCGGCGTGCAGTTCGACGGCGACAAGGGCGAAGCAACCGTCTCGGTCAAGTCCCTCGACATCCGCACCCTCGAAGACGCGCTGCGCTCGGCCAAGGTGGACCTCGACGTCTGGGAAGTGGAACGCTGGCTCGCGAACAACTGGGAAGTCACCATGGGCGCGACACCCAAGGCGGATCCGGCCACGTACACCAATGTCCAGGTCAAGGTGTGGCTGCGTCGTAAACAGCCCGCCACGCTCGAAAAGGCTTTCGAGGCAGTTCTGGCGCGAGCGACGAAGATCGGGCCGCGCCGCCCGCGTAGCGTTACGCGCAAGCCCCGTGGCGCGCATCTGCTGGAAGTCTCCCTGTTCGATCACCACTTCGGTATGTACGCCTGGGGCGCGGAGACCGGCGAGAGCTATGATCTCCCCACGGCGATCCGCCGCTACCGCAACGGCACGGACGATCTTCTGTCGAAAGCGACCGGGCTGTCCGTCGGCAAGATCGTTCTGCCGATCGGCAACGATATGTTCCACATTAACAGCCCCGACGCCCTGACACCGGCCGGCAAGAACCGTCTCGACATGGACACCCGCTACCAGAAAGTCTACGAGACCGGCTGCGAAGCGACGATCGAGCTAATCAGCAAGGCCCTCCAGATCGCGCCGGTCCACATCCTCTGGGTGCCGGGCAACCATGATCCGCAAATGTCCTACCATCTCTGCCGTTTCATCGCCGCGTGGTTCAAGGGCGACGATCGCGTGACCGTGGACAGCTGCTACAAGACGCGCAAGTATCTGGAGTATGGCAAGACGTTACTCGGATTCACGCACGGCGACAAAGAAAACCACGGCCGCCTGACGACTCTGATGATTACCGAGAACCCAAACACCTTCGGCCACGCGAAGACCAAAGAGTGGCATCTCGGGCACTTCCACAAAGAGAAAGAAACCCGCTTCGTCGCCGCGGATCGCGAGGGCGATGTGACGGTCCGCGTCCTTCCGTCCCTGTGTGGCACTGATGCCTGGCACTATGAGCAGGGCTACGTCATCACGAACAAAGTCGCAGAGGCGTACCTCTACCACTACGACGTCGGCCTGGTCGCCAAGTTCTGGACGCACGCCGCGAACTAGATAAAAATTAGTTCTTGACTTCGTCTCCCC
>JBAXYB010000034.1:0-26893 GCA_037127585.1 Verrucomicrobiota bacterium
AGTGACTGTGAGCCGATTTCGCTACGCTCGTTGGATTCTGCCAGTGACGTTCTTAGTACTTATCGGCGGATGTTATTGGACGTTCTTTGGGATTCACCGCGTATACAAGGACGGACCGGAGGCTTATGAGCGGATGCGACATAGGCTATTCCGTCTGGGAGCGCTCCCCGAAGGTCAAGTCCACATCGACTACGCTTCGTTGCAGGATTTGCACTACGGCTTTTGGTATTCCGGCAGAGGCGGCCCAGAGTATTACGTTTTCCAGACAGATCGCATGGTTGTGGATGAGTTTGTGAGCAAGTGGAAATTGAAGTCCACAGACCAAGCAACGTTTGCTTCTCTCACGCGGCGTTTCCGGCAAGTTCCCCGGCTGAGCAGGTACACCGGCTTTCTCACTGCACCGGTTCAGTGCTACGGCGATGGCGACTCAGTTGATTTGTGCTATTCACCATCATCCCGGTGGTGCATCGTCTTTACTACATTCGGCCTGTGATACAGCGCCCAATCGGGTAAGCGGGAGTGATTAGCTCCCGCTCCCCACACCACCTGCCGTCGCTGAAGCTGTGGCAAGGCTCGTGCGCCTTCGCAAAGTGCTCGGGCCTCACACAGCCGGACATGCGGGTCTAGGGAAGGTTGAGGGTCGAATATTGAGGGTCGAGTGTGCGACAGCCAGACACGGCCGGCGGTTCCGAAAGTCACCCCTTCGCCGCGTGGTCGGGAAGCAGCCGGCCGTGCAAGCCCAGATCGAAACCACGTTCGAACACGCCACTCACGTCCGCCCTGTTCCGCGCCCAGTTCACCGGGCTGGATGACTTGCCGAAGCAGACTGGGGGTTTCGGCTTGCGGCTGGGACTGGCGTGACCTATGTTGGCCGCATGGATTACGAGCGGATCATCACCCTTGAGCCCGGTAAGCGCAGCGGCAAACCGTGCATTCGCGGCCTCCGCATCACGGTGGCGGATGTGCTGGAGTATCTGGCCGGCGGGATGACCGAAGACGAAATCCTCGCGGATTTTCCGGAGTTGACCCGCGACGATATTCACGCGTGTCTGGCGTTCGCTGCCGACCGTGAGAAGAAGTTGTTCACGGCGACCCGGTGAAGCTGCTGCTGGATCAGAACCTGGCGGCGCACATCCTACGGAAGATTGCGGATTTGTAACACCCCGGCGCGGTACTACCGGGTGCGTCTTGTGCCTTAAGCCGGTAACCAGACCCGGCACGACCATGCGATGGCGTGAGTCGTGAGACACGCGCAGATACCGGCCAGCAAATCGTCCACGACAATCCCCCACCCGCCGGGAAGCTGCTGGGATTGTCGGATCGGGAAGGGTTTCCAGATGTCGAAGAGCCGGAAGGCCGCAAAACCCACGGCGATCTGCCACCAGACCGGCGTGATACCGGCGAGGGCGATGGGCATCCCAACGATTTCATCGATGACGACGGAGGATGGATCGGGGTCGTTCATTTGTTTCGCCGCGGCACCGGCAATCCAAACTGCGGCGAGAATGAGAATGGCGTGGTAGGGCAAATAATCTTTCAGCAGCCACCACAGGCCGATCCCGAGAATTGAGCCGAACGTGCCGGGAGCTTTGGGGATGTAGCCGATGCCAAAGCCGGTCGCGAGGAATTTAACCATCATTAAAGATGTCCCGGTTGCGCCAAAAGTAACCGAAGCCAGACCAGACCGTGAGGATGACTGTCGCGATCATCATCCCGAGAACGACGCGGCAGTAGATCACGTCGAAATTTGTGCCGCCCAGCGCCCAGTCGTCACGCGCGGCTAATCCAACCAGCACCACAATGATGGTCGACATCTGGGAAATCGTTTTGTGTTTCCCGAGTTGCTCGGCTTTTACCACCACGCCATTGCTGCCGGCGACGAGCCGCAGGCCGGTCACTAGAAAATCACGCGCCACGATGATTAAGACCATCCAGGCTTGGACGAGGGACTGGCCTTTGTAGTTTTGTTGTTCGATGAAGCAGATGAACGCGGCGGTCGTCAGGACTTTATCGGCGACCGGGTCGAGCAACGCGCCAAAGTTTGTCTCCAATTTATTCCGCCGCGCCAGCCAGCCGTCGAGCCAGTCGGTCAACGCGGCCAGTCCGAAGATGACGAGCGCGAGTGTTTTGCCGTAGGGAAAATGCGACATGATCACGCCGTCACGAGGCAAGAGCATCGCGGCAACAAAAACGCCGGTCATCCCGATGCGGGCGATGGTCAGCCGATTCGGCAAGTTCATGGGCGTGGATAGTAAGCGGCCGGCGGCAAAGGTGCAATCGCCGACTAATAGCTTGACCATGTCCCGAACGTTCCCCTATAGTCCCGCCCAGTAGATTTTGACTGCCGGAGCTCAAGTGGGTCACCAACCCGCTTTTTTGTTCCCTTCGTGCCGTCGAAAACTGACAATTATATATATATGAACGCCGAACTTATTGCCGGAGTCGAGTATCTCCAACGGGAAAAGGGCATCGATAAGGAAGTCCTTTTCGTGGCGATTGAACAAGCCTTGTTGCAGGCCTCGAAGAAGTCGGTAGGCCCGGCGCGCGAGTTGCGCATCGAGATCGACCGCAAATCGGGCACGATTCGCGCCATCGCGCAACAGGTCATTGTGGAAACCGTCGTCAACAAGCTCGACGAAATCTCGCTGGGCGATGCCCGCCGATTGAATCCTGCAGCCCAGCTCGGCGAAAGTATCGAGATCGAAGTCACGCCGGCGAATTTTGGCCGGATTGCCGCGCAGACAGCCAAGCAAGCGATGCTCCAGAAGATCCGGCAAGTCGAGAAGGACATGGTCTTTGAGGAATTCAAAGGTCGTGCCGGCGATATCATCTCGGGCACGGTTCGGCGCTTCGAGCGCAGCGATGTCATGGTCGATCTCGGGCGCATCGAAGCCATCATGCCCAGCCGCGAACGGGTGCCGACGGAGGAATATCAGCCCGGCGATCGCATTCGCGCCTACATTGTCAGTGTCGATAATTCCGGCCACGGCGCGGAGATCATTCTCTCGCGCAGTCATCCCGATTTTGTCAAAAAACTATTCGAGCTCGAAGTCACCGAGATCGCGGACAAGACTGTTGAGATCAAAGGCATCGCCCGTGAACCCGGCTTTCGCAGCAAACTCGCCGTCTGGTCGCGCGACACCAAAGTCGATCCGGTCGGCGCCTGCGTCGGCATGAAAGGCATGCGCGTCAAAAATATTGTGCGCGAACTCAGCGGCGAGAAAATCGACATCATCCGCTGGGATCCACAAGTCCGGCTCTTTGTCGCCAACGCGCTCGCCCCGGCCAAACTCCGGAATCTTATCATCGACGAAGATCGCCACTCCGTTAAAATCATCGTCGACGCCGATCAGCTTTCCCTCGCCATCGGCAAGAAAGGCCAAAACGCCCGGCTCACTTCCAAGCTGACCGGCTGGAGCATTGACATTGAGAAGGAAGAGACCGTCGAGCTCGGCTTTGAAGCAAAAGTCGCACGTGCTGTCGCCGAAGTCACCGAGATTCCCGGCATTGAGCGCGAAGTGGCCGAGAAATTGGTCAAGCTTGGCTTCCATTCTCTGGAAGGTCTGCTCGGCGCGGATGAAGCCGACTTGACCGAACTGCTGGGCGAAGAATCGGCCAAGGCTGTTTGCCAAGCCGTCGCCACCGAACAAGAACGCCGGGAGAAAGCCGTCGAAAATCCAACCGCATGAGCATTCGCGTCCACGATCTCGCCAAACATTGCGGTCTCTCGAGCAAAGAGATGATCGAGAAGCTCAAGACCATCAATTACCCGGTCAAGAGCGCCTCGAGCACCGTCGATAAAATTACCGCCGAATCAATCGAAAAGGAATACGGCTACACCGTTCCTGTTCCCGAGCCGCCCAAGCCGGTCGAAGTCGCCCCCGCCCCTCCGCCGCCCGCACTGAAACCTGCGCCGGTCGTGGCGCCGGTGGCTGCGGTAACGCCGGTCGCGGCGCCCGTGCACAAGCCGGTCGCGACTGCCCCGCGCCCCTTTGTCACCGCTCCACTGGCCCGATCATTTCCAGCCCCCAAACCTTTTGTAAAGACGGCGACCACTGTCGTCGCGCCCCCACCGCCGCCCCCGGCCGCACCGCCGGCGCCGAAGCCAGTCGTGAAAGCAACTCCCGCCCCAGCACAGCGCCCGGCTCCGCAGCCGGCCGTCGCGGTGGGCCCAGAGTTCACCGTGAACGACCAAGGCCAAAAAGTGATCACGATGAAACCGCCGATCGTCGTTCGCGATCTGGCGCACAAACTCGGCAAGAAACCGCATTTGTTGTTGGCGGACTTGATGGAGTTGAACGTTTTCGCCAATCTCAACGAAACCATCGGCGAAGATGCCGGCCGCAAAGTTTGCGAGCGCCACGGCTACGTATTCGAGCTGGAAAAACGCGACCGCGGCGCCCACGCGATTCACACTCCGAAGCCTGCTGAACCACCCCCGCCGGGCGTCAAGTCCGAGGACTTGATACATCGTCCGCCGGTCGTGACCGTCATGGGCCACGTCGATCATGGCAAGACTTCCCTGCTCGATGCGATCCGCAAGACCGACGTCGCCTCGCGCGAAAGCGGCGGCATTACCCAGCACATCGGTGCCAGCATCGTCCACTTACCGGACGGAAAACAGATCACTTTCCTCGACACACCGGGCCATGAAGCGTTCACCAAAATGCGTTCGCGCGGTGCGAACGTCACCGACATTGTCATCCTCGTCGTCGCCGCTGATGACGGCGTGATGCCCCAGACATTGGAAGCCTTGAATCACGCCCGCGCCGCCAAAGTCCCGATCATCGTCGCGGTTAACAAATGTGACTTACCGACGGCGAACCCCGACCGGGTGAAGAAACAGTTACAGGAATACGGTCTCAACCCCGAATCTTGGGGCGGCGATACAATCACCGTCGATGTTTCCGCAACGACGAAGAAGAATCTGGATACCTTGCTCGAAATGATCTTGCTCCAAGCCGAGATCATGGAGTTGAAAGCCAGCCCAAAGGCGGCCGCCAAAGGCAACGTCATCGAAGCTCAAGTCGAACCGGGCATGGGCCCGACGGCAACCGTTCTCGTCCGGCAAGGCACGGTCAAAGTCGGCGACGGCATTTTGATCGGTCCCTACCACGGCAAGATTCGCGCATTGATTGACGACAAGGGCAAGCGCGTGAAGGAAGCCGGTCCATCGTTCCCGGCCAAGATCGTCGGCCTTTCCGGCTGCCCGGATGCCGGCGCCGAATTCACCGTAATGAAGAACGAGAAGGAAGCGCGCGAGTTGGCCGAGCAGCGCCAGATTGCCGACCGGCAATTCGGCAATGCCGAACCCCGGCGTGCTGCCCTCGAAGATTTGATGGGGAAAGCCGTTACCGGCGAGAAGAAGAAGTTAAACATTGTCCTCAAGGCCGACGTGCAAGGCTCGCTCGAAGCGTTGACCGACTCACTCAGCAAACTCAAGAGCAACAAGGTCGAGCTCGAAGTCATTCATGGTGCCGTCGGCACCCTGACCGAAAACGATGTCCTGCTGGCGACCGCTTCGGATGCAGTCCTCTTCGGCTTCCGCGTGAAGATCGAAGGCGGCGTCACCGACATGGCCAAGCACGAAGGCATTCAGATCAAGCTCTACACGATCATTTATGAATTGATCGAGCAGGTCCAAGAAGCCATGGAAGGCTTGCTCGACCCCGACGCGAAAGAAGTCATCGTCGGCCATGCGGAGATTCGCAAGGTATTCGAACTCTCCAAAGGCCCGAAGGTGGCCGGCTGTTACGTCACCGATGGCCGCATTACCCGGACCGGTCGCGTCCGCTTGTTGCGCCGGCGCGCCGCGCAATACGAGGGTCGCATTGGCAGTCTCAAACACTTTCAAGACGACGCGAAAGAAGTCAAAGCCGGCGCTGAGTGCGGTATTCGTTTGGAAAAATTCGAAGACTATCAGGCGGGCGACGTCATTGAGTGTTACACCGTCGAAAAAGTCGCCGCGACGCTCTAACTTTTGTCACGTTAAAACACCGGAGGTTGCCCCATGAGCCAGCACCGAATTGAACGGGTCTCCAAGCTGGTCAAACAACAGATCGGCGAAATCTTGCTCGAACTGAATCTCACCGGCTGCGGCTTCATCACGGTCACCTCCGCCATCATCAGCCCCGACCTCAAAGACGGTCGCATCTACGTCAGCGTCATCGGCACCGCGGAGCAACAACAACGCGCCCTCCTCGCCCTCGAAACTCATCACGGCCGCATCCAACGCGAACTCGGCGCGCGGATCATCCTCAAATACACCCCCCGCCTCAAATTCATCCTCGACGAAACCGAAGCGCGCGCCCAACATATCGAATCGCTCATTAACAAACTCGCTCCGCCTGACCCCGATGAATGACTCTTGCCAAGAAATTGCCGACATTATCCGCCGGGAAAAGTCATTCCTCATCCTGACGCATTACCGGCCGGACGGCGATGCCATCGGCTCACAGCTCGCCCTCGTCCTCCTCCTGCGCGACCTCGGCAAGACCGTCGAAGCCTGGAACGACGACGATGTCCCAGCCAAATTTCACTTCCTCCCCGGCGCCAAACTCATCACCCGGCCGCCGGCGACTCCGAAAGCCTTCGACGTCGTGATCTCCATCGATGCGTCCAATTGGCAACGCGTCGGCACCGCCGCCGACAAAATCGCCGGCAAGAAACACTTCATCAACATCGACCACCACATCAGCAACGACAAATTTGCCCAGATCAACTGGATCGTCCCCGAATCGCCCGCCTCCGGCCAGATTGCCTTTGACCTCATCAAACGCGGCGGCTTCCAACTCACCGCCGACATCGCCCAATGTCTCTTCGCCGCCATCTCGACGGATACCGGCTCATTCATGTTTGCCAATACGACCGCCACCTGCTTGCGCGTCGCTGCCGAGTTAGTCGAAACCGGCATCAACGTCGGCGAACTCTCCCGGCACGTCTACGAGAGTTACCCGTACGCCCGGCTCCGCATGCTCCAAATGGCCCTCGCCGATTTGAAGCTCACGGACAACAAACGCACTGCCTATTTCTGGCTCACCAAAGACATGTTCACCAACTCCGGTGCCAAACGCGAAGACACCGAAGGCCTCATCGACTACGCTCGCGCCATCGAAGGCGTGGTCGTCGCCATCCTGTTCGAAGAAATGGAAGAACCCGGCAAGATTCGCATCAGTCTCCGCTCCAAACATCCCAAAATCGACGTCAACAGCATTGCCCGGCATTTCGGCGGCGGCGGCCACAAAGAAGCCGCCGGTGCCCGTCTTAACGGTCCCCCGGCGGACGCCGAAGCCCGCGTGCTCACCACCGTGACCGCCGCGCTCCAACACGCAGGAATTTAATGCTCCCAGAATTTACCCCCTTCGACGGCGTCCTCCTCGTGGACAAGCCGCCTAAACTCACCTCAC
Source organism: Verrucomicrobiota bacterium (assembly GCA_037127585.1). Taxonomy (GTDB): domain Bacteria; phylum Verrucomicrobiota; class Verrucomicrobiia; order Palsa-1439; family Palsa-1439; genus CAINDI01. The sequence goes on from JBAXYB010000034.1 coordinate 7,407, forward strand.
ACGATGTCGTCGACTACATCCGCCGGGAATTTGGTTTCAAAAAAGTCGGCCACTGCGGCACCCTCGACCCCGCTGCCACCGGCCTGCTGATGATCGTCCTCGAACGCGCGACCAAGCTGCAGGACCGTTTGATGTCCGACGACAAAACATACGAAGGCACCATGGTGCTCGGTACCACCACTGATTCCCAGGATGCCGACGGTAAGATTGTCACCGAGAAACCGGTCCCGCCGCTGACCGCGGACGACCTCGAAAAAGTCTTCGCGAAATTTCGCGGCGACATCCAACAAATCCCCCCAATGGTCAGCGCGAAAAAAGTGGATGGCGTCCCCCTCTACAAACTCGCCCGCAAAGGCAAAACCATCGAACGCGAACCAAAGGTCGTTCACATCTACGACCTCCGGCTCCTCAGCGTCGCCCTGCCCCGCGTCGAACTCCGCGTCACCTGCACCAAAGGCACCTACGTCCGCACTCTCTGCTACGACATGGGTGAAGTCATCGGTTGCGGCGCGCACCTCGCCGCCCTCCGCCGCACCCGCTCCGGCAAGTTCGACGTCAAAGACGCCAAGCCGCTCGATGAATTACTCAAACTCCGCCGCGCTGATCTTGTCCCCTTCATCATTCCCATCCTCTCGCTGGTCAAGCCTGCCTGATGCGCCTCCTCCGTACATTTGCTGAACTCCCCGCCAAGGCCAATCTTGCCATCGGCGTCTTCGACGGCGTCCACCTTGGCCACCAACGCGTCATCAGTGAAGCCCGTGCCGCCGGCGGCACCGCCGTCGCCCTGACGTTTGATCCGCATCCGATCCGCACCTTGCGACCTGACCAAGCTCCATTACTACTCACCTCCACCGAACACAAACTCGCCCTCTTCCGGCACCTCGGACTCGACGCCTGCCTACTCGTTAAGTTCGACAAAGCCTTCTCCGAAACTCCCGCCGAAAGATTCATCGAACAAATCTCCACCTGCCGGCAAGTCTGCGTCGGCACCCGTTTTCACTTCGGCCATGGCCGCACCGGCAACGTCGCCCTCATGGAAAAGCTCGCGCCCCGGTACGGCTTCACCGTCAAAGAAATCCAATCCGTCCATACCCCCGCCGGCGAAATGATCAGTTCCACCGCCGTTCGCAAACACCTCCTCGCCGGCAACCTCGACCGCGCCGCCGCCATGCTCGGCCGGCAATTCTCCATCCTCGGCACCGTCGAACACGGCGACCACCGCGGTCACGAACTTGGTTTCCCGACCGCCAACCTCAACCCGCGCAATGAAGTCCTTCCACCCGACGGCGTCTACGCCGTCCGCGTCCGCCTCGCTGATGCAACCCTGACCGGCGTCGTCAACATCGGTGTCCGCCCCACCTTTGCCGGCACCGCGCGTCGACTCGAAGTCCACATCCTTGATTTTGATCAGGGCCTCTACGGCCAGGAGATCGAAGTCGAATTCGTCCGCCATCTGCGCCCCGAACAAAAGTTCGCGTCGGTCGCAGAATTGAAAGCGCAGATCGCCCTCGATGTCCAAGCGGCCCGGCTTTTTCATTGAATGACCGGAAACGCCTCCCTATACTTTCGTGCGACCTGCGGATGAAACCCACACTGCTATTCCTCATGATTTTTGCCACCGCCGCTGCCTCTTGGGCCAATGGCGAAACGAATGTTCCGTTCCGCGTCGGCGAGAAGCTCACCTACCAGATCTACTGGGGACCGTTCATCGGCGGCAAAGCCACACTCGAAGTGGCCGGCATCGAGAAAATCGCCAGCAACGACTGCTACCACCTGATTGCCGAGGCCTATACGACCGGCCTAGTCGACATGCTCTACCACGTCAAGAGCCGCACCGAGAGTTGGCTCGATGTGGACGAACTCTGTACCCGTCGCTACCGGCAAGAGCGCACCGAAGGCAAACGTTTCCGTTCCGACGATTCGCTCTACGATTATTCCAACAAACATCTCGTCACGACGAATTACGTCACCGGCAAACCCCATACCTATGCCCTCGACGCGCCAGTGCAAGACATGATCTCCTGCCTCTACTACGTCCGCTCCCGCCCCTTGCAACTCGACGTCACCGAACAATTTCCCGTCGTCCTCGGCAGCACCCGGTATGACGTCACGGTCAAACCGGACGAGCGCAAAACTCTTTTCTTTCGGCCTACCGGCAACGTCCAAGCCTTACGCATTGAACCCAACCCGACCATCGCCGTCGTCTCCGCCAACAAAGGCCGCATGTGGTTCTGGGTCAGCGACGACCCGCGCAAACTTCTTCTGCTCATTACTTCCGACATGAAAATCGGCAGCGCGAAATTTGTCCTCACCCAAGTCGAACCCGCGACGACCAAATCCGGTGACAAGCGTTAACATGGACTTTCCCCCTCTCGATTTCGGCCGCATCCGTACCTATCCGCTCCGCGAACGCGACAACAAAGTCCAAGTCGGCGACCTCGCCAAAGTCTGGAACAAAGGCGGCACCTACGCCCAATTCCTCGACTCCCTCCCCCACATCCTCGTCGGCAACGATTTTCGCGCCCTCGTCGACGCCACTGTCACGGCCCACCGGAACCATCGCCCGGTCATCATCATGATGGGCGCCCACGTCATCAAGTGCGGCCTCAATCCGATCCTCATCGATCTCCTCAAGCGCAACATCGTCAGCGCCATCGCCTGCAATGGCGCCGGTGCGATCCACGACTTCGAACTCGCCATGATCGGTGCCACCAGCGAAGACGTCCAACACGGTCTCGCCGACGGCACCTTCGGCATGATTGACGAGACCGGCCGCCTCATGAACGCCGCGCTCGCCGACGGCGTCGGTCAAGGCATCGGCGCCGGCCGCGCCCTCGGCGAAGCCATTGTCAAAAGCCGGTTCCCTCACAAAGAACTCAGCCTCCTCCACCAAGGCGTACTCAGCAACGCCCCCGTCACCATCCACATCGCCGTCGGCACCGACATCATCCACCAACACCCCACCGCCGACGGCGCCATCCTCGGCGAAGCGACCTACCTCGACTTCCAGAAATTCGCCTCCGTCGTCGCCCAACTCGAAGGCGGTGTCGTCCTCAACATCGGCTCCGCCGTCATCATGCCCGAAGTTTTCCTCAAAGCCCTGACCATCGCCCGCAACCTCGGCCACATCGTCAACCATTTCACCACCGCGACCTTCGACATGAACCGCCATTACCGGCCCATGGAAAACGTCGTCAAACGCCCGACCCAGAATGGCGGCCACGGCTACTACATCGTCGGACACCACGAACTCCTCCTCCCGCTCTGGGCCGCCGCCGTAATCGAGCAACTCCCATGACCCCTCCCAATCTTACTCCTACTCTTACTCCTAATCTTAATCCCCGTTCCCCAAAACGATTAAGAGTAAGATTAAGCTTGGGAACACCATGAACGATCCTCGCCTCCAACGAATCCTCGCCCGTTTTACCGGCCAAAACATCCTCGTCGTCGGCGACGTCATGCTCGACCATTTTCTCTGGGGCAAAGTCTCCCGCATCTCCCCCGAAGCCCCCGTCCCGGTCGTCGAAGTCCAAAGCGAATCCTATTTCCCCGGCGGTGCCGCCAACGTCGCCCGCAACCTCCGCGCCCTCGGTGGCCGCGCCACCGTCCTCGGCTGCATCGGCGACGACGCCGCCGGCCGGCAACTCTGCACCGAACTGCCGACCCACAACCTCATCGTCGACCCCGCACGCCCGACCACAGTCAAAACGCGCATCGTCGCCCATCACCAACAAATTGTCCGGTTCGACAAAGAAACCACCCTCCCCCTCGCCCCGGCCCTCCAACGTCAACTCCTGAAAAATTTCCAAACCCAACTCCCGGCCGTTTCCGCCGTAATCTTCGAAGACTATGGCAAAGGTGTGCTGACCCAACCGCTCTTAAACTCGATGAACCGGCTCGCCCAACGCGCCGGCAAAATCACCGCCGCCGACCCCAACGCCCGGCATCTCCTCCGGTACACTGGTTTGACCGGTATCACCCCCAACCGCGCCGAAGCCTTCGCCGCCGCCGGCATGACCAACACCCCGGCCCTCGATGACGTCTTGGCGGATGCGCCATTACTTCGGTGCGGCGCGCGCTTGTTGCAGCGGTGGAAGCCCGAGAATCTCCTGATCACACTCGGCGAACACGGCATGTGCCTGTTCCGCCGTGGTAAGAAGCCGCATCACATCCCGACGGTCGCCCAAGAAGTCTTCGATGTCTCCGGCGCCGGTGACACCGCGATAGCGACACTGGTGTTGGCGCTTGCCGCCGGAGCGAATGCAGTTGAAGCCGCCGAGCTATCCAACCACGCCGCCGGTATCGTTGTGGGCAAGGTGGGCACCGCAACTTGCTCGCCGGCCGAACTTATTCAGAGCTACCGCAACAATCACCGCTGACCCGCGCCGGAATTACTTCTTCTTTTTCTTGTCCGGCTTCTCTTCCGGCGCATCGGACACTTCGAGGCGACTGGCCTTCTTCCCGCTCACCGTGCACTCCACCTTCATCCCACTGGAGATATCGCTCAGCTTACCGGGCTTGCCATTCACCGTGATGGCCGTAAACGAATCAACGGTATAGGTCTTTTTGCTTTGATCGGTCTCGGTAATGGTAATGGTGTTGTCCGTGGCGCTGACGGAGTCCACTTTGATAAACGACCGAGGTTTCTTCTCCTTGGCGGCCCCCAGAACAACGCCGGGCACAAGAACGACGACGAGAAGGCAAAGACTAAAGAATCGTTTCATATTTTTTCTCCGCCCGCATTTGAACCGACCCGCCCTCGCGACACAAGGGGAAAATCAACATCCGGTTCAGATCCGCGCATTTTTAAGGTTCAATGCGATACAATCGAGCCGCAGCCGGCAGCAGGGGGCCGCCGACGGCGATCACTCCGGTTGTCGACTCACCACCGAATACTTCGCCTTGTTCGCCAATGGAGTATACCTTGCGGCCCGCACACTTGGCGGTAAATCAAACATGCCGTTCGGTGCTGTTGTTGACGACCATCACGTGCGGCCGGGCTTGATCATCAAGGAATTCACCAATGAGTACGTCGGAATGGCCGGCGTCAAATTCGATCTCCTTGACAACCCCGGCCCCATCGAACACCCCGCACCCCTTGGGCGCGTGCGGATAGTGCGTCGTCCGCGTCGGTTGGAATGTTTGATACCGCGCCTCCCAGTACTTCCGGAAATACGTGTGTTGCCGTTTCATCTGGTAAAAGAGCGGCCCGCGCTGCCCGAGTTCGTCAATGGGTGCGCCGTAGCCATACTCCGCATTGCCCCGATATAGAAAATAGAGCAACCCCTGCGCGCCATAGGCGAGCGCGGTATTAAATTGCCATTCGTGCCACCACAATCCACTGACGATCGAAGAAGTCCGCCGCATTATTGCTGGTGCATCTGGCGGCGAAATAACTACGGCGCGAGTGCGGCGGCCATGCGCTTCTGCTTCCGCATGACCATCAGCATCGAGAGGCCGCCGAGCACGCCGAAGCCGGCCATGATGACGTACCAGAACAGCCAGCCGTATTGCGCTTTGGTAGCGTCGAGCACGCGGCCGGTAACCAGTAGCGAAATCGCCCCGCCGTAATACTGGAAAGAGTCAATCACCCCGGCCGCGAAGCCGGCCATCTTCTTCCCGCCGATGTCCATTGGCGCGGCGGCTCCGACAATCGAATGCGTCGAGTTTGCCGTGAAGGCGATCATGATGAGAATCCCGCACCCGGTCAGCACCCCGGCCGGCGTCGGCCCGACGAGCCGCTGCATGACGAGCATCGCCGCCATGCTGATGACAGTCGACTCGATGAAATACAACACCATGGCGACCGGTGACCGGTGCCCCTTGAAGAACCGGTCCGACACCCAGCCGGATAAAAACGAACCGGCCACCGCCGCCATCGGCATCAGCGCCAACGTGCCAATGACCACCTTCGGAATATTGGTCTTCATGTCCATGCCGAGTTGTTCCTGAAAATACAGAATGGCCAATTGATCCGAGGTCGTGCGCACCGCGCCCGTACACGCATAAGCGGCGGCGTAGAACCAAACCAAGGGATGCGTGAAGATTGTCTTGAAGGATTCCTTCAGACTGACCGTGACCCCGGCCGAATTATCGAGTTCATCCTCGACGACGCCGGGGTAGCCGGCTTCCTCGGGCGTCTGTTTGGCGGTCAACGACATGAAGATCGCCATCGTCAACGTGACCAGCGGCGGGAGGATGAACAGCCAGCGCCATTGGCCCTTCGCCACGACCAAGGTGCCGATGGAAATGCCATTGAGAATCAACGGGGAAAGCTTCGAGCTGGCCACCTGCCCCAATTGAATCATGAACCCAAAGATCCCGGCAAACGTCCCCCGTTCCGTCCGCCGAAACCACGCGGCGTTGACCTTCACCATGCCGGGTGCGCCGAACGATTGAAACCAGCCATTGACGAGCCAGACGGCGGAGATCGCGAGAAAAGCGGGGTCAACCTTGGTCATGCCAAACACCCGCGCCATGCCGGCCAGTGCACTGCCGATCACCGCCAACGGCAACAACCCCAGCGCCAGATTCACGAGGATCGTCCCGAACGCGCCGATCTGCATCGATCGTTTCCCGCCGATCCGGTCGCAGAGCAACCCGTTCACCAGTTGACCCGTACCGTACGTCAACGACCAGATCGCCAGCATGTCGCTGATCTGGGTCGTGGTGAAGCCGAACTCCGCCTGCATCCCCGGCGTGGCGAATCGGAAATTATACCGGCACATGTAGTACGCGGCATACATCAACCCCAAGCCCACCCAGTTCAGACCACGGCGCGCACGAAATCCCTGCGGATAAGGAAGTGGCTGCGTGGAAGCGGTTGCGCTCATCCCGAAAGTGCCGGCAGCTTACCCGACCCCACCGGCACGCGTCAACCCGCGCGAAAAAGTTGACCCATCTTCTTGCCGAGAATCAAACTACTCCCGATTATCGTCACCGCCAGAAACGCCATCGCCCAAACCCCCAACGCCGCCGCTACATACTTGCCGGTGCCGATCAGTTGGAACAGCTCGTAAATCGTCTTCGTAATCGGAAAATAATCCGCCCGCTGCGCGAGCATCAAACTGTCGCTGACTTCCAACATGCTAAACGAAAACGCCAGCATCACGCCGGCAATCAGATTCGCCGCAATCAACGGCAACGTTACCCGCCACACGGTTCGCAGCGGTGACGCCCCCAGATTCGCCGCCGCTTCCTCCAAAGTGACCGATGTCTGCTGCAACCCGGCCACCGCCGCGCGCACCATGTACGGCAACCGGCGCACCGCGTACGCGATCACGAGAAAGAACGTCGGATTCGTCCGCACATCGAGCAACCCCTGCCACAGCGGACTTGCCTTCACCCACTCCAGATTGCTGAGACGCGAACTGATTGCGAGATAGCCAAACGCCAACACCAATCCCGGCACCGCCAACGGCAACATCGCCATTCCGTCCAACAACCCCCGCACCCGCAAATCCGACCGGACCACGACGTACGCAATCGTCACCCCGAGCACGATGTTCAACCCCACCGCCAGTGTCGAATACAGCAGACTGTTGCGAATACTGCTCACCGTCATGCCATGCCCTAATGCCTCTGCAAAATTCGCCCCCGTCCACGTCCCCGGCAACACCGACCGGTACCACGACCCCGGCTCACACACACTCGTCAACACCACGCCCAAATGCGGCAACAACGCCAGCCCGATCACCGCCGCAAACGGAACGACCGCCCACCATCCCGCCCTCTCCGCAGCCGCCACCGTGGCCGCCTTACTCTGCATCGCATACGCCCGGCCACCGAACATCAGCTTACCGGCGAAATACAGCAGACAACTCGTCGCCAACATCACAAACACCAGCGCGTACGGAAACGGATTCGTCCCGATCTCCTTCAACGCATCAAACACCTGCACCGGCGCGCACCGCGTGTAGTTCATGATCAGCGGCGTGCCCAACTCCGTAAAACTCCAGATGAACACCAGCGTCCCCCCGGCAAACAACCCCGGCATCATCAGCGGCAACGTGATCTTCCAAAACTTCCGCCAACCCCGGCACCCGAGATTCTCCGCCGCTTCTTCCATCGCCGGATCGATGTTGGCCAACGCCGCCGCGACATTCAAATACAGGATCGGATACAAGCCCAGCGCCTGCAACGCGACCACGCCGAAGTACCGGCTCTTGCCCAACCAATCGACCGGCCCGAGGTGAAACAGCGCATTGACCGCGCCGTACTGACCAAACATCTGTTGAAACCCAATTGCCCCGACGAACGGCGGCAAGATCATCGGCACCAAAATCAATCCCGCCACCAATTTCTTCCCGGGAAACTCATACCGGTTCCCGATCCACGCCAGCGGCACTGCGATCAGCGCCACCAACGTCGTCGTCCCCAGCGCAATCTTCAGGCTGTTCCACAAACCTTCCGCGTAAATCGGATTCTGAAACACCCCGGCCAAATACTTCAACGTGAACCGCCCCTGCTCCACAAACCCGCCGCTGATGACCATCCCCAGCGGCACCAGAAACGTCACCCCAAACACCACGCAGCACAGACTGAAAATGATCCAAGCCGTGGAACGTTTCATGGACACACCTTCAGCGGTGTAGCCACGGCTCTATGAGCCGTGTTTTTCGTATCGACGTCCACACCCACGCGCCTCACAGAGGCGCGGCTACACCAAAGCCTGTTCATCGCACCGCCTCCCGCGCCCGCCGGTAATTCCCCCGGTAACTCTCCGTCCACTCGCGCAGATAAGTCATCCGGTCTGACTTCTTTGTGATCTCGACCGCGCTCGCCCAAGTCACGCCCGCCGGCAACTTCGTCAATTCCGCCATCGCGGCCGTCTGACTTACCGGCCCACCGTTCTGAATGATCGCCCGCCACGCGTCGCGCAGTTCGTCCGCCGAATCCAGACACATCGCGCGAATCAGATCGCGCTGCACATTGAAGTGCCGGGCCGTCCACCGCGGCCGGTATGTGAAGCTCTGCGCCAACGTGTAGGGATTGATCGTCGGAGCCATCAGATCGTCCGTCGAACACGCCTGCGGATACATGTCTCGACGAATCGGCAACCGGCGCAGCGCATACTTTTTCACCGTGCTGCATGGCTGACCAGGTTGATCGTTCCAGAGTTGCTGCCCTTGCCGGCTCAGCACGAACTCAATGAACCGCACCGCTACGTCGCGATTCGGGGCGCCGCGCAACAGGCTGATGGGATCGGCGCTGACACTCGAACCGCCGACCGGAGTGATGTACACCATGCGCTCGTGTCCCGAATCGTCCCGGCTCACCTGCGCTTGAAACCGCGCATAGAAATCAATCGACAATCCCACCGCTGCGTCGCCGGCCGCCACGTCAATCGGCACCTTGCTGGCCGAGTCGGTGAAATACCGCGCATTCGCGCCGATCAATTGCACTAATTGCAGGCCCTTCAGCCAGCCCGCTTCAACCGCCGCTTGATAAGTGTCTGGCCACTTCCGCGTCTTCTCGTAGTTTTCAATCTGCGCCTCGGTGATACCGGCGGCGTGAACCGTCCGGGCCATCTCGCTGTGGATGATCATCTCGAAGGCTTTGGCTATGCTCCCGCTCTTAGTCGGGTCCGCCACGCCGATTTGACCGAAGAATACCGGATTCGCGAGGTCGGCCCACTGGGTTGGCGGGGCGGTGACGCCAAGATCGCGGAGCCGGTCAAGGTTGTAGCAGATGCCGAATGTGCTCAAGGCCGTCCCGAACATGTTCGTCGCGCGCCACGTCTCGCCGCTCAGGCGCTCAGGATAGCCGGGATCGAATGGCAACTCGGTCCAGGGCGCTTCACTCAAGCCTTGCTGCATCAACCGCGTGTGATCGTACTCGCCGCCGCCGAAGAACAAATCAACGCGCGTGGTCGTCTTGCCGGACGCGGCGAATTCCGAGACGAGATACCGGCTGATCTCCGTGGTCCCGCCGATGTTGAGCCACTCGATTTTCACCGGGCGGCCGAACTTCTGCCGGTGCCACGCGGAGAACGCCTCTTGAAACTCGTACCGGATCGCCTCGTTATGCGGTGAGACGATTTCCAAGACGGGATCGCCGCCGCTCCAGTCGCCGACGCTTTGCTTCTGTCGGAAGACAAACGGCAAGGCGACCACGACCGCCAACAGCAACACAACTGTCAGGTTGCGAATCATCAGGACTTCAACACCACCACGTTTTCCGGGCGGAACCAAACGTCCGCTTCTTCCCGGCGATCATCTTGCGCGACGATTTTCGGGTGAAGGTCGAACACCTTCAGCGCCGTCGTCCCTACGTTAACGATGTGTTGCGCCATTTCGCCGAGATACAGACTGTCGTGAACAACACCGCGAAAGATATTCGGCGACGCCGCCGGCGGATTGCCAAGGTGGATGATCTCCGGTCGCAATGACAGCGTGACCGGCTGGTTGACGGCGACCGCTTCCGGCACGGCAACTGTGCTGACGACGATGCCATGGGCGGTCTGGACTTCCGTGCGGCCGGCTTCGGCCTTGATCACCGTGCCGTCAATGAAGTTGGTCTCTCCGATAAAATTGGCGACGAACCGATTCTTGGGACGCTCGTAGACGACTCGCGGGGTGTCGCACTGGGCGATCCGGCCTTCGTGCATGATCGCAATCCGGTCACCAACCGACAGCGCTTCCTTCTGATCGTGTGTCACGTAAATCGCCGTCAGCCCGACCTCCTTGCAGATCCGCCGAATCTCCGTGCGCATCTCCAACCGGAGTTTGGCATCGAGATTGGACAACGGCTCGTCGAGCAAAAGACAGCGCGGGCGAATGACCAAGGCGCGCGCCAGCGCCACCCGTTGCTGTTGACCGCCGGAGAGTTGCGGCGATTTATAGTCAGCCCGGTCCGCCATCTTGACCATGGCCAGCGCCTCGTCAACGCGCCGGCGCGATTCATCTTTCGGAATCTTCCGCACATCAAGCCCGAACTCCACGTTCTCGCGCACGGTTAAATGTGGCCAGAGCGCATAGCTCTGAAACACCATCCCGGTCTCGCGCGCGTGGGGTGGCAGACGGGTCGCGTCGTGGTCGCCGATGAGAATCTTACCGGCGTCGGGAATGTAAAACCCGGCGATGCACCGCAACAGTGTCGTTTTTCCGCACCCACTCGGGCCGAGAAGAAAAAAGACTTCGCCGTCGCGAATCTCCTGGGAAATATCGTCAACGACTGTGAGCGACCCGAACCGCTTGGTAACGTGATCTAATTGGACCCGCATCGTGGAGGATTCCTTTTCACATCTCGACGGCAAAGGCCAAGGCGAGCTTGATTGCGGATAACACGTCGACCGGCAGGACACCGAGTTTGCGCTCAAAACGCTGCGGTGGGAGAGACGCAATGCCTTGCACGTTCGCAACGGACGCTTCGTTTAGAAATTGCAACTGTCCGACCGCCACTTCATACCGGCTGCCGCGATGTTGCGTAGTCAACGGCACGTAAATGACCAAAGCCCGGGGTGCTTGGGAATCATCGCGGGAAAGAATGACAACCGGACGCGTCTTACCGGCTAAGCCGAGATCGGCAAGCCAGACGTCACCGGGCTTCTGGTTCATCGAGGATGTCCAAAACCGCTTGCTCCGCTTGCCGGGAACGGAGCAAGTCAATGGCGTCCTTGTCGGCTAACTCAATGATCTCGGCCACGCGTTGCTCGACTTCACGCGCCGTCTTCGGCTGCCACTGGTGAAGTTTCTGATCAAGTTTCTGTGCAATAGCTGTCATGACATTCGTAGAATACGGTGGGCGCAGTGAAAGGTCAACGTCGCGCGACTAGACTTCCAGAAACTTCGGGAAACGTGTGAGATTGCGATTGCCGGTCTTGCCGATGACGACGACATCTTCGAGGCGGACACCACCCAAACCGGGATAGTACAGCCCCGGTTCGACCGTCACAACTTGGCCAACGCGAAGAATGGATTTCACCGGCGCGACACGCGGGGCTTCGTGGATTTCCAGACCAAGACCGTGGCCGGTGCCGTGGAAGAAGCCTTGCATGCGCTCGTTATTGCGGCCGGTCGGGAAGCCGTGCCGGTTGAACAAATCGAGGATCGCGTTGTGGATCGTCTGGCCGTCGACGCCGGCGCGGAGTTTGTCGAAAGCGATCTCCTGTCCTTTGGCGACGACTGCAAATAGGCCACGCACGCGTTCACTGGCACGCCCACGGACAACGGTGCGGGTGATATCACCCCAGTAGCCGGTCTTCAGGTCGCGGGGAAAAATATCGAGGATGATGGTTTGGTGCCCGCGCAACGGACCGTGCCCGGCTTCGTGCGGGTCACAGGCTTGATTGCCGCCGGCAACAATCGTGTGCGCGGCGTTGCCTCCGAGGGCGGCAATGGTCGCGTTGATGACGCCTTGCAGATGTTCGGAGGTGAGTTTTTGTTTGCGCCAGTAGAGAAAACCACCGCGGCCGATGCGACTTTGCTTAATCGCGTTGATTCCAGCATTCATCCCCTCTTCAGCCAAACGCAATGCTTCGGTCAGTTTGCGAATCTCGGCGGCGGTTTTGATTTCGCGATCCGGGAAGAATGGATCGACGACGTTGACCCGAAAGTTGCGAAGTTTGCGGGCAATGCCGGCCGGAAAGTTAAACGGGATTTCGACGGCGCGAACGTTGTGCTCCCGCAGCAAGGCCGGCAGGAGTTCATCGAGGCGCCGGACGCCAAACTGTTTCTGGTACTGACTGAGTGAATGGACCTGATCGACTGTCGCGACTTTCTTGGCGCGATCGATTTCGAGGTCGCTCATGACGACGTGCTTCTGGCCGGCGATCTCGAAGTAAATGAACGGGTCCGGCACGAACAAGCCGGTGGCGTAAAGCATGTCGGCGCAGTGGTCGCTGTCGGCGACGATGACTCGGGCAATCTTCATGCCGCCACACCTAACCCAATTGAGGGGGCCACTTCGAGAGAAAAGTCACTGGGTGATTTGTGGTACGCCAACGCGGCGATCATGCCGGCGTTGTCGGTGCAGAGATGGGCCGGTGCGAGGAGCAACCGGAGGCCGCGCTGCTGACATTCGCCGGTCAGCTTTTCGCGGAGCCGGCTGTTGATGGAGACGCCACCGGAGGCGCTGATTGTTTTGACCCGGTATTCTTCGGCGGCGCGAATGGTTTTTCCGACGAGCACGTCGACGGCGGCTTCTTGGAAGCTGGCGCAGATGTCGGGTGTCGTGGCGGTGTTCGGGGGTTTTCGAAGATAGTAGAGTACAGAGGTTTTGAGACCGCTGAAGCTGAAGTTGTAACTTTGGTCGGTAAGCATGCTGCGCGGGAAATCAATGGCGCGGGCGTTACCGGATTTTGCGAGCTTGTCGATCTCAGGACCGCCGGGGTAGCCGAGCTTCAGGAGTTTGGCCACTTTGTCGAACGCTTCGCCGGCAGCGTCGTCGATGGTTTGGCCGAGGATCCGGTGTTGGCCGATGCCGGTGGCGTGGACGAGAATCGTGTGACCGCCGGAGACGATCAGCGAAACCATTGGCAAGGCGTCTGGCTCACCAATTAGCGGCGAGTACAGATGCGCTTCGAGGTGGTTGATGCCGATGAACGGTTTGTTGAGGGCGAAGGCGAGTCCTTTGGCGGCGTTGAGTCCGATGAGTAATGACGAGGCCAGGCCGGGAGCATAGGTCGCGGCGACGGCGTCGATTTTGTCGAGGGTTAGACCGGCTTTTGTGAGTGCTTCCTGGATGACCGAGTCGATGAGGAGCAGATGATTGCGCGATGCCAGCTCCGGTACGACACCGCCGTAGGGGCGATGGAGTTCAATCTGCGAACTGACGACGTTGGAGAGGATCTGCACGCCGTCGACGACGACGGCCGCGGAGGTTTCGTCACACGAAGTCTCGATGCCGAGGACGTTCACTTCACCGCAGTCGGTTCTTTGGTGGCCGGCTTGGCGAACTTGGCTTGCTTCGCGAAGAGTTTGACGCCTTTGATGACGTCGATCGCGCGATCAAGTTGGACATCGGAAACCTTCTCGTTTTTCTCCGCACCGTCCTCGACCGTTTGCGTGTCGCGATAGCGTTGTTCGGCGAGTTTGCGTTCGTCTTCTTCGGAGACGGGAACGATGATGTCGGGGGTGACGCCGTGTTCATGAATGACTTTGTGGCTGGGCGTGTAGTATTTCGCAGTGGTGAGACGCAATGCGGAGCCGTCCGGTAGGCTGAGAATGCTTTGGACGGAGCCTTTGCCGAAGGTGGTTTCACCGACGAGGACGGCCCGTTTCAAATCCTGCAAGGCGCCGGCCACGATCTCGCTGCCGCTGGCGCTGCCGCCGTTGACGAGGAGGACGATGGGATAAGTCAGACGTTTCTTGCCACGTTCAGACCGGTAGACCAACTTCTGCGCTATGTCGCGACCTTCGGTGGAAACGATGAGTTCGCCGGCAGGAACGAACTTGCTCGAGATGGCGCGGGCGGATTCGAGGAGGCCACCGGGATTGTTGCGGAGGTCGATGATGAGCGCGTCCATGTTTTGGGCTTCGAGTTTGGTGAGCGCTTTTTCGAATTCGGCGGAGGTCGGCTCGTTGAACTGGGTGATCCGGACGTAACCGATGTTGTTGTCGAGCATCTTCACGTCTTTGACGCTATCGACTTTGATGAAGTCGCGGGTGATGGTGAATTCCTTGATCCGGTCGGCGGGATCTTTGGCTTTGGCGCGATAGATGGTGATGGCGACTTTCGTGCCGGGTTCGCCGCGGAGTTGTTTAACGGCGTCAGAAATTGAGGTGCGATCGGTGGGTTTGCCATCAATCTTGGCGATGCGGTCACCGGCCATAATGCCGGCACGCGAGGCGGGCGTGTCTTCGATGGGCGCAATAACGGAGAGGAAACCTTCTTTTGACAAACCGATCTGAATGCCGAGACCGCCGAATTTGCCTTCGGTGTCCTCTTTCATGTCCTGATACGACGGCGGGTCCATGAATTGGCTGTGTGGATCGAGCGAGTTGAGGATGCCTTTGAGCGCGCCGTAGCTGAGGTCTTTGTAGGAAACTTTGTCGGCGTCGACGTAGTCCTTGCGGATGGTCTCCATGACGCGCGTGATGAGTTCCATCTGCGCGTAAGGGTTGTCCTTGTCGGGTTTGCTGCTGGCGTCGGAATAAATCTTGGCGGCGAAAATGAGGTTCGCGCCCAACAAGGCGATGATCCCGACTAATAAAATGCGTTTCTTCATGGTTGACCCTCGATTGACGACCGCATGCTATACCCCGGCCTGCCGCGCGAATCAAGCTACCGGACAAGCGCGAGCGCGGCTTGCCGGAATGTGGCCAGTTGCTTGGCCGTGCGCGATTCCAGATAACAGCGAAACAGCGGCTCCGTCCCCGACGCGCGGAACATCACCCAACAACTGTCGCCCAGCATAAACTTGTAGCCGTCCTTCGTGACGGTTTCTGTGACGCTCCGCCCGCCAAACGAATCCAACCCGCCGGCAAAGCGCTTGAGGAGCGCATCCTTTTGTTCAGGAGTGACGCGCAGACTGAACCGGTCGCTCAAGACGCGTCCGCATTCCTTCTGCAGTTGACCCAATATTTTCCCGATCGACTTACCTTCGTATGCGACAAGCTCGCTCATCAGCAGACAGGCCAAGACGCCGTCCTTCTCCGGTACGTGTCCCTTCACACTCAACCCGCCGCTCTCCTCGCCGCCGACGATGACCGGCTCGCTCTCCATCAACGCGCCAATGTACTTGAACCCGACCGGCGTTTCGTGGAGCTTCACGCCATACTTCGCCGCGACACCGTCCACCAAATGACTCGTCGCCACCGTCCGCACGACCGAACCCGTCCAATGCCGGTTCTTCACAAGATGATACAGCATCAACGTCAACACCTCGTTCGGTGTGACGAACGTGCCGTCGCTGTCGATGATGGCAAACCGGTCGGCATCAGGATCGAGTCCCAAGCCGATGTTCGCGCGCGACTTCTTCATCCGCGCCAGCAACTCGCCCATGTTCTCCTTCGTCGGCTCGGGATGCCCGTCGCCGAACAACGGATTCAACTCCCCGTGCAACGCGTCCACGCGCCAGCCGCACTTCGCCAACGTAGTGTCGAGATACCCGCGCCCCGTCCCAAACATCAAATCCACGACCGCCTTCTTCCGGTGTTTCCGCAGCGCCTTGAAATCCACCAGCTTCCGCAACTGCGCGAAATACTCCGGCATCGGGTTGAAGATAGTGGCGCGGGCGTCTCGCCCGTGGGTCTTGATCGAATTCACGGGCGAGACGCCCGCGCTACTAAGTTCTTCCGCCTTCCGCTCAATCCCCTTGGCCGTCTCTGGCGAGGCTGGCGCGCCGTTCGCCTCATTAAACTTCAGCCCGTTCCACTCCGGTGGATTGTGACTGGCGGTGATGTTGATCCCGCCGGCAGCCTTGTGTAACCGGATGCTGTGGGAAATGACCGGCGTCGGCGTATCCCGGTCCGTCAACCACGCTTCGAACCGATACCCCGCCACAATCTCTGCGCACCGCGTCGCAAACTCCCGCGACAGAAACCGCGTATCATGACCGATGATGAACCGCCGCTGCGCGCCTGCCGGTGGATTCTCGTTCAAATGTTGAGCGATGGCGTGCGCCGCCAGTTCGACGTTCGCAAACGTAAACGTATCGCTAATGATCCCGCGCCATCCCGATGTGCCAAATTTGATGACTGACATGTGGGGGAGTGTAGTAAGTCCATTCGTGTAGGGCAAGCGTCTCGCTTGCCTCCGTTATCGCGGGTTGTAGCCGAGCTTCCGCGAAGCGCGGGTCGTGTTCTTTTCTGAGCCAATCGGCGCTTCACAGAAGCGCCGCAACACCAGAACAGCAGATTGACGAAACATCTCTGCCCCGCGTATTCTCTCCTCGGAGTAAAAGCATGGGCAAGATTCGTCGTGGCGGATACATCATCATCTGGTGGCGAGCCGATCATTCGCCGCGGCATGTGCATGTGTTCGACAAGAATGGGCAATTGCTTACGCGCGTAAATCTGGCTACAATGCAACCGATGGACATGCCAAAAGTCAGCCCCAAGGTGATCGCGATTCTCCGCGAACTTCAGCGGGAGGGCCGCTTGTGAAAGCTGGTCACCGCAACCTGAAAGTACCGTTTGGTACCGGCAAGTTTGCGAAACTCAAGAACGTGCGCTATCTCAGTTGGGAGGACTCGTTTGATGTCGAGTTCGAGGACGGGTTGTGCATTTTAGAACCGCATTCGACCATTCGCCGCGCTAATACAATTTCAGCCAAGGCCAAGTTCCAATCGTTGGAAATCGAGGATTGGACAGAGAGCGGTTTTTTCGTTCACTACGACACCGGCGAAACCGCCGAAGTCTCCTGGTCATTCATCCGCGAACTGCCGCCGTCAGCCCCCGCCAAAGTTGCTGAGACACCGGCCAAGTACTCGCCGAAGCGGAAGCGCTGAATCACGGATGGTGCCCAGAGTACCGAGTTGACCCAGATGCCCCCTCTGGTAGCTGTCCTACCAAACAACACTTGTCCAGTTATCTCCGTACCAGTAAGAGTTAATGTCTTCTTTGAAGTGAACCCAACTGGCGTGACCATCGAGAAAGCCGGCATTGCCCCAAGCGGTGCCAGGCTGGTGCGGTCCCAAGTATAGGGGATTCACGCCGTATTCTTTCCCGCCCATTCCGTAGTTAAAGGCGTAGTCCCCAACGAACACTGCAGTGGAGGCGTTGGTGATGTGGGCGTCGATAACATTGAAAGCGCCGTTCCACACGTTCCCAGAGCCCGGAATCCCGTTGGCGTGCTTGATTCCATAGGCGTTGAAGAAATAGCTCGTGCCCGGTTGAATCGCCCCGGTATAGGACTTTTTGTCGGACGGACAGCGAATGACGACCGAAACATTGGGTGGCGGCGTGGGCGATGTAACTGCCTGAAGCTGCAAATAGGAGTTTAGGGGATAGCTCGTGTAGGTGGGAGGATTGAAGACCATACCGGCCCAGAACCACGGTTCGGCAGGCAACGGTGTTGCGCCCATGGCGGGATAATGCTTATAGTCTTCAGCGTAATTCATCCCGGCGATGTTGATTTGCCGGATATTGGAAAGGCAAGAGACCCGGCGGCCCTTCTCACGAGCGCTGCTCAACGCAGGCATAATCAAAGCCGCCAAGATTGCAATGATCGCAATGACCACGAGCAACTCGATCAGCGTGAATGCTTTCCGGTATCGGTGTTGCCCAACTGTAAAATTTTCTCCCATGCTATCCGTTCTCCCAAGCGACAAACACTTGTAACTATAAATACGAACCAAGCGCGGCGATGGCAAGCATAACCATTCAATGAAGAAGTTCCTGAGTCAACTCCGCACTCGTGATAAAAGATGCTATCTGGTTCGATCCTCAATCTGCGCGCGGCGACTCTCAGCACTCCGCAATTGCTGAACGTTCCCTTCCTGAGCTCAGGGCCGAATGGTTTCGAGACGGAGTGCCGTTGGGCAGGCGACGCCACTCCGTCAGACTGTGTAGCTTACTACAAGCTCCGACTACACCGCAGAGGAAATTGTGTCCAAATCTCACCCAAGAGACAATTGGTGTTTTTTCTGTAGCCGAAGAGCGAGCTTCGGAATCCGGCCACCGAAGCTCACGCTTCGGCTACAGGATTTCCCTCAAACAACGAGCCGCTAATTTGTTTGCGCTTTCTTTCGGCCTGCCCGGTTGCTAGGAATTATCAACACCTCGAATGAATACTCCCAGCAAAACTCCCACTGCTCTCGGCTATCGGATGCCGGCCGAATGGGCGCCGCATGCCGCAACGTGGCTGAGCTGGCCGCGGCCCGACGGGATCAGCTTCCCGGATCGTTACAACGAAATCCTCCCGACACTTGGCAAAATGGTCCGCGCTCTCGCCCCACACGAACGCGTGAACATCAATTGCCGCAACGCCAAGGTCGAAGCCATCGCGCGTCAGACCGTCGGCAAGACCCGCAACGTTTTCTTCCACCGCATTCCCAGCTACGAACCGTGGTGCCGCGACCATGGCCCCATCTTCGTGAAGCACGGCAAAAATCTCGCCATCGTCGATTGGGGCTACAACGCGTGGGGCGGCAAGTATCCGCCGTTCGACGATGACGACGCTGTGCCGGTCCGCATCGCCGAAATGCTGAAGCTCCCCCTCTTCCAACCCGGCATTATTATGGAAGGCGGCTCGCTCGATGTGAACGGTCAAGGCCTCCTGCTCACAACGGAAGCGTGCCTGCTCAACAAGAATCGTAATCCCAAGCTCAGCAAGAAACAGATCGAGAACTACCTCAAAGCTTACCTCGGCATCACGAAAGTGATCTGGCTCGGTGATGGAATCGTCGGCGACGATACCGACGGGCATGTGGACGACCTCACCCGTTTCGTCAGCGCGTCAACCGTCGTCACCGTGGTTGAAGACGATCCCCAGGATGAAAACTACGCCCCCCTCCAAGACAACCTGAAACGCCTCCGCAAGACCGACCTCAAAGTCGTCGAACTCCCCATGCCGGGTCGCGTCGAATACGACGGCCAACGCCT
>JBAXYB010000035.1:0-26800 GCA_037127585.1 Verrucomicrobiota bacterium
CCCAGGAAAATCCGGCCCATGTGTTTATCGATGTGCGGCATCGTCAACTTCATGAGCAGTTTGTCTTTCAGCATTCGACCCACGTGACAACACGTAAACAGTTTCCCGTTGTAGTAATAGCCCACGATCTCATGCCACGTCTTGAGGTGATGAACCACTTCCCGTTCGTACCGCCGGAACGCCTCCGTCGTACCGGCCCCGATGGCTTTGGCCAACGCGAAGGCGCTGCTCATCCCGATGAACAAGCCGCTGGAGAATACCGGGTCAATGAAACCCGCCGTGTCCCCCACCAGCGCCCAGCCGTCGCCGAAGAGCCGACCGGAGACCAGTTGATAATTGGTATGCTCCATGACCGGCGTCAGCCGTTTCGAATCGCCGGCCACCGTGCGCAAAAATGAATCCTGCTTCAACAGATTGTCGTACCGTTCTTCCTTCGTCGTCCCGAATTTTGGCAGAAACTCCGAACCAATCACCACGCCGACCGACACGCGCCCCGGCAACGGAATCCGCCAACTCCAACCGTGATCGAGTTGCGACGAATGCACATAGCCATCTTGATACAAAACCGTCTGGTCAACGTGCGCGAACAACGCCGTATCTTTTCGTCCGCCTTCCTGACTGGAAATCCCCAACAACTTCGGCAACATCCGGGCCCGGCCCGTCGCATCCACAATCAAATCCGGTTCGATACCGCCGGCCGCCAGCGTCTCGCGGTTTAGGCGAACGCGATCCGTTCCGTCCACCCGTTCGATACCCGCAGCAAACTCGACAGTCTTCGCCCCGGCCCGGCGCGCCGCCTCCAGCAACGTCGCGTCGAACTTGTCGCGCGGCACATTGTAGGCATACGGTGGAAACGAGCCGCAGAAGTTTGCGAACAGAAACGGAAAATCCAATCCGCCGTCAAAATTAAAGCACGCCCCCGGCTTGTACTTGCCGAAACTGCGAACCTCATCTTCGACGCCCAGTTCTCGCAACATCAACACAATCGCCGGGACCAGTGATTCCCCGACGATCAATGGCGCGCGCTTGGGCTGGTGGAAGATGACGACAGTCTTACCGGCGCGCGAGAGCAATGTCGCCAGCGAACTGGCCGCCGGCCCGGCGCCGATGATGGCCACACTTTGAATGTTCCGATTCGTCATAGCGTGAGTTTTAGCAGTTGTCCGAATGGTTGGCAAAATGTCATTGTGATCAAAATGATTTCTTCCGTTCATGAAACTGAGCGCCTGGTTTTCTTCACGTTGGTCGAGTTGGTGGCGATTCTGTTCGTGGCGCGGCTCGCGGCGAAAGTGGCCCAATGGATCGGTCAACCGCGTGTCGTCGGCGAGATCGTGGGCGGATTAATCATCGGTCCGTCGTTGTTTGGCCGGTTATTCCCGAGCCAGTTTGACTACGTCTTTCATTCAATCCCGGCAACACCCCTGCTCATCTTGAGCCAGATCGGGCTGACGTTGCTGATGTTTCAAATCGGGCTGGAGTTTGATTTCACACATCTGAAGGAAAAGCAAAACCGCAACGCGATGGTCAGCGTTTCTGTCGCCGGCATCGTCTTACCGTTCGGATTGGGATGGTTCATCGGCGGTTGGTCGCATGCGTTCCTTGCCCCCGGTATCAACCTTTTGGGATACCGACTATTTTTGGCGGTCGCATTGTCGATCACGGCGATTCCCGTGTTGGGCCGCATTCTGATGGAGCTGGGGATTACCAAGACCCGAATCGCCGCCATCGGCATCACGGCAGCGGCGTTGAATGATGTGATCGGCTGGTCGTTGTTGGCCATCGTCAGCGCGTTGACAACGGCGGAGTTTTCGGCGCTGACGTTTGTAGTGAAACTGGGGTTGCTCGCCGCGCATTTGCTTTTTTGTTTACTGGTCGTGCGCCCGCTGCTCCGCTGGGTCGTCACGAAGATGATGGGGACGAAAGAGCACGTGCCCCACGATCTGATGGCGCTCATCATCGGCCTGACGTTTCTTTCCGGCCTGATCACTTACAAGCTGGGCGTATTCGTAATCTTTGGCGGTTTTGTGGTCGGCGTGCTGTTGCATGATCAACACCGGTTCGCTGAGGCGTGGCAGAAATCTGTCTCCCACTTCGTGACGGTGTTTTTCCTGCCGATCTTTTTCACGTTTACCGGGCTCCGCACGAATGTGCATGGGCTGGACTCACCGTCGCTGTGGGGGTGGTGCTCAGTGATTATCGGGGCGGCGATGCTCGGCAAGTTCATCGGCTGTGGCGGGGCGGCGCGGGCTTGTGGTCTGAGTTGGGGCGATGCCGGCTGCTTGGGCATCATGATGAACACGCGGGGACTGATGGAGCTGGTCGTGATCAACGTCGGCTATGATCTGGGCGTTATACCGGCCAACGTGTTTACGATGTTGGTGCTGATGGCGGTCTGCACGACGGTGATCACGGCCCCGCTGTTGCGAGTTTGCTTCCGGAAGGTTGGCTACAAGTACGAATTGCAATCGGATGTGTAGTCGAACCCTTTATGGGTGCGCTTCGAACGCAGGCATAAAGCCTGCGGCTACAAATTGAAACCGACGCCGCCGGAGAATGTGGTGCCGCCACCCAAGTTTTTCTCCATACCACTGCGCTCGATGTTGAAGAATATCTTTCCCCACGGCCGGCGAACACCGCACTCAGCTGACCAATCCGGGATCTCATCGCCCATCGAGATGACGCCCCGGGCGTAGAGGACGTTGCCTTGAATCGTCGCAGCATCCCAGTTCAACCCGAGCTGGCCGGCAGGATTGCTCCGGTTGCGCGAATCGTACCAGCAATAGCCGAGCGTCGCGCGCCAATCAAAATAGTTCAGGAATTCCGTCTTGCGATTGTACATGGTCGGATCGCGGTACGGCAAATCCCAGCCGAGCGTCTGGATGCGCAGCCGGGGGAAGATGTTTACACTGTTACGTTCCAAAACCGTTCCGGGTGGAACGCGCGCCGCGTCGGGTGCGAGCGCATGGCCGCTACGATGTTCGTAATCGCAGCCCAACACCAACGGCTGCCCCTGCGAGACCGGCGACGCCAGCCCGATGGGCGTCTGGAGTCCGGGGCTGACGGAGTAGGTAATGTTGTCGTAGTCGCCATCGCGCTGTTCTTGCTGTGATTCATACCAGACGACGGCGGTGATCCGCTGTTCGCCAATCATGTAATCGTGGACTTCGGCATTCATCTCGAATGTCTGCACCGCGCGCGCGTTGCCGTAGCCGATGTCGTACTGCCCCCACACGACCGGCAAGATACCGGTGGGCCGTTCGTCGCGCGCTTTGAGGATTTTGTCCTGATCGAACTCGGCTTTCACCGAGACCCCGAGCAACAAGCCGGTATCGCGATCTTCAAAGAATGGGTTGTTATCCGTGTGATACCAGCGCGCCTCAAAGCGCACTTGATTACCATTCGCGCTGAGGACTTCGAGCACCGGCCCGATCTGGTACCGCGCACGAAACGCGGCACCGGCATTCGACGACTCGATATCGACCGCCAAACCCCAGGCCGGTTTGAAGGTACCGCCAAACGCTTCCTTGTCCTTCCCTTGCCAGATGCGCCACACGCCGTGCACGTTGGCCCACCAATCGGAATCCAATCGTTCGCGAGACAAATACCCCCCGCCGACGACCGACCATTCCAACCACGACCGGCCGCGCCCCGATCCAAATCCTCCGCCAACGACGTAAGCGCTTAATGACCCCGGTCGGTCTTCATACTGTGTCTGTTGGTAACCACCGACCGTGATGAACCGTGCTTGCTCACACAACGTGAGCTCCGCCGCCAACTCATAGCGTGCGTACAGCAACTGCGCCTGCGCGTTATCTTTGAGAAACGGCGTAGACTCCGCATACCGGTAAGCCACCGTGACCGGCTCGAGCCGCAATACCGGCAAGTCCAACCAGGATTCCGCAATATAACTGTGACTCCCCCCCGGTAACGCGCCAATCGTCGAACCGAATGACGGAGGCGGCGGATCTTCCGCGCGCACGAGGAGAGTCGCGAGTAGTAGCACCATTACAGACTGGAGACTTTGACGAAGGACGCTCATAGAAGCGTTGTCGTATGTAGCTGTTTGCTAGACAAAAGCAAACCGAATTCTCAGTTTCATCTAAGCAATTCGACGTGTGGCAGATCGTGAGTACTAATTGTTATGAATCATTTGGTATTGCCGCAATTCATAATTTTGCGTTAAATCACCAGAGGTTGGGATAAATGAAAAAACTTCTATCTATTACGATTCTTCTAGTCATTGGTTTTTGTGCTGTAGCAACGGCAAGACACAACAAAAACCCCTTGATGGCCTCAGACACAGTAGTCTGGGCAGGGCTGGACTATTCCATGGTGCGAATGATCGGTACAAACGACTTTCAAATTCCGGACATGATTTTCCCCGGCATGTTAGAGAAATGGAATCAACTATTCCTTGATGAGAGAATCGAAAGTCTCGCAAAGACACTCAGGAAAAACGTAGCCATTGACATTGGTGCCGTTAGTGACAGAAACAAGACTGCGACGGCGGCACAAATAATCCTAACAGCCGACTCAAAGGATGTAGTTAAGGAATCCCACATCTCCCAGCAAGACATCGCCGCTGAGGTACAGTTCTATAAATTAAGCAAAACTAGCGGACTCGGTTTGGTGTTCATTGTCGATCGATTTGTCCACCGTGTTGTATGTCCGCCTTCTAGACTTGCGGCTCATGATCGCGTTGGTCTCAATCGCGCGAGAGACGAGGAGTATTCGAGTTGCGGTGCTGTTTATGTCGTCTTTTTCGATGTCGCCACTCGTGAAATAATTTCCAGTGACCGAGACCTTTCTTGTATCAACACCGGTGCCAACTTCCGCAACTTCTGGTTTGGCGTGATAAAGAATGCTGATAAGAACTTGGATAAATACCGGTAGTCTGTAGCTTCCGGGCGCAACTTGACACCACCACCAGAATCCGGCTGGGAAGTTGTGGGAGCGCCCTTCTGGGCGCGACCGGTTTGGTCATTTGAGCCAATCGCGCCCAGAAGGGCGCTCCCACAGTAACAGTGTCAAGATGCGCCCGTAGCTTCCCATCACACAACAAGCAGCTTGACGACCACGAGCTTGCCGGCTTTGAGGATTTGGCCGGTTTGGACGGTAAGCCGGGCTTTGTCGTCGGTAATTTTTTGGCCGTCGAGTGTGACGCCACCTTGTTGGATGAGCCGACGAACGTCGCCCCGGCTTTTGTACTTACCGGTCTTCTCGACGAGTTCGACGATCCAGTTTTCCGCCGGTACGGTCAGCGTTTCGGCAACTTCGGTGTAGTCGCGTTTGGAAAATTTCTGCTCGAACTCCGCCCGGGCTTGCGCGCCGGCAACTTCGCCGTGGTATTGGGCCACGAGCTTTTGGGCGAGCGTCTTCTTCACTTCCATCGGGTGACCGTCGGTTGGCGCATTGAAAAGCAGGGCGGACCACCGGGCCATGAGGGCGTCGCTGATGCTCATTGTCTTGCCGAAGATGTCAGTCGGGCTATCGCTGAGTCCGATGTAGTTACCCTTGCTCTTGGACATTTTCTCAACGCCATCGAGGCCTTCGAGAATCGGCAGCACCATGACGACTTGCGATTCCTGTTTGGCGTCTTTCTGCAGCGCACGTCCGACCATGTTGTTGAACAGTTGATCGGTGCCGCCGAGTTCGACGTCGGAACGAACGACAACGGAATCATGGCCCTGCATCAATGGATACAAGAACTCGCTCACGGCGACATCGACGCCTTGCTGCATGCGTTCTTTGAAATCGTGCCGCTGCAAAATCTGCGCGGCACTCATCTGGGCGGTCAAGCGGAGCACGTCGGCGAAGTTCATCTTACCGAGCCATTCGCTGTTACGGCGGATTTCGAGTTTGTCGGGTGCCGTGTCAAGAATCTTGCCGGCTTGGTCGAAGTAGGTCTTGGCGTTCCGGTCAATCTGTTCGGTGGTGAGCATTGGCCGGGTTTTGTTCTGACCGGTCGGATCGCCGATGAGGGCGGTGTAATCGCCAATGATGAGCACGGCTTTGTGGCCGAGGTCTTGGAATTGCCGGAGTTTTCGCAGGACAACGCTGTGGCCGATGTGCAAATCCGGCGAGGTCGGGTCGCAACCGAGTTTGATGCGGAGTGGCTGGTTCTTCTCGAGTTTCTTGAGCAGTTCCTCGCGCGTGACCACGGTCTCGCAGCCGGTGGTCAGCAACTCGAGTTGTTCAGTGGGTGATTTCACTGCGGTAAGTTTGTAGCGAATCTACCGAGAAAAGCCCACTGGTTTTTCCTTCGATCAGCGTCAGTAGTGGTACCGGCAAGAAAGGATGATCAGCGATTCTTCGGTGACTTTGTACACGAGGCGATGTTCGTCATTGATACGGCGCGACCAGCATCCTTTCAATGCGTGCTTGAGCGGTTCCGGTTTGCCAATGCCGCCGAACGGATCACGCAACGTTTCAACAATCAACCGGGTGAGCCGTTCAAAAAGCTTGGGGTCGTGCGTCGCCCACTCGGTGTAATCACGGAACGCTTCCGCGTGAAACGTAACCGTCCTCATCGAAACGGCGTCTGGTCAGGCGTGACGAGATTGCGACCGGCTTCCAGGTCCGCCACGGCCTTCAACAGCCGCTCCCGGTTGGCGGGTGAGCGCAGGAGGTAGTCGGTCTCGTCGGCGTCTGAGACGGCAATCTCGATCTGCTTGTGACCGAAAGTCGACTTCAAGCCTTCGAGAAACTTGCTGTCGAGTTCGTCCGCGTTGAGCCGGTAAATGGTGTACATGACGGGCACACAGTAACCTCACCCACCGTCGCTGGCAACTCCAGAACGGACTCCGTCTTCACTTTGACGACTCTGACGGAAATGGCGCGATACCTAAACGACAGGCATCACGCCCTACAAACAACAAACCCCGGCAAGTTACCTTGCCGAGGTTTGTTGTGATTCCTATTGAGAAAAGCCTACTGGTTTTTCTCGTCCTGCGCTTGATCGAACGCGTGCTCCAAGTCGACGATCGCTTCGCCGGGCTTGAGGGCGTCTTCGAACATCCGTTTCTCGACTTCGAGCTGTTCCATCGAGTAGTTCGCGGCTTTGATGCTCAGACCGATGCGGCGTTCTTGCTGGTCGATCTTGATGACGCGGGCGTTGACTTCTTCGCCGACTTTGAGGACGTCCTTCATCTTCTCGATCCGCTCTTCGCGAATCTGGCTGATGTGGACGAGGCCTTCGAGTTTGTCCGGTAGTTCAATGAACGCACCGAACGACGCGAGCTTGACGACCTTGCCTTTGACGAGGTCGCCCATCCGGTAGTGCTTGTCGATTTCGCGCCACGGATCGGTTTCGAGTTGTTTCAGACCGAGCGACATGCGCTGGTTGGCGGCGTCGACTTCGAGCACCATCGCTTCGACAGTCTGACCCTTCTTCAACACTTCGGTGGGGTTGGTGACTTTGCGCGTCCACGACATGTCGGAGACGTGCACCATGCCGTCGATGCCTTCCTCGACTTCGACGAACGCGCCGAAGTTGGTGAGGTTGCGCACCTTGCCGGTGATCTTTGTGCCCGGCGGATACTTCTTGGGCACGTGCGACCACGGGTTGGATTCGAGTTGCCGGATGCCGAGGGAAATCTTCTGCTCGTCGCGTTTGATTTCCAACACCATCGCGTCGATCTCATCGCCGACCTTAAGAACGTCCGAGGCCCGCGCGACGCGTTTGGTCCAGGACAATTCGCTGACGTGAACCATGCCTTCGATGCCTTCTTCGATCTGCACGAACGCACCGTACGGCACGACGCTGACGACTTTGCCACGCACCTTGCTGTTGACCGGGAACTTGGCCGCAATATCGTCCCACGGATTGCGGCTCCGCTGCTTGAGGCCGAGGGAAACACGTTCCTTTTCGCGGTCGATTTCGAGGATCATCACTTCGATTTTCTCGCCGACCTTGACCATTTCGCTGGGGTGATTGATACGGCCCCAACTCATGTCGGTGATGTGCAACAAACCATCCAAGCCATCAAGGTCGATGAACGCGCCGAAGTCGGTGAGGTTCTTGACGACGCCGAGCCGGACTTCGCCGACCTTCATGCCGCCAATCAATGACCGGCGTTTGTCGTCGCGTTCGAACTCGATCAACTCGCGGCGAGAGAGCACGATGTTCCGGCGCTCCTGATTGATCTTGACCACCTTGAATTTGAAAGTCTTGCCGATGTAATCGTCGAGATTCCGCGGCGGGATGACATCGATCTGCGACGCCGGCAAGAAAGCCTCGACGCCAATGTGGACGGTGAGTCCGCCTTTGACCTTACCGCGAATGCGACCTTCGATCGTGCCACCTTCTTGACAGACGGTGACGATGTGATCCCAGTTCTTTTTCTCTTCCGCTTTTTCGTGGGACAACACGACCAAGCCATCGTCGTCCTCGATCTTCTCGAGGAGCACTTCGATTTCCGTGCCGACGGACAACGACTCCGGATCGAAAAACTCCTGCTTGGGGACTAGGCCTTCGGACTTGTAACCGATGTCCACGAGCACTTCATTTGCGCGGACTTCGATAATCTTACCTTTAACAACACTACCCTCGACGAACTCTTTGACGTCCGCGAGATACTGATCCATTGGGTTTGCCATGTGACTTTGATCTTCTCCTGCCTTCGGGGGGGCTTACTGCTGGTGAGAGCTAGGGCACTCCACTACATAAGGCGGGCGGACTATAGGCAGCGCCCCCTCGTCCGGCAAGGGCAAATTTGCGCGCTAGCAAGTCGAATTACGAAGTGGGCGTTAACTCGGCGATCCGGCGCATGATTTCACGGCTGATGTCGAGGTAGAGCGCCTTCAAATCGTCGCCGCGCAACTTGTCGACGTTCTCCGGCAGCGGATACACAAACGGTTCGCCATACCGGATGATGACTTTCGCCGGCCGCGGTAACGACGTGCCGCGCGGCAAAGCGTTATTCGTCCCGAAGATCCGCATCGGAACAATCGGCACCCGCGCTTTGGCAGCGATCATGCCGATGCCGGCCCGGCCTTCTTTGAGTTGACCGTCATCACTGCGCGTACCTTCGGGGAACATCAACACCGGCTTCCCCTCCTCCAACAACCGCAGGACAGTCCGCAACGCGCCGATATCGCCACGGTCGCGGTTCATCGGGACGCAGTTCCAGCTTTTCAAAATCCAATTCGCCAGCGGATGCCGGAACAACGTGTCGCGCGCCATGTAGTACGCGCCGCGCGGACAAGCCTGCCCGAAAAACGGCGGGTCGAGAAAGCTCATGTGGTTGCCGGCGAGAATGCAGCCGCCGGTCGCCGGCGTCAGACGCGCGTCAATAATCCGCCCGCGATGCCAGAGCCGGAAGTAGCAACGAAAGAGAAACCGGCAAAAACGGTACCACGGATGCATCAGGAGATACTCGCGGCCCCACGCCGCATTCCCTGTTGCCGGATATGGTCGAGGACAATCTTGGTACACTCCTCGACGTCCGACTTGGAAGTGTCGATGACCGTTGCGCCGAGCGCAATTTGGAGCGGCGCCGTGGCGCGTGAGGAATCGATCCGGTCGCGCGTCTGGAGATTCTTTGCCACCGCCGCGGTGCTGGTTTCGATGTTCAGCGCCGCCAAATCTTTCTGCCGGCGCTGCGCCCGAACAGCCGGGTCGGCATCAAGGTAAAACTTGTACGGCGTGTGCGGGAATACGACTGAACCGATGTCGCGGCCTTCCACCACCAGATTGCCGAGACGGCTCAACGAACGCTGGTGTTGGACGAGGATCTCGCGGACTTCAGAAATCGCGGCGACGATGGAAACCCGGTCAGCCACGCGCGGGGAGCGCACGGCATCGCCCGGCCAAACACCATCGATCAACATCCGCACAGTTCCGTCGACAACTTCGAAGCTGATCTTCACCGTGTGCAACATCCCAATGACGGCGATGTTGTCTTCAACATTGACGCCCGTCTCGATCGCCTTCCATGTGACGGCCCGATACATCGCCCCAGTATCCACATGGCAATAACCGAGCCGGCGCGCGACCGACCGCGACACCGTGCTCTTGCCGCTGGCCGATGGCCCGTCGATGGCGATAACTGTGACTGATTCGTTCATTGGCGGAGCTGCTCCAACTTCTCGAAGAAATTCGGGAACGTTTTGCTGACGCAGGCAGGATTCTTAATCCGAATGCCCGGCACTTTCAATCCTAACACACCAAAACACATCGCCATCCGGTGATCGTTGTACGTCTCGATGTCCGCGCCGTGTAACTTCTCACCCGGCCACACCGTCAACCCATCCCGGTGCTCTTCCACCTTCGCGCCAACCCGCTTCAACTCCGTCACCATCGCCGCGATCCGGTCGCACTCCTGCTCGCGCATTCGGCTCGCATCCTTCAAAACCATCGGCTGCTTGCCGAACAACGCACAAATCGCCGAAGTCATCACGCTGTCACCCAAATCATGCTGGCGCGACAGAATTGCCGGCGGCGGCAGAAACTTTGGAAACTCGCCGTCGATCTGCAACGACCGGTCCGGCCACCCCGCAACTTCGACACGCCCACCAGTAATCCAACCCGCCGCAACAAAATACGACGCACCGGACAAATCCGGTTCGATCGCGTACTCCGGCTTGAACTCGCGCAGCATGCGCCGCGTCATCTCAACATACGCGTGCGGCTTCGTCTCCACTTCATGCCCAATCAGCAACAACGCACTCGCAAACTGGCTACTCTCCTCGCCCTGCACGCGCAGCTTGGCCGGCTTGATACCGACGCTGCGGATTGTGACCGGCAAATGCTCACCGGCAATTCCCAACGCCCGAAACAATTCGCCCATCGGCCGCTCGTGCATTCTCGGATCGCCGGCAATCCGGTATTCGCCGTGGCCGCGCGTCACCAATGCCGTCAAAAACCGCGCGGCTGTCCCGGCATTGCCAACGTAGAGTTCAGCCGACTCCGCCGGTATCTCGCCGCCACGACCTTCGACGATAATCGTCCGGTTGCACTCCTCCGCCGGGTCGGGCTGAACATCGACGGTGAAGCCGAGTTCCTGGAGCGAATCCACCATCACCTGCGTATCGTCCGCCCACAACGCACCACGCAACGTGCATTTTCCTTTCGCAAGTGCGGCGAGAATCAGCGCGCGGTTCGTGATGCTCTTCGAGCCGGGCACGGTGATGGTGCAGCGCGGCGGTCGAGTGAGAGGTTGAATCGCCAAGACATCCGGCAACTTCACGTCCGGAACCTCAACTCATCCCGGTAATGCTTGGCACGCTTAAGCAGCACGCGCAATTCGATGGCGTCTTTGTTCTCCAACGCCGCGCGGAGCTTGCCGAGTTCTTCGATCAGATGGTCCACCCCACGCGTTATCTCTTCCCGATTCTGCAAACAAATCTCGGTCCACATCTCCGGCGGGCCGCTGGCGATGCGCGAGAAATCTTTGAAACCAGGGCCGACGAAATTCAAAGGATGGGCACCATCGCTGCAAACGACATTGACCACGGCGGCGGCGACGAGATGCGGGAGGTGGCTAATGCGCGCGACGATCTCGTCGTGTTCCTGCGGCGAGAGCGTGCGGACCTGACAGCCGAGTACTTTCCAAAAATCGTGAACGAGTTGGAGCGCGACCTTGTCAGTGTCATCCCGGGGGGTAACGATGCAGGCGGCGTTCTCGAGCAAGTCGCGCCGGGCGGCTTCGATGCCGGGTTGCTCGGAGCCAGCCATCGGGTGCGAGCCGACGAACCGCGGCCACGCGTGACTCAATGCCGTCACGACCGGGTACTTGACGCTGCCGACATCGGTGATGACGCAATCGGGCGGCAGGAACGATTTCATCTGTTCGACGAGCGCTTGCATCACGCCGATGGGCGTGGCGAGCACGACCAATTCGGCATCGGCGACGGCGCGCCGCAGGTCGCTGGTGGCTTCGTCGGCGGCGCCGAGTTTGTAGGCTTCATCGGCAGCCTCTTGCCGGCGCGCCCAGACGACGACTTTGCCGGCAACTTTGCGCTGCCGGGCGGCGAGGCCGATGGAACCGCCGAGCAGACCGGGGCCGAGGATGGTGAGTTTGCGGAACATGTGCCGGCAATTCTTGTAACAACAAACATTTCGTTTGGCAATCTTACCGGGCCAACCGAGTACGACCAGAAGTGGCGGTTACCAAAGATGAGTTAACCGGCTTTGTTCTAGGAATCGGTCAAATGACTTTGCTAAGGTTCATCCAGATGGCTGCCAAGAAAAATAAACCGCCAAAGAAAGCCTTGTTGTTGGGACTCGGTCTCGATAACCAAGACGGTCACACGCGCATCACGGCCGGGGACAACTTCCAACTTGTCGGTGGCAGCGCGGAGACGCACGGGGTCATGCAGGAGAAAGCCATCAAGTTGGGCGAACATCTCAAGCAGCGCGGCAAGACGCTTGATACGGTGAGCCGGGACGAGTTTCACGAGATCGCCGACAAGATCGGGATGAAATTGGTCGCACCGAAACGCCGGCAGTCGAAACCCGAAGAGAACTAACCGGCCGCCCACTAGAAAGTCTTGCGCAGATTGCTGGGCAGGATGTTCAGCTCGTTCCGGTATTTCGCGACGGTGCGCCGGGCGATGGGGATGCCCTTCTCTTTCAGTAACGCAACGATCTCTTGATCGGACAGCGGCTTGAGTGCGTCTTCCTTCTCGACCAACTGCGCAATCGAATCTTTGACGCTCGTATTGCTGAGCGCGCCGCCGGAAGCAGTCACAAAACCCGGGGTGAAGAAATACTTCATCTCGAACAAACCCTGCGGCGTCTGCATGTATTTGTTGGCGACCGCCCGGCTGACGGTCGTTTCATGCACACCGACAACCTCCGCCACTTGGGCCATCGTCAACGGTTTCAAATGGGACACGCCCTTGTCGAAGAAATCGCGTTGCCGGTCGAGGATGACTTTCGCGATGTTGCTAATTGTCTGCTGCCGCTGGTGGATGCTCTTGATGAGAAACTTGCCGGCGCGAATCTTTTCGCGAATGTATTCTTTCGCGTCGCCCAGTTTATCCCCGCTGGCCATCAATTCTTTGTACGTGTTGCTGATGCGCAGGTGCGGAATTTGTTCGCTGTTGAGCATGATCACGTAGTCATCGTCCACCCGCTGAATCACCACATCTGCGGCGACATAATGATGTTGATCAGTACTGAACATCCGCCCCGGGCGCGGTTCGAGCGTCGCGATGAAGTTGGCAATCTGCTGCACCTGCTCGACTGTCAAATTCATCACGCGCGCAATTTCGGGGTACCGTTTCTTGCCCAGATCATCGAGGTGTTGACTCACGACCTGCGCTTCGATGGAATCGGATTTGCCTGCCCGGAGTAATTGGATCAGGAGACATTCCCGAAGGTTGCGCGCGCCGACGCCGACCGGATGGAAGGTGTGAATCAACTCGATTGCTTCTTGCAGTTGGTCGAGCGGAATGCCGGAGCTGATCGAAATCTCTTCGAGCGGCGTCAGCAAATACCCGTCGTCGTTAATACTCCCAATGAGCAATTCGACGACCTTGCGCTGCTCCGGTGTGCCGGTGGAGAAATTCAACTGCGCCGACAAATGCTGTTGCAGCGATTCCTGCTGAACGATGGAATCAAAAAAATGTTGCCGCTGTTCCTCGGCTTCGGAGGAACGCCCGCGAAAAGTGTTCGTCTGCGAAAAGTATTCGCGCCATTCTTCATCGAGCTTGGCGAGCGCCGCGAATTCCTCTTTGAACTCCTTCTCGTTCTTATCCCGGCTCTCGTCCGCAATCCCCGACTCGTCGCCACCTTCCATCTCGACGCGCGGCGATTCGTCCGTCGACATCTCTTCCAACAACGGATTCTGCTGCATCTCCTCGTGGACGAGCTGACCCAATTCCAGCGCCGACACTTGCAGCAGATGCAAACTCTGCTGCAGTTGCGGCGCGAGAATCTGCTGCAACGACAGGCGTTGAACTTGATGTAAACCGGGACCTTGTGCCATTTCGCTTCATATATATCCGCCCAACTGAGCAAGTAAAGGGCGAAAACTGGAGTACGCTTGAAGCCGGGCGCATCTGGATACTTCCCCGGTAGGAGCGGCGTCCCCGCCGCGATCGCGGTGTATTTCCATCCGGCCACGGCAGAAACGACGCTCCAACCAAGTCGTTCCGAATTTATAGCGAAAGACTTGGCCACTCCATTGCGCTTGAGTCGCGGCGCGCGGCGAGTACAATCGCGCCCGTGGGGATTCAAGTCACAGTATTAGGCAGCGGCAGTGCCGGCAATTGCACGTTCATCGAGACCGAGCACACCGCCGTGCTCGTCGATGCCGGGCTGAGCGGCCGGCAAATTGCCCAACGCCTCGCGACCATTGGCCGGCAACTCGACGATATTGACGCCATTCTTGTCACCCACGAACATTCCGACCACGTTCGCGGTCTCGGCGCCGTCTGCAAAGGCCGCGCCATCCCCGTCTATGCCAACCGCCTCACCGCCGAAGCCGTCGCCGAGAAACCGGACTGGTCCGCCGACGTGCGCATTCCGTGGCGACTCTTTTCCAATGGCAGTTCATTCGAAGTCGGTGACGTGACGATTGAACCCTTCAGCATTCCTCACGACGCTTTCGACCCGGTCGCCTTCACGCTCCGGCACGACAAGCTCGCCGTCGGCGTTGTCACCGACCTCGGCCACGCCACCAAGCTCGTCCTCGAACGTGTCCGGCAAATGGACTTGCTCATTCTTGAATCCAATCACGACGTGAAGATGTTGCAGGACGATACGATTCGGCCGTGGGCCACCAAACAGCGCATCATGAGCCGACACGGTCACCTCAACAACGAAGCCGCCGCCGCCGTGACCGCCGAAATTATCTGCGACCGGCTGCGCTACATGTTTCTGGCGCACCTCAGCCGGGACTGCAACAAACCCGAACTCGCGCAAGACGTCGTTGGCAAAACCCTCCGGCAACTCGGCGCCACCCACGTCCAACTCGCCGCTGCCAGCCAGGATCAGCCCAGCCAAACCATCACCCTTTAGCCGGTATGGTCACGCGTGAGTGTGCGCGTTCAAGTGTTCCCGGCAATACTCCGCCCCGGTAGAACACTCCTCGCACACCCGGAAATCCATCGTCGGCAACTCCACTTCCGTCACTCCACACGACGCGCACTGATGAAACGCAGCCGTTGCCGCCCCCCTCGAAGTCTCCTTCACCGCCTGCCGGAACACACGCTGCCGCCGACCACGCTTGAGCCGTTCCCGGATCGAGAACTGGTACTCGCCCCGCGCTTCCATAGCGACGATTTGCTGTTCATTCAAACACTGCATGAAGATGAAGACCGGAAACACCAGCAGCCAGTAATCCTGCCGGTACAGCGCGTACACCGCCCCCAGCACCGCCATGACCCGGCTGACGTTGATCGCGATGGCGGTCGCTTTCTCCGCGCTCAACCAATGCCAGAGCGTGTCGCGCAAGATCCGGCCGCCGTCCATCGGAAACGCCGGGATCAAGTTAAAGATCAGCAAGAATTTATTTAGCGTCGCCAGTGCGCCAATATAGATCACGACCATTTGCTGGCCCTGCCCCATGAGATAGACCGGCCCCCACGCGAGTTGCAACAAAGCGCCTAGCCCCGTCAATGCACCCCACAACACCAACGTCACAAACGGCCCCGCCACCGTCGTGATCAAGTGCGCCGTCGGATGAAACGCCGGCCGCACAAACGCCAATCCACCAAGCGGCCACAGCAAAATATCGTTCGCCTCCCCATCGCACCACCGCGCCGCCAGCGCGTGACCAAACTCATGGAGCAAGATGCAAAGATACAAGCCGAGGATATACGCGAGGCCAAACGCGAAGTTGCCGAACTGCATCACCCGGTAGTACGCAAACAACAGAAACGTGAAATGCAGCCGGACATTGATTCCGAAATACCGGCCGAGGGGGATACCGTAACTGAAGAAGTCCATGCCCAGAAAACCCGGTCACCAATGATTCTGGCCGAGCGTCCGCAAAGCGCGGCGCGGAATGTCTTTCAACTCTTCCATCTTCAAAATCGATTGCCGGACAATCCGGTCAAACCGCGCTGGCGTCAGCAAGTCCGGCCGGCGTTGGGCCCGGCGAATCGCCAGCTCCATCCGCCGCGAATAACTCGCCAACTCTCGCGTCACCCGCTGCGTCGTCTGATGCAGTAATTTCAGCCGCTCGAAACTCAACACCGCCCGCGCCCGGCCGTTCAACACCGCATCCAGATCATCCGCCACCTCATCAATCGTCGCAGCATCCACCGAGAAGAACCCCAGGCACCGTTGCGCGTCCGTCGCCCGCGACCGGATTTCGCGGCTCAGAAACAACGCCCCCGGTCGTCCCTCCTTCAACGCCACCCGGTAACCCGCCAGCACCCCGCCGTTG
Organism: Verrucomicrobiota bacterium; assembly: GCA_037127585.1. GTDB lineage: Bacteria > Verrucomicrobiota > Verrucomicrobiia > Palsa-1439 > Palsa-1439 > CAINDI01. Next base: position 16,341 of record JBAXYB010000035.1, read on the forward strand.
GTATTGACCACTTCGATGCCCCCACCCTTCGCGGCAAACCGTTCCGGCGTGCCGACAGCCAACACCCGTAAGGATTCCACCCGACCGGCCACGTGCTCAAACCGGCGCCGCTGCGCCTGAAACTCCCCAAACGCCGAACACGATACCGTCACGCGCCCTTTGCCATGCCGCGTCGCCCAATCGAGCACGGCCTCGCGGAAAGCGCAGGCGGTAAACTCATCGAAAAGGTAAAACGTATCCGGCAGCAGTTCGTTCAACTTCACCCGCACCGGCCGTCCATGCTCCGCCGTGAACGCCTCTTGTACGGTCCGCTGCCCCGCCGGCACGCGCCGTTGCGCCTCGCGGAGAATTTCGCGAATAAAATTGGTGGGTGACCGATTCACGTTCGTCTCGCTGGCTTTTTGTAGCCGATTTCGCAGCGTCCTGAAAGCCAAATATAAAACCGGCTACTGACCAAAGGTCAAAGGCTGATCGCCGTCCAACAAGTAGAAGCGCCATTCCAGTTTGCGTTTCTCGGCCTCGGCGCGCGCCGCTCGCAACACCTCGACGCTATCGTCGCGGACCAGGAACTGCACGTATTGCCAGCGGGGCGCGAGCGGGGCAAGCCGGGTTTGAAACTGGCTCGCGCTCTCCGCAATTTTCTGCGCCCCTTCGCCCGTCACACCGGGACGCAACTGCAACAAAACTTTGCCCAACAGAAATGCCGGCCCATCGATCGTGTAGAACTCACTGCCAAACGTGACTTCGCGCAGCCGGCGCTCCATCAAGTCCACATCGTCCCGCTTCGACAGTGGCCGGTACGGTTGGATAAACGCCGTGACCTTCCCGCAAATCTCATCCTTGGCGACATAGAACACTGTGTTCGACCGGCACTCGAAGTACACCGGCCGCTGATCAACGGGACGCAACATCGCCCCCGCGACAAACCCCGGTGCCTTCACCGCCTCGAGGACAGGCGTCGCCGCGTCCACCAACTCCAACCCCACCTCGATCCGCCGGAGCGCCAGCGCCCGGTGCAACGCCCCAAACGTGCGCGCCGAACCCGGTCGCTGGATCACCACGAGACATCGTTTCTCCCCGTCCGCCTCCAACTCATCGAACAGCGGACGCAAATCATGGTCGGGACGATTCAGCTGATCGAAAGCGATCTTCGTTTCGCCCGGCCAGATCGTTACGCCATCCGCGCCGCACTCCAGATAGGTGGGCTTCTTCTCGTAACGCAAATGAGCGTGGCGAACTGACTCCGGTAAGCTCGTGAACAATTCCGTCGATCCCGCCCAACTGGCGGCAACACCCCCCAGCAACCCAACCACAACCCCGATCCGGATTGCTCCCACCAAGCTAAATCTCTTTCCCAATCGCCGCCGCCACAGCGCGCATCTGCTTCACAATCTGCGCAAACTGCTCCGGCAACATCGCCTGCTCGCCATCGCTCAACGCCTCCTCGGGATCGTTGTGGACTTCGATCATGATGCCATCAGCACCGGCCGCGACTGACGCCAATGCCATCGTCGGAATCAAATCCCGATGACCGGCGCCATGCGTCGGGTCGACGATGACCGGCAAGTGCGTCTCCTTCTTCAACGCCGGTACCGCCGAAAGATCCAGCGTGTTGCGCGTGTACGTCTCGAACGTGCGGATGCCGCGCTCGCAAAGCATCACGTCCATGTTGCCTTCGCTGAGAATGTATTCAGCGGATAGCAAAACATCCTTGATCGTCGCCGCCATCCCGCGCTTGAGCATCACCGGCTTCGGGCACCGGCCGACTTCCTTGAGCAATGAAAAGTTCTGCATGTTGCGCGCGCCAATCTGGACGATATCCGCGTACTGGCACACCACCTCGACATCCTTCGTGTCCATCAATTCCGTGATCACCGGCAACCCCGTCGCCTTACCGGCTTCGGCCAGCAATTTTAAACCCTCGACGCCCAATCCCTGAAACGTGTACGGCGAAGTCCGCGGCTTGAACGCCCCACCGCGTAAAATGGTCGCCCCCGCCTTTTTCACAATGCCGGCAATCGCCGTGATCTGCTCCCGGCTCTCGACGGAACAAGGCCCGCTCATCAACACAATCTTCTTCGCATCGCCAATCTTCACCCCGCCGACGTCGATCACGGTTCGTTTGTGAGTGAAATCAATGCTCGTCAACTTGTACGGCTTCATCACCGCGGTCACCGACGACACGCCCGGAAACGCGCCGAGCGGTTTCTCCCGAATCACGTCTTCCGGCCCGATGACGCCGATAATGGTTCGCTCGACGCCCCGGCTGATGTGCGTCTTAAGCCCCCAATTCCGAATCGCTTCTTCGATGTGAGCAATCTGTTGTTCCGTCGCTTCTGGTTTACAAATAATGATCATGACAATTCTTCTTTCAACGCCTTGATAAATTTTTGATTCTCCGCCGGTAACCCCACCGTCACGCGCACCCATGCCGGCATCTTGTAAGCGCGCATCGGCCGCACAATTACGCCGCGCTGCTGCAACCCGCGAAAGACTTTATCGCCGTCACCCACGTTGACCAGCATGAAGTTCGCGCAGCTCGGCACAAACTCCAGTTTCAACCGGCCAAACTCCTTCTCAAAATACGCCAGCCCGCGCCGCGTCAGCACCTTCGTCTTCCGGATATGCCCGGTATCGTTCACTGCCGCCAACGCCCCGGCCAACGCGATCGAATTCACATTGAACGGCTGGCGGACCCGCTGAAACAACGCGATGCACTCCGGTTGCGCCACGCCATACCCAATCCGCAACCCGGCCAGCCCCACAATCTTCGAGAACGTCCGCAGCAACACCACCTGGTGTTTCCGCGCATACTCAATCGATGGCGGCGGGTCATCGAGAAACTCGATGTACGCCTCGTCGAGCACGCAAACCACATGCGCCGGCAAGCTCTTGATAAACGCCGTCAGCTCCGCATTCGCAACGCGTGTGCCGGTCGGGTTATTTGGATTCGCGACAAACACCAACTTCGTCTTCGTCGTGATCGCCGCGCGCATCGCTTTCAGGTCGTGCGTGTGGTCGGCAAACGGCACTTCCACGCACCGCGCCTGAAACATCTTCGCCATGATCTTGTAAATGACAAATGCCCGGTCACCCGCGACAACTTCATCGCCCGGCGAGACGAACGTGTGGAACAAGAACTCGATGATCTCGTTCGAGCCGGTCCCGAGGATGATGTTCTCCATCGCGACGCCCAACTTCTTCGCCAAGGCTTGCCGGAGATAATACCCGCCGCCGTCCGGATAAAGGTGCGCCGTCGTCAACGCCTTCCGCATCGCCGCGAGTGCCTTCGGTGACGGCCCGAGCGCGTTTTCATTCGACGCGAGCTTGATGATGCCGGACGGCTTCAGTCCGAGTTCCCGCGCGACTTCCTCGATGGGCCGCCCCGGCTCATACACCGGCACGTCGCAAACATATTTGTTTACCGGAAAACTCATGCGCCAAACTTCTCCGCGTAGTCCGGGAACTTGGCGAGGAAAACTTCCCGCAACCGATGCCGGTCATCGGGCTGGAGCATCGCAAAGGCAAGAACAACGTAGGCCAACGCCAAATCCGCCGCTTCCTTCTGCAGCAATTTCTCCAGCGCCTCCGGTTTCAGAAAGAGCATTCCTTTGACGTCGTCACAAGCGCGCGAAACCCGCTCCGCCAACTGCGGATTGGTGGCGGTCAGCCACTGCCAGATGGCGTTATCCAGATAGGTGGCCCGACTGGCCTGCAGCGCCTTGCGCGCGGCCGGCGTGTTGAACAAATTCAACAATAGCTCCCGGAGTTTCGCCGGATCAATGGCGAATGAAGTGGCCGGCTTCCCCGGCCAGCTGGCCTTCTTGCAGAAATTTTTGATGCCGTGCCGGAGACCTTCCTCGGAGTAAAACTCCATCAAGAGCTCCGGGTTGTTCAGCAACGGACACAACGGACCGTCGAGGTTAAATGGGTAATGTAGCGCGGACTGCAATGGTGTATTCATCAAGTCCCGCCACTCTGACAAACCCGGCAAGTCGGGTCAAACAGTAAAGCCACCCGAGGCGCACTCATTGCGAATCACGCCAAGCGCCGATAATCTTGTCCGCCGTCGCGTCGAGTTTCGGGTTCAGGTTCTGGTCTTCGGGGTGAGCGCGCAACCAAGCCACCGCTTCGCGGATACCGACAGCAAATGGCTTCTTACAGACGAATGCCGGTACGAATCGCTTGATCTTGGAGTTATCGAAAACGCCGGGTTCGACCTTGTCGCCTTTCAAACCGCCGGTCAGGTCGGGAAACTTTTCACATATGAAATCGACCGGGATCTTCTCGATCACCGGCTTCACACCCAACGCCGCGCCGATCTCGGCATAAATCTGATTCCACGTCAGCGCTTCGTCGGTGGTGATGTGAAAACATTCGCCGACCGCCTTCTCGTTGCCGACCAACCCGGCCAAGCCCACCGCGAAATCCTGAGCAGCAGTCAACGCCCACGGATTCTCGCCGTCGTTGAGGACGTACACCGGATCGCCCCTCTCCAGTCGCGCCGCGAACGAGTAGCCGGCGCTGCCGACAAGATTTGGAATCCACTTCTTCGAGTACGTGTGCGACGGCCGCACGATTGTGACCGGAAACTTGCCGGCTCGTTCCCGCAACCACTCCTCGCACCGCAGTTTCTTCTGCGCGTAATCCGAGTAAACATTTCCCACCGGCGTTTTCTCCGTGATCGGCAATTCCCGGTGCGGCTTCGCGTACACCGTCGCGGAACTGATGAAAATGTATTGGCGGATTTTTTCCGCGAACACCGCGCAATCCACTTCGAGGTCCGGCAAGTCGTACCCAAGGAAGTTGATGACCACGTCGAAAGCCACCCCGCGCAACGCGTCCAGATTCCGCCGGTCCGCCATGAAGCTCCGGTAACCCGCCGGTACCGCCGCATTGCCCCGCGTGACGACGCCGATCTCATGCCCGCGCTCGTGCAGCAGTGCCGCACAATCCGTCGAGATATTCCCCGTGCCACCAATGAACAAAATCTTCATCTTCTTCACGCCGCCGGTTATCACACTCGCCCATGCGCTTGGCAATCGCATTCGCCACAAAGGAATCCGCTTGCGCCCGCCGGGCCGTTACTGCATACACTGCGCGTACAAGGAGGATGAAGAACGGCGGTGTTCCGTTTGCTCACGGTTTGAGCGGATGAATCGCGTCTACTTCATTCATTTATGAAAAATCTGATTCGGACGTTTGTATTGGTCAGTCTTACCGCATCCACGCTGCTGGCCAAGACCGGCGAAGCTCCCGCGAAGAAAACTTCGATCGCGGCCAACCCGTACTTGGGCGCGATCGTCGTGGACGCCGCCACCGGTAAGATTCTCTTCGAGGACAAAGCCGACACCAAAGTCTATCCGGCCAGCACGCAGAAGTTGATGGACCTGCTCATCATTCTCGAACTGGTCGAACAGAGGAAACTCACTTTTCAAGACTCGGTCACTGTGAGCGCCAAAGCCTCGCACATCGGCGGGTCGCGCGTGTGGTTGGCCGAGAAGGAAGTCTTCCCGCTCGACGAAATGTTGTACGCGTTGATTGTGCAATCCGCCAATGACGTTGCGACCGCGCTCGCGGAAAAAGTCGCCGGCTCGACCGACGCGTTTGTCGAACTGATGAACAAGCGCTCCAAAGAACTCGGCATGAACAACACAGTATTTCATTCTGTCCACGGTCTACCACCGGGCGCGGGCCAGGAACATGATGTCACGACTCCCCGGGATTTCGCGTTGCTGTGCCGCGAGGTATTGAAACACAAGGACACCCTCCGGTACACCTCGACCCATGAACGTCCCTTTCGCCCCAACGATCCGAAGCACATGGTCATGATGCGTAACCACGATCATCTGCTGGGCAATGTTGAAGGTGTGGATGGATTAAAGACCGGCTACTACACCGAAGCCGGTTACTCCATCGCCATCACCGCCGCCCGCAACGGCCAACGCGTCATCGCCATCGTGATGGGCAGCACCGACCGCAAGGTTCGCGACGCCAAGGCCGCCGAGCTGGTCGCCAAAGGTTTCCAAGCCCTACCGGCCAATACGGCTAAGGCGCCAACTGCCGCGAAATAGCTGGGCTGATGTGGTAGCCGGAACCCAACGAAACAGCCACGACGGAGCGTGGCCCTCCAGAAACTGCTACCCGTTCACATTCGGATAACTACCGAGAATCTTCACGAACATCGTGTGCTTGGCGAGTTCGCTCAACGCCTTCTTCACCTTCGGGTCGTCGCAGTGACCGGTGCAGTCCACGAAGAAGTAATACTCCCACGCCTTCTTCTTGCTCGGACGCGATTCGATCTTGGTGAGATTGATCTTGTGCCGCTTGAATGTGGCGAGCGAATCGTGCAGCGCGCCGACGCGGTCTTGCGCGGCGAACATGATCGAGGTCTTGTCGTTACCGGTCCGTGCGGGATACTTGCGACCGATGACGAGAAACCGGGTCACGTTCTCGCTGGAGTCCTGAATGTTTTCGTCGTGAATCGTCAGGCCATACTTCTCCGCGGCCAGCGCACCGGCCAGCGCGCCGGCATTGGCCTCCTGCTTGGCGATCTCGGCGGCGCGCGTGCTGGAGGAGACTTCCACCAACTCGACGTGCGGCATGTTGACCTGCAACCATTGCCGGCATTGGGCGAAGACTTGCGAGATCGAGTAGAGCTTCTTGATCTGGTCGCGCGGGCCGGCGGCCATCAGATTGTGGCGGATCGGCAGGAGAATCTGCGAACAGATTTTGAGTTCGCTGTCCACGAACATATCGTACGTGTGCGTGACCGCGCCTTCGGTCGAGTTTTCAATCGGCACGACGCCGTAGTCCGCCCGGCCTTTGGAGACATCGGTGAACACGTCGGCAATGCTCGGCATCGGCTCGTACCGGACGCTCGCGCCGAACTTGCGCACCGAGGCCGCGTGCGAGTAGGTCGCGACCGGCCCGAGGAACGCAATGATCAGCGGTTTCTCCAACGCCAGCGCGCTCGACATGATTTCCCGGTAAATCGCTCGCAAAGATTCGTTGGTGATCGGGCCGGAGTTCTGTCCGAGGACGCGATTGAAGACGGCTTCTTCTCGGTCGGGCGCGTAGATTTCGCCGCCGGTCTGTTGCTTGAGCTTGCCGACTTCGAGAATAAGCTTGGTTCGAGCGTTGAGGAGCTTAACCAACTTGCTATCAAGGTCGTCGATCTGGGAGCGGATCTTCGTGAGGTCAGCCTTCATTTCTCGGCCTCGGCTTCGGGTGTCTCTGTAGCCGAAGCGTCAACTTCGGTCGGCGCCGGGTCACCTTCCACTGCGACCGAAGCTGACGCTTCGGCTACAGGAGCAGCCTTCGCTTCGGCCGTCTTCAACGCGGCAGCTTGCAACCGCAATTCGGCGGACTTCGGCATGTCGTCGAGGTTCTTTAAGCCGAAATGTTCGAGAAATTTCTGGGTCGTGCCGTAAAGCAGCGGTTTACCGGGCGCTTCGCTGCGGCCGGTAATGGTGATGAGATCGCGTTCCAATAACGTTTTGATGACGCCATCCACTTCGACGCCGCGAATTGAGGCGATGTCGGCGCGCGAGATGGGTTGCCGGAGCGCGATGATCGAGAGCGTCTCCAGCGATGGCTGCGAAAGCCGGTGCGGCCGGGCTTCGTCGAGCAGTTTCTTGAGCCACGGCGCATACTCCGGCCGGCTGACGAGCCGCCAGCCGCCGGCAATCTCGACGAGCTGAAAGCTGTGTTGCTGCATGTCATACGCGACCTTGAGCTCCTCGAGAGCAACCGCGAGGGCGGCCTCCCGGATGTTGCGAAAACCCTCGGTCGCGCCGGGGTTCTCCTCGTCCGTTGCCTCGGCGAAAATCTGCCGCAGTTCTTTTGTCGTCAGCGGTCGTTCCGCCGCGAACAGCACTGATTCGATGATCTTATTTAGTTCCAGTGTCATACCACCTTCACCACGTGAATTTCTCCGAACGCCGCCAGTTGTTGGACCTTCAACCGCTTCAGGCGAATCAACTCCAGCAACGCCAAGAAGGTCACCACGACCTCCGTGCGGGATTGCGCTTGGGCAAACAAATCATTGAATATCAACTCCGACTTGTCGCGCAGAGTATAGAGGATTTCCTCGATTTTGTCGCTGACGGTGAATTTTTCCTCAATGATTTCCCGGAAATCTTCCCGGGCGTTGGCCTTCTTCAGCACAGAGTTGAACGCGTTGATGAGGTCGAAGATGCTGACCTCCGCCAGCGGCGCGTCCTTCGCGTCCACGGCGAGACTGGTATCGCCGCTGCGCACGAAGATGTTGGACTGCTCTTCCTCGCGCTGGCCGAGTTGGGCGGCGGCGTCCTTGAATTTCTTGTACTCGACGAGTTGTCGGATCAATTCCCAGCGTGGGTCTTCGCCTTCCTCGGCTTCGGCGTCGGTCACCTGCTGATCGACCGGCAAGAGCATCCGGCTCTTGATGTACATGAGCGTCGCCGCCATCACGAGGAACTCGCCGGCCACTTCGAGGTTGAGCAGCTTCATCAACGAGAGGTACTCCATGTACTGGTTCGTGATGCGCTCAATTGGAATGTCGTAGATGTCGACCTCTTCCTTTTTGATCAGGTAGAGCAACAAATCGAGCGGGCCTTCGAAGACCTCGAGTTTGACTTTGTAATCAGCTTCCATTCGTTCATCCAACCAACGCGCCTCACAGAGGCGCGGCTACACCGGTGTAGCAACGCCTCTATGAGGCGTTAAGTCGTTTACCGCAATCCCACGACCTCCCGGACACGTTTCATCGTCACATCCGCCACCGCGTTGGCCCGCGCCGCGCCGTCGCGCAGGACCTGCTCGACGTAATCTCGATTCTTGGCGAGCTCCTCGCGCTTTTGCCGGTACGGCGCGAAGTGTTCGAGCAGGGCCGCGAGCAATTCCTTCTTCGCTTCCCCGTAACCATAGCCACCGGCCGCGAGCTTGGCTTCGACTGCCTGCGCCTTGCCGGCATCGATCACTTTCAGGAATTGGAGCGGGATATTCTTGTCCAAGTCCTTCTTCGGCGCTTCAACCGGCTGCGAATCTGTCACGATCCCCATCACCTTTTTCTTAGTCGAATCGCCGAAAATCTCAATCGTGTTGCCGTAGCTCTTGGACATCTTGCGTCCGTCCGTCCCCAGCAACGTCGCGACCTCGCCCTTAATGACCGGTTCCGGAATCGCAAACACTTCGCCGAATTGCCGGTTAAACGCGCCGGCAATGTCGCGCGTCATTTCAATGTGTTGCTTCTGGTCTTTGCCGACCGGCACGCGTTCGCCTTGCACGATCAGAATATCGGCGGCCTGCAATACCGGGTACGTGAACAAGCCGACATTCGGTTTCAATCCCGCGGCGATCTTGTCCTTGTAGCTCACCGCGTTCTCCAACATCGGCATCGGCGTGACGCAGGAGAGAATCCACGCCAGCTCGGTTACTTGGGGCACGTCGGATTGCCGGTAGAACACCGTCTGCTTCGGGTCGAGTCCGCACGCGAGGAAATCGAGCGCGACGTCGATGACATTCGCCCGGAGTTCGGTCGCGTCGGCCACGGATGTGAGCGAGTGATAGTCGGCGATGAAATAAAACGCGTCGCCTTTCGCCGCCAAGTCCAGTGCGGGACGCATCATCCCGAAATAGTTGCCGATGTGCAGTTTCCCGCTCGGCTGAATACCCGACAGAATTCTCATGACCGCGTGAAGATAGAAAAGCTACCGCTTGCTAGCGAGGAAATAATCGGCCGCGAATTTCTCAGATTCCGGAATCGAGATTGGCGCGGCCGCTGACCCACCGTTCGAGACCAACCAGAAATAGAAACGGGGCCGTCGCGCCGGCTAAGAAAACAAAAATGCATAATCCGATCGTCGCATATTTGATGAGTCTGATTTGGCGGTGAATCTCTTCAACTCGTTGTTGATTGACGGTCACATTGTTCGCAAAGAGCGCATCTCCGGCGGCCGTGTAATCTTGATAGGTGGGCCAAAGCTGACGATCAGCCATCTGCTGGGCTGCCGGAATCTGCTTTTGGTTAATCAACGCAATGACTTCCGAGCGAATCGCGACATACTTCTGTCGGGAGACCACTAACTTGTCGAGCAAAGTCAACGATGGCGAGTCAGCCGCACCGGCGGCCAGGCGATAGTTCCGCAGGTTTTCGGATAATTGACGGGAATAGTCTTCGACCTGCGTCAAGTATTCCTCACGTTTGACGGGATCGGAGGTATGCAATGCCAGCAGCGTGCGGGCGTAAGCCTCGGCTTGATCCGAGTTGATCGCGGCTGCATACGTCAACGTTTGGACTGTCTGCGCCTGCATCAGCGCCGCTTGTCGCTGAACCAAGGTAATCACCCCGTAGGCCAAGCGGCCCACACAGAGGACGATTGTGACCATTGACATCATCGTGAATGTCAGACGATTCCACATACAGTACCGACACTATGCGAAGCCGACCGGCCGCTTGCAAGAAGTATTATTGCGAC
>JBAXYB010000036.1:0-26747 GCA_037127585.1 Verrucomicrobiota bacterium
AATATCGTGTGGTCCGACCAACAGTTCGTTCGTCTTGGAATTCACTTGGTCAACAGTCGCCATAAGTTCCTCTCGGTCGTTGAAATCATGCTCTTCGAATGAGCACTTTGCAAGCCCGCAACCGGTTGCTAAGCTCAATCCGCGTGAGAAGCAGCGCTTCCATCATAAATATCGGTTGTTGCGGCATTGCCGGGTCGCAGGCGGCCTATGGCCGGACATTCTCGTGCGTCGAAATTGATTCCAGCTTCTATCGATTGCCAAAATTGGCAACCGCCGCCCGCTGGCGCGCCGCTGCTCCGCCCAACTTCCAGTTCACCCTCAAAGCCTGGCAGGTCATCACCCATCGCGCCACCAGCCCGACCTACAAGCGCACCCGTCTCGACGACCACGACCAGAAACATTGCGGCCACTTCGGTTTCAACGCGACCATCCGCTGGGCGTGGGACGAAACTTTCGCCGTCGCGCAAACCCTGCAAGCGGCCCTCGTCGTCTTCCAGTGTCCGGCCAGCTTCTCCCCCACCACCGAACACATCGCCAATTTGCGCCGCTTCTTCGAGAAAGCGAAACGCGGTAAGTTTCAAATGGGCTGGGAACCGCGCGGCGCATGGGATGCCCCGACGATCACCAGCTTGTGCCGCGACCTCGACCTCATCCACGTCGTCGATCCGTTCAAGACGCCACCGTGTTCCACCGGCAAACTGCAATACTTCCGGCTGCATGGGATTACCGGCCCGAAACACCGGTATACCGACGCGGAATTGCAAAAGCTCCGGGAATTCTGCCGCGCCAAGCCGACGACCTACTGCTTCTTCAACAACCTTGCCATGGCCAAGGACGCGCAACGGTTTCGCGCGGTGGCTACTGCAGGCTCGATTTCTGGATGACCACCGTCGGCAGGAACTCGCGCAATCCATCCGGCGTGGCGTACATGATTTGCACCGCAATCTGGGCGAACGCCTTCTCCGACCGCACTGTCTGAAATGGCACCATGACCCCCGGCGGCAAATCGGTTGATGTCGCCCGACGCGAATCCACCGTGCGCTCCCGCACATCTTGAAACACGCAAGTCACCAGACACTGCGAAAGCGTCTGCCCGGAGATGTTGCGCAGCCACCCGGCCACACCTGTGCCCGGGTTTGCCCCATCGCGGACAATCGACAAGCGGACATCGGACAATTCCACCAGATTGGCCAACACCACCGGCTTATACCGCTCCAAGAACGACGCGTGAACTGTGACCGGCGCCCCCTCCGCGACGCGGCCGGTCACCCACGTTTCACCGTCCACGGCTTTTGATTCCGTCACGTTTAGAATCAAATCCTGAGCTAAACTGATCCACTGATTGTCGGCCTGCCGGGCGGCGGCATTCGCGGACACGCGCGCGTGTTCACCGGGGAGATACGGGACTTGCGCACTGGGCCCGCGCGCCTGATCGCCGAGAACGACAACTTTTTCGGGTGGCAGCGCCGTGGCCGGCACGCCCTTTGGTTTCAGCAGCCGGTGGCGAAAGAACCCCGCGCTGATTAATAACACAACACCCACACCGATCGTCAAACTTAGGAGCAGAAGCCCCTTAGGTCCGCCAAGTCCGCGCGTGATTTTGACTAGCATGCTGGTCTCCTCTCCTGAAACGGCTCAATCTTCTACTTCTGGCTCGCCAAAGTCAAACGCCGTGAAGACTTGAAATCGAGTCTCCGGTTCGCGCCAAGCATCCGCCGGCAACCCGGCTTTCTGACAAACACACGCCAACACCTGCTCCGCGCTCCAACCATACTCTTGGGCGACCTTCGGCAACAGCAACGCCCGCCGCATCCCGCGTTGGATAATTATGCCCTGGCGTTGGGCATCGAACTCCGCGATCCGCGGCAAGTCCACCGGCCGTTCGAGCATGGAAATCTCCAGCCGCAACTCCGGCAACTCCGCCGGCACCACCGGCGTGAACCGTGAATCCTCCAACGCCGACGCGACGGCCGCACCGACGACGTTTTGCCAAAGTGGCCGGGCAAAATCCATATGGCCAATACACCCGCGCAATTCGCCATGCTTTTTCAGTGTGACGAAAGCCGCGTGTGGTGTGCAGAGATTATCGGTGAGGCCAACGACCGGCGCGGACTTTTCCCCACGCACCGCCTGCTCGATGGCCCGGCGGGCCCACCGTAGCAGTTGGTCCTGCTCCGCAGTGTTCACGCCGGGAGTGTAACTCAGGCCAGCAAATCCGGGAAGAGCGCAGTCGCGGTCACCGTCTCAGGGTCCGGTAAGAAGTCGACGGCGGCATGCTTCATCGCGGCGGTGTCGATGGGCATCTGCTTGCACGTCGCCCGGGCGCACACCTTGCCGGCGGCGTTACGCAGTTCAGCGCTCGACTCCCAAACGCGGACCCGGTCGGCATCGAGTTTGGCCACGATGAGATACTTCTCGCCGACAGCCACCTTGCGCGAGAAACGGACGTTGAGTTCAACCGCCAAACAGAAGCGTTTTTGGGCGCAGGCCGCCGCCCAGAACATGGCTTCATCGAGCGCAGTCGAAATAATCCCGCCATGCACAATCTCCCGAAATCCGGCATGCTGCGCGGCCGGCGTGTAGTCCGCCAGAACCTCGGCACCTTCCAAACGAAAGCGGAGGTGCAAACCGTGCGCGTTGTGCGCGCCACAGACAAAACAATTCTTGGTGTACGGCAGATTCATCACTTGATCCACTTCGAGCCCAGCCGGCCCATCAGGTAAATGAGAAACCAACACGGCACGGCGAATATGAGGATGGCCATGAGATTATTCCAACTCCATTTCACCAATTGCGGCACATGCTGCATCGGATAAAATGTAATCAGAAAATAGCAGGAGAACCGCGTGTGACCAAGCACTTCACACAGCGCTTTATCCTTCTTGCGAAAACCCAAAATGATCGAGAAGACGCCGATCCCAATCGCTGCCGCCGACACCACCCACGCCAGCGATTTGGCCGTAAACAAGTACGACATGATCGACGCATTCGCCAGACCGCGGGCCCAGTTCAACCCCGTCCAGAGCAGCACAAAGCCATTTCCAATCGCGTGGCTGAAGCCGACTTTGCTCTTGTACAATTCGCCAAGAATCAGCGTCGTATAAATTGGCAGAATCGGCCACGCCGTGCCGAGATTATCGAACGGCACGATGAGCAAGTGCAAAAGTCTTTCGAGCAACAATCCGAATGGCACGCAGCGGCCTCCTTGAGTTGGAGCACATAACAGATTTGGGTTTTCCGAGCAAGCATTCGTGATATAGTGCGTCCGTGATTTTAGAAATCATCCAGTACGGTCACCCCGTTCTCCGCGCGAAAGGCCAGCGCGTCGAACGCGTCACCCCAGCCGTCCGGCAACTCGCCGCGGACATGGTGCAAACGATGTACGCCGCCGAGGGCGTCGGCCTCGCCGCCCAACAAGTCGGCCAGACACTCCTGTTGACCGTGATTGACGTGACCGTCAGCGAACAACCCTCGGAAATGCTCATCAACGGTCAACCCCAAGATTTAACCAAGCTGGTGCCGCTGGTCCTGCTCAATCCAGTCATAACCAAACCGGCAGGCGAACATAGCAGCTCCGAAGGTTGCCTCAGCATTCCGGAGGTCAACGCCTCCATCCGTCGCGCTGCGAAAATCACCGTCACCGCCCAGAATCTCGATGGCCAAGAAATCCAGTTCGACTGCACCGGCCTCCTCGCCCGCGCCGTTCAACACGAAGTCGATCATCTGCACGGTATCCTGTTCATCGACCGGATGGACGCGGCCACCAAAGCCAGCTTCTCCGGTAAACTGAAAAAACTCCAAAAAGAAACCGAAGCCACCCTCGTCAAACCCGCGAAACTCCGGCGGACGCTGGTGAAGTCGTAACCGGCGTTCCCAGATGAATTTTTTCCGCACCGTCTTCCTGACCTGTTCCCAATTTCGGAACTACCGGACGCTCCGCGACGTCCCGGTCTGGACCTCGCTGAAATACATCACCACCCTCATCACGCTGCTCGCGTTACTCAGCCTGCTCAGCCTGATCCCCACGCTCCGCGACCGGACGGATGGCTTCGCGCGCTGGGCCGACCGCAACCTGCCGGCATTTTCCATCACCAACGCCCACGTCAAAACCACCGTCGCCCAACCCTACCGCGCCGGTAACGAACAGTTCCTCTTCATCCTCGACACGACCAACCTGACCCGCCAACCGGAAACCAACGCGTTGATGGGCTTGCTCGTCGAAGAAACGAATTTCGTATTCTGGATCAAGAACACCAATGCCCCCACCGCCATCGTCCGCAGCCAACGCGCCGAACTCCGCGGCTTCCCCGACGGCGTCGTCAACGGCAACTACTTCCGGCAACTCGTTCGCGCCTTCATGTGGGTTGGTCTGCCGGTCCTGTTTCTTATCATCACCTTGATCGCCTTGTTCACCGTCCTCGTGCAGGCGTACATCTTCGCCCTCATCGCCTCACTCATGGAACGCACCAACCCGAAAGGCTTGAGGCTCGCCCAACTGCTCAACCTCGCCATCCACGCCGCCACTCCCGCCGCCCTCATCTACACAATTTTTCAAGCGCTCCAACTGACCGGGGTCGATCTCTGGCTTATCTACCTGCTCATCTACGGTGTGTTTGTCGTCGGCGCCGCCAACGCCTGTCGGGAACGGTTACCGGCCGAAGAGCCGGAAGAAGACGAGCTGCTCTAAACCGAGAAACTCTCGCCGCAGGAACAAGTCGCCGTCGCGTTCGGATTGTGGATCTTAAATCCGCCGCCGATCATCTTGTCCTCGAAATCCACCTGTGAACCGCTGACATAAAGCGCCGACTTCACATCCACCAGCACCCGTGTCCCGCCGGTCTCGATCAGAATATCCTTCGGCGTCGGCGGATTCTTTTCAAAATCCATCTTGTACTCCAGCCCCGCGCACCCGCCGCCCACGATCTTCACGCGCAACGCGCCACTCTCGATCCGGTCCCGCTCCATGAGTTGCCGGACCTTGCGGCCGGCGGAGTCCGTCAACTTAATCAACTTCTCACTACCGATGCGCGCGTCACTCATGACTCTCCTTTGCCATGAATCCCCGCCCGCGTCAATGCACCCGCCGCGTTCGCCAGCAAATGAATACTCTCCAACAACTGCGCCGCCACCACCGGCAACGCCCCCGCCTCCACCGTCAAGTTAGCGCTCAGCACCCACCGGCAGACCTGCCGGACACTTTCCCCAATCTCCGAATCATCCGCCCGGCTGGCCAGCTCGCGCGCCATGACCTGGAGCCGCGCCCCGGCATCCTCCAGACTCACCCCCGCCAATGCCGGCAACTCATCGCGGATTGCCTCCGCAACACTCAACCGCATCGCCGGCTCAAAAAGTTCAGATCCGGTCTCGACCGGAACTCCCGCGATGGCCGCGATCACTTCGCTGACGTTCGCCATCGTTGCCTTGCCAGAGCCGTCTTGAAAAACATCCACCGGAAACTCCCCGGCATGTTTCCCCGCAATGATCTCATCGCAGGCGGCAATGATGGCCGGTGACGTCGCACGCTCGCGTTGGAGCCTGGCAATGGCGGCAATCAGCCGGGCCGGCATCGGCCAACCGCTAATGGGAAATTGCGCAAGAGAGCGCCGCGTTGCCGGGCCGTAGAGCACAGCTACCGCAATCCGAAAACGCCAGCCGCCAGCGTTGCCGCTTCGACCAGCGGCCGTTGATAGATCCCCAGCCCAAGCATCGCGATCATGCACACATACAGCGCGGCCCGCATCGGCAAGCTAATGGGGAGCGGCGTTATGTCGGTGGCTTCCTCAATGTAAATCGCCCGCGCAACGTTAAAGTAATAATACAACGACACCACCACCGCGCCCGACCCAATCAAGGCCAGCACATAGAACCGGCTATCCGTCTGGGCCGCTTGAATCACCGCCGCGAACAATTGGAACTTCCCAAAGAACCCGCTCAACGGCGGCACCCCAGCCAGCGAGGCCATCGCCAGAAACAACGCCGCCCCCAGAATCGGCGACCGTTTCCCAAGCCCGGCATACTCGGAAATCTCATTACGTCCGACCGCCACGATGACCAGGAAGGCGCATAAATTCGTGAAAGCATACTGTGCGAGGTAAAACATCACCGCTTGCGCCCCGAGTTGATTCACCGCCGCCAAGCCCATCAACATGTAGCCGGCATGACCAATCGACGAATATCCCAGCAGCCGCTTAATGTTGCGCTGTGAGATCGCCCCGAGATTGCCATACACCAGCGTCGCTGCCGACAAGACGAGAATCACCGGCATCCAAACGCTCGCGACCGGCAACAACCCGGCGAGCATCACGCGCAATAACAACGCAAACCCTGCCGCCTTGCTCCCGACCGCCAGAAACGCTGTCACCGGCGTCGGCGCGCCCTGATAAACATCCGGCGCCCAAATCTGAAACGGCACGCTCGCGATCTTAAATCCCAAGCCGGTCAGAACCAGCAGCATCCCCAAAATAAATGGTGGCACAGGCGTCCCTGCCTGTGCGTGGAGAATCCCAGCCAATTTGTCGAAGTTCGTCGTCCCGGTCGTACCAAAGATATAAGCGATGCCGTACACGGTAAAGCCGCTCGAAAGCGCGCCGAGAATCAGGTACTTCGTGCCGGCTTCGAGCGATTGCGTTTGCCGGCGCAGAAAACTCGTCAGCACATAGAACGTGATTGTCACCAACTCAAGTGCGACAAACAACAGAATGAAGTCGTTCACAGACGCGATGATCAGCATACCGGTCGCCGCCAGCAACACCAACGCGTAGAACTCCGCCACGCCCGTCTCAAATCGTTCCGCAAACTCCGCCCCCATCAACAACACAAACGCCGTCGCCAGCAAGAACAACCGCTTGAAGAACAATGCAAACGCATCCAGCCGGTACATCTTGTGAAAGAGCGTCTCGTTCACCGGATGGATTGTGAAACTGTAGAGCAACGTGATGAAAACTAAAGTCGCCAACGTGTAGCCCAGTGCCCGCCGGTTCCCGCCCGGTCGAAACGCGTCCGTCAGCAGCGTCCCGATGCCGAGGATGACCAACAGACATTCGAGTTGGGTGGCGTAGAGGTTCATCGCGTCTCCACCATCGCCGTCTTCGGTTCAACCGTCTGCGACAACACCTGTTTCGCCACGCTCGGCTTAATAATGTCGATCAACGTCCGCGGCCAGAACCCAACCACCAGCAGCACCACAAGCAACAGCGCATACGGGAACTTCTGTTTCAACGTCGTCGCATCGTTGAGCATGTTCCACTTCTCATCGAACGGCCCGAAGAAACTCGTCCGCACCGCCCACAACAAATATGTCGCCGTCACCACGATCCCCCAGACCGCGCAAATCGTTGCAATGCGAAACAGTGTCGAACCTTGCGACCACGCGCCGATGAACACCATCACTTCACTCGCAAAATTCGCAAACCCCGGCAACCCGCTCGACGCCATCACCGCCATCACCATGCACACGCCAATGAACGGAATTTTCCGCGCCAGCCCGCTCAAGTCCGGCACATTGCGGTTGTGCGTCTGGTGATAGAAGAAGCCAATCAACGAGAACGTCAGCGCCGCCATCACGCCGTGCGCAAACATCAACAACACCGCGCCGGTAACGCCCACGACGTTCAACGTCGCAATCCCGAGCATGATGTACCCCATGTGACTGACCGACGAATACCCAATCACAAACTTCCAATCCTTCTGCGTCAACGCCGCCAGCCCCGCGTAGAGAATGTTGAAGCACGCCAAAATCGCCAACAAATCCACCCACTGCCGCGCGCCCTCCGGCAAGAGCGGCAAGGCCAACCGGATAATCCCATACGTCCCGAGCTTCTTCAGCACGCCGGCATGCATCATCGACGCCGCCGTCGGCGCGGCCGCATAACCGATGGGCGACCACGTATGAAACGGAAACAGCGACGCCAGAAAACCAAACCCAAACAACAACGCCGCAAACACCCACTTCTGATTCAACCCCGACCCGCGCAGATTCTCCCGCAACTGCACCATGTCGAACGTCCGCCCGCCCGCGTAATACATCGTGAGCAACCCGACCAGCGCCAGCACCGCGCCCGCCGTCAGGTACAGCGTCAACTTCATCGTCGCGTATTCCTTCGTCCGCCCGTGCTTCCCGGCGGGCAGCGACCCGTACATGCCGATGAGCAAGTACATCGGAATCACCGCCAGCTCGTAGAAGAAGTAAAAGAAAAACATATCCATCGCGCAAAACGTCCCGCTGATCCCCGACGTCAACGCGAGAAACAAAATATAATACTCCTTCTCCCGGTCATGAATCTCATGCGAAACCAGCGCCCCGCAAAACGACACGATCCCGACGAGCAACAGCAAAACCATCGAAATCCCGTCCACCCCAAACTTCAGATGAATGCCAAATGACGGCAACCACTCGATTGATTTGACGAACTGATACCCGGCATTCTGCCGGTCAAACTGCGAGAAGATGTAAAGCGTCAGCAACAGCGACACGCCCGTCGCGAAAAGAGCCAACGCCCGAATCGCCCCTGGCTTCTTCGCCGGCAGCAAAAACGCCAGAAACGCCGACGCCAGAGGTAACAGAATCGCAATTGTCAGCAAGTTCTCCATCACTTCACCACCACGTAATAAATGATCACGGTCACGCCCAAGCCAAACATGAACGCATAGCTCTGGATGTTACCGGTCTGCAGCAGCCGCAGAGTCTTACCGGCTACGCTCGTTGTGCCGGCAAGTCCGCCGATGCCGAACTTCTGGAGCACCCAGCGGTCGAACAATTCGCACAGCGTCGCGATAGTGCCTTGGACATATTTGATGATCCACGCGTAGAGTTCGTCAAAGTAATACTTGTTCTCAACCCACGTCCAAGCACGACCCAGTGCGGCTTTGACCGGCGCATCGCTCGGGTTCGCCTTCAAATAAATCTTGGCCGACAACAGAAAACCCGCCGCCGGTACGAGGAGCAACGCGAAACCTTTCCACGCTTCGTGATGCGCTTCGAGTTCTTCTCCGCCGGTCAGGAAATTCGGAACGTACTCACCCCACCCGCCGGCAATCGACAGCACGGCGAGGAACACCAGCGGCAACGTCATCACCAACGGCGATTCGTGCGCGTGGTCGTAGGCGTGATTGTCGCGCGGCTTGCCGAAGAACACCACGAAACATTCCCGGCCCATGTAGTACGCCGTCAGAAACGCCGTGAACGCACCCATCGCGAATAACACCTTGTTATGCTCCAACGCGAGCAACAGGATTTGGTCCTTCGAGTAAAAGCCGCTCAACGGATACACACCGGCAAGTGCCAAAGTGCCGATGAGGAAAGTAATGAAGGTAATCGGCGTCTTCTTCCACAGTCCGCCCATTTTCCAAATGTCCTGTTCGTGGTGCATCGCGTGAATCACGCTGCCGGCACCGAGGAACAACAGCGCCTTGAAGAACGCGTGCGTCGTCAGATGGAACATGGCCGGCGTGATCCCGGCCAACCCGACGGCCATGACCATGTATCCGAGTTGCGACAGCGTTGAGTACGCGAGGATGCGTTTGATGTCGTTCTGCGCGATGGCAATCGTCGCCGCCATCAACGCCGTGATCCCGCCGATCCACGCGATCAATGTCAACGCCGTCTCGCTCGGCAAAATCACGAACGACACCCGGCAAAGCATATATACGCCCGCCGCCACCATTGTCGCGGCATGGATTAGCGCGGACACCGGCGTTGGACCTTCCATCGCATCCGGCAACCAAACGTGCAACGGGAACTGCGCGCTCTTGCCAACCGCCCCACAGAATATCAAAACGCCAATCACCGACAGCGTACCGGCAGGAATAGCGGCAATCTTCGCCGGCAACTCCGCAAAGCTGAATGTGCCGGTATTCGTCCACAGCAACAGCACGCCGAGCATCATGCCGAAGTCGCCGATGCGGTTCGTGAGAAACGCCTTCTTACCGGCTTCGGCAGCGCTGTGTTTCTCGAACCAGAATCCGATGAGCAAGTAGCTGCTGACGCCGACCAGTTCCCAGAAGATGAAAATCTGGATGAAGTTGTTCGAGAGCACGATGCCGAGCATCGAGAACGTGAATAGCGACAAGCACGCGAAGAACCGCGAGAACCCCGGGTCGCCCTTCATGTAGCCGAGCGAGTAGATATGAATCGCAGAGCCGACGCCGGTCACCACGAGCAGCATCAGAATGCTGAGCCGGTCAATCGTCGCGCCGAACTCGATCTTCACGAGGTCGCCGACAACGAGCCATTGCAACGGAGCCGGTGACACCCACTCGCCTTTTTGCAGAAACAACTGCATTGTGATCACGAAACCGGTCAGAATCGCCGCGCACGAAATGAGCGCGCTGAACGTTTGTGACTTCCGTGTCAGCAGTGTGATTACTGCCGCGGCGCACAGCGGGGCAAAAAGGATGATCCAGACCGGGTTCATGTCTTCACTCCGTACCGGGCACGGCGTTCCTTCACGTGAAAGCCAATCTGCTTGCGCGGCGGCTGTGGCGGGTTCATCAGTTCCCGGAGTTCATCGAGAATCTTAACAATGGCTTCTTCATGCGTGTCGAGCCGGCTCGTGAGTTTGCGTTCCAGCTCGGCCAACTTCTCCGCCAAGGCCTTATTCTGCACCAACACTTCACGCATCTTCACAAAGGCGCGCATGACGAAGACACTCATCTGGACCGCTTGCGGACTGCTCAGCACCGTTGCCGCCATGATCGCGCCGTGCTCAGTGAAGACGTGAGGCAGGTACTTGATATTGAAGCCGCGCTTCAAGGTCGCAATTTGCGACCTTGAACGCTGCCACGCATCCGCCTCGACCTGTGTCAGTTGAAACATGAAGTCGACCGGGAAGCGCTCACGATTGCGTCGTACGGCCTCATTGAGCCGCTTGGTTGTCACGCCATAAACCCGCGCCAAGTCGGCATCGAGAATCACTCGCTGACCGCGAAACAACTGAATTAGTTGTTCCACCGGCTCCGCCGACAAATATGTGACTTTCCTTTTCATTGAGGCTACAGCCGCATCGAGTTCAGTTCGTTCACGCTGACGGTTTGTTTGCGCTTATACAACGCGACGATGATCGCCAGACCGACCGCCACTTCGGCGGCGGCGATGGCGATGATGAAAAATACAAAGACCTGGCCGTCGACGATCTTGTTGTATTTCGAGAACGCGATCAGCGCGAGGTTGGCGGCGTTGAGGTTCATCTCCAACGCCATGAAAATCACCAGCGCGTTGCGACGAATGATGACGCCGGCAATCCCCAGCGCGAACAACAGGCCGCTGACCCAGAGATAATGGTTGAGCGTCAGTTCGGACGTCATTTCAAATCCTTCTTCGACAGCAGCACCACTCCGACCATCGCGACGAGCAGCAACAGCGCGGTGACTTCAAACGGCAGCATGTAATGTTGAAAAAGCGGCTTCACGACATTTTCAAGACCCGCACTCAAGTCAGCCGTGCCGGTTTGCAATGAAGTGACCGGCTTGGATAGGATGATGCGGAGTTCCCATACAAACGCCCCGGCCACCACGACTCCACCGAGCACGCCGAGATAGGCGAACCGGCGGCGTTCCGACGCCTTGATGTCGAGTAGCATGATGACAAACAGAAACAGCACCATCACCGCGCCGGCATAGACGAGCACCTGAATCGCCGCGATGAAGAACGCCTCCAGCAGCACGAAAAGCCCGGCCATGAACAGAAACATCAGCACGAGACACATCGCGCTGGCGACTGGGTTACGGTTGGCAATCACCAACACGCCGCACAGCAGCATCGCAATGCTGAAAAACCAAAACAATGTGTCGTGGAAGTTCATCGGATCAGTGCCCGGCCGCCTTGTTCTCGACCGGCTTGCCATCGCGTACCGGCCCAATCGGCGTACCGGGTGGCGGCGCGCCTTTGTATTTCCACTTCCAAATCGAATCCGGTTGAACACCGCCGAGTTCGAGCAGCTTCTGCTTATTGAATTTCATCTCAGCGCGGCTGTAGCCGGCAATCGCAAAATCGTTTTTTAGGAATATCGCCTCCTCCGGGCAGACTTCCTCGCAGTAGCCACAGTAGATGCACCGCAGCATATCAATCTCAAATTCCTTCGGCTCTTTCTCGACGTTGGCGTCAAACGCCTGATCAGCGCGGAAGCCCGGCGTGATGCGAATCGCTTTCGGCGGACACACAAATTCACACAACTGGCACGACACGCACTTCACGCGGTCGTCGGGATCTTTCACCAACGTCGGCGCGCCCCGGTAAGCGCCGAGCAACTTCGGTTTCTCTTCGGGATACATCCGCGTGAACTTCTTCTTCGGCAGATGGCTGAGCGTGATCCACATGCCTTTCAAAATTTGCGGGATGTAAGTCCGCTCCAGGAAAGTCAGTTTGGGTCGTTGGACTTGCATGTTATTTCGCCACCAACGCCAGCACGACGGCGACCAGTAAAATGTTCACGATGGTCAACGGGATGAAAATCTTCCAGCCCAGCGCCATCAGTTGGTCATACCGGAAACGCGGAATCGTCCAGCGCACCCAGATGAAAATAAACAGGAAGAACAAAACTTTCGCGAGAAAGATACCAATCTGCGCGACGCCAACCCACAGCACTGTTGCCGGCGCGTTGAACGGCGCAAACGGCAGCGACCACCCGCCGAAAAACAGCGTCGCCATCAACGCCGCCTGCACGAACATCGCCGCGTATTCGCCGAGGAAAAACATCGCGAACTTCATTGAGCTGTACTCGGTATGATAACCGCCGACGAGTTCCTGTTCCGCCTCGGGCAAATCGAACGGCGTCCGGTTCGTCTCCGCAAACGCGCTCACCATGAAAATCAAAAACGACAGCGGCTGCGTCAGAATCAACCACATATGCGCGCCCTGATACTCGACCACCTTCATCAAATTCAACGACCCGGTCTGCATAAACACCGGCACCACGCTCAACCCCAGACACACTTCATACGAGATCATCTGTGCCGTCGACCGGATCCCGCCGAGAAACGGATACTTCGAATTGCTCGCCCATCCCGCCAACACGATCCCGTACACGCCCAACGACGAAATCGCGAAGATAAACAAAATGCCGACATTCAAATCCGCAATGACGCCGATAATGTTGCGCCCGGCGATCGGCAGATTGCTCCCCCACGGAATCACCGCCAACGCAATCAGCCCGGGAATCATCGTGATGATCGGCGCGAGACAAAAGTAAATCTTGTTCACGTGATGCGGCAACACGTCTTCCTTGAAGATAAACTTCAACCCGTCCGCCAGCGGCTGCAGCAACCCAAACGGCCCAACGCGATTCGGCCCAACACGATCCTGAATCCAAGCCGACACCCAGCGTTCGGCCATGACGGTATAAGCGACAATGCCGAGCACCACCCCGATGACGGTGGCGATCTTGATCACATGGATGAGCAGTTCAATCATCATGTCTTCGCCAACACCGGTTGTGTTTCGATCTTCGCAACCAGCTCCTCAATCTTCAACTCCACACCCAAATCGCCAATCTTCGAAAGGTTCAACCCCACCAAAGCCGGCAACGTCCGCGCCATGTCGGCAAACACATCTTCAATCGCCGCGTAGCTTGCACCGAGCAACGCCGTCAAAGTCTGCCATTCCGGCCGCGCGATACCCACCGGCGGAATCGCCGCGTTGAAACGTTGCAGCCGGTTTTTGCCGTTGATGAAAGTCCCGCGCTTCTCCGCAAACGTCGTCCCCGGCAACACGTAGTTCGCGTGCTCCGTGGCCTTCGTCGGCAACGTGTCGATCACGACGAGCAATTCGAGCTTCTTCGCCAGTTCCTCATCCAAATCTTCGCCAAGCACGATGAGCGTCTTGATCTTACCGGCTTTGATGCCTTCGATGATCTCCGGCAACTTGCCGGTCGCACAGCCGGTAAGTTTCGCGCCGGCGGTGTTCGGATTCCGGTCGACCTGTAAGAGCTTGCCGTCGGCTTCGCCGGTATGCGGCACGATGTCGACGAGTTCGCCGACGAGTTTCTTGAACAGGAAAAGTTCTTCCGTCGTCGCCCGGCCACTCGCGATACCGGCAATGCTCGTCGCGGCCTTCAGCTTACCGGCGATTTGACGAGTGGCTTCGAGCCAAGTGAGATTGACGCGTTCGCCGTAGACGGCGCTCTTCACACTCGGTGACTTGAGTCGTGCCGGGTCGTTGATGAATTTGAAATTGAGTCGGCCGTAATCGCACATCCAGCATTGATTGACGGCGTCGTTGTCGCGCGGCGTTTGCCGGTAGACCACGCCTTCGCGCGACCAGAGGACGGTGTTGCAGCCGGTCGAGCAGTTCGGGCAAACCGACTTCGTCTCTTTCAAGAACCAGACGCGTTGCTGGAAACGAAAATCGTTCGACGTCAGCGCGCCGACGGGGCAGATGTCGACGATGTTGAGATCGTAGTTGGTCTTCGGCTCTTGGCCGGGATAGCACGTGAGCGTCGAGTGGCTGCCGCGGTCGATGAACCCGAGGCAATCCTGCCCGGCCACTTCCTTCATGAAGCGCACGCAACGCGAACAGAGGATGCAGCGTTCGTCGTCCAGCATGATCTTCGGGCCGATGGGCGACATCTTCGGCTTGTGAACTTTCTCCTCGATGAACCGGCTCTCGCCCTTGCCGTAGTCCACCGAGAATTCCTGCAGCCGGCACTCGCCCGCCTGATCGCAGATCGGGCAATCGAGCGGATGATTGATCAACAAAAACTCCATCACGCCTTCGCGCGCCTTGTGAACTTTCTCCGACCGAGTGTGCACAACCATGCCCTCGGCGACGCTGGTGTTGCAGCCAATGGCCAGCTTCGGCGCAAACATGATGACCGGCTTGCCGTCCGGGCCGAGTTCCGGTTTTTTGTCTTTGTCGAGTTTCGGCATGCCGGTATCGACGAGGCACATGCGGCAATTGCCGGCAATGGTCAGCTTCGGGTGATAGCAATAGTGCGGCACTTCGATGCCGGCGATCTTCGCCGCCTCAATGAGATTCATCCCCTTCGGCGCGGAGACTTCCTTGCCGTCGATCGTCAATTTGACTGTGTTATCGGCCATTGCGTTTTACTCGATAGGCGACGCGGCGTTCGCGCACGTGAAATCCAATTTGCTTCGGCGGCGGTTCCGGCTCGGTCATAAGTTGCCGGATTGCCTCAAAGACGACCTTGAACTGTGCATCGTACTTCTTCTCCAACCCTGCGAGCTTGCGGGCGAGATCCGCGTGTGTTCCCAACAACTGGCGTAGGTGAACAAACGCCCGCATGATTTCAATGTTCACCCGTACCGCGCGCGGACTGTGCAACACACTCGAGAGCATCGCGACGCCTTGTTCAGTGAAAGCGTACGGCAAAGCGCGCCGCGCGCCGCCCCAACTTGAAGTCACAATTTGTGACTTCAAGTTTGCAAACTCTTCGCGCGTAAGCTGAAACATGAAGTCATCCGGAAAGCGTTCGGCGTTGCGCTTGACCGCTTGGTTTAAGACTTTCACTGAAACTCCATAGAGTTCCGCGAGATCCGTGCCGAGCATTACCTTCTGGCCGCGAATCAAGAAGATCGCGTTCTGAATCCTCTCGGCGGGAACAATGGAGTAGCTAGTGGCCATTCTTCCCTCCGTTCTTGCACGCTTCTTCAAACTCGCTGCGGTAATTTTTCAGGAACGCTTTGACCGGCCACGCGGCGGCTTCGCCGAGCGGGCAGATCGTCTTGCCGTCGATGTTGTCGGCGACCTCGAACAACAGATCGACGTCCTCCGGTCGGCCGTGGCCGTCTTTAATGCGGTGGAGCATTTTCTCCATCCAGAGCGTGCCCTCGCGGCACGGCGTGCACTGGCCGCAGCTTTCGTGGGCGTAGAATTGGGAGACGTTCAGCGTCGCGTCGACGATGCTCACGTCCTCGGTCAAAACGATGATGCCGCCGCTACCGGCCATCGTACCGGCTTTGCGGAGTGACTCGAAATCGAGTGGGACATCGAGATTGTTGGCGGGCAGGACCGGCATGGAACTGCCACCAGGGATGACACCCTTGATCTTCTGGCCGTTCGTGACGCCACCGCAAACGTCTTCGATGAGCTGCCGCATCGTGAGTTTGCCCATCTCGAATTCGTAGTAGCCGGGGCGCTTAACTGGGCCGCTGACGCAAACGAGACGCGTGCCGGTCGAGCCGGGGACGCCCATCGCCTTAAACCACGCCGCGCCGTTCTTCACGATGTGCGGGATATTGCTTAGGGTCTCGACGTTATTGACGACGGTCGGGCTGCCAAACAGGCCGACAATTGCCGGGAATGGCGGTTTGATGCGCGGGTAAGCGCGTTTGCCTTCGAGCGATTCGATGAGGCCGGTTTCTTCACCACAAATGTAAGCACCCGCGCCGCGATGGACGTAAATCTCGACGCCTTTGCCGACGTAACCTTTGACACGGGCTTCTTCGATGGCGTTGATAAGAACCTTCGCGCCGTGCGGCATTTCGCCGCGGATATAAATGTAGGCCACTTTTGCGCCGGTCGCGTAGCACGAAATGAGAATGCCTTCGAGGAGTTGGTGCGGGTCGTAATTGATGAGTTGCCGGTCTTTGAATGTGCCGGGCTCACTCTCATCGGCGTTACACACAAGGTAGGTCGGCTTGCCGGTGTTCTTGGCGAGGAAACTCCACTTCAATCCGCACGGGAAACCGGCACCGCCGCGACCGCGAATCTCGCTGTTCTTGACCTCGTTGACGATTTCCTCGGGCTTCATCATCAACGCCTTCGCCAACGCCTGATAGCCGCCTTCTTTTTCGTAGTCGGCAAGCGAGCCGGTGAAACCGGGCTTGGTGATGTTCGCGAGGAGGACGCGCTTTTCCATCGGATGCGCCGGCAACGGTTTGGCGATTGGCTGTTTGGCCAAACTGCCGGTGCGCAGTTCCGCCAACACGTGATCGAGTTTCTCCGGTGTGACGTTGTCGAAATGTTCGTCGTTGACCATCATCACCGGCGCCGTGCCGCACGCGGCGAGACATTCAACTGTGGACACCGTGTGGCCGCAGTCTTCCAACTTCTTGAGAAGTTCGCGACTGCCGGCCAGTTGACACGAAAGGGTCCGGCAAACCTTGATGTGGAATTTGCCGAGCGGTTTCTGCGTGAACATCGGGTAGAACGTGACAACTTCCCAGACGTTGATAGGTTGGAGGTCGAGCTTGGCGGCGATCCATTCGACTTGCTCCTGACCGAGGAAGCCAAAGTGCTCTTGCAGCAAATGACAAAGCCACAACACCGGCGCGCGCTTCGTCGGGTAATGCGTGATGATCTCGTCGATCTGACGCTCGAGTTCGGCCGGGATGGTCATCGGTCGCACTCTCCCATCACGAAATCGAGGCTGCCGAGAATGGCGACGGTGTCGCTCATCATGTGGCCTTTGCATAGCAGCGGCACGAGTTGCAGGTTCACAAAACTTGGGGCGCGAATCTTCAGGCGATGCGGCGTGCCGCCGCCTTTGCTGACGATGTAGAAACCGAGTTCGCCCTTTGGATTTTCCGCACTGAAATAAATTTCACCGACCGGGGCGTTGATGCCTTGGGTGACGTTGATGAAGTGGTGGATCAATTCTTCCATCTTCGTCAGGACTGCTTCCTTTTTTGGCAATACGACCTTGGCTTCGGGCGCGTTCCATTCGCCGCCCGGCATGTTGTCGAGCGCTTGTTTAATGATGCGGATGCTCTGGCGCATCTCTTCCATGCGCACGAGATACCGGTCCATGCAGTCGCCGACGGTGCCGGTCGGGATGTCGAACTGGAAATTTTCATAGCCGCTGTAGGGATGTGCTTTGCGAATGTCCCACTCGACGCCACTGGCGCGCAGAATCGGACCGGTCGCGCCGTAGTCGATGGCATCGGCTTTTGAAAGCGTCGCGACATCCTTGTTGCGATCGATGAAAATCTTGTTGCGCGTGAGCAGCCGGTCGATCTCGTCAATCGTCGCCGGCAAGCCATCAATAAACTTCCGGCACTGCGCCGGGAAGTCAGCCGGCATGTCATTTGCGAGGCCGCCGATGCGGGTGTAGCTGGTCGTAAACCGCGCGCCACAGATGAGTTCACAGAGATCGTAAATCTTTTCGCGTTCCTTGAACCCGTAGAGGAACACCGTCAGCGCGCCCAAGTCCATGCTCATCGCGCCGATGCCGAGCAGGTGGGAACTGATGCGGGCGAGTTCGGCGCAGACGACGCGGATATATTTGCAGCGGGCCGGCACGTCGATGCCGCAGAGTTTTTCGACGGCGTAGGCGTAGGCGACATTGTTCGCAAGCGGGGCAAGGTAATCGAGCCGGTCGGTGTACGGAATGAACTGCGTGTACGTCATGTTCTCGGCGATTTTTTCGTCGCCGCGATGCAGGTAGCCGATCTCCGGCCAGCAATTGACGATTTCCTCGCCGTCGAGTTCGAGCGCCATGCGGAACACGCCGTGCGTGCTCGGGTGCTGCGGGCCCATGTTGATGAGCATCTTCTCGCCGTGCAACTCTTCCTCGAACGCCTGGTGCGCCCGACTGGCGGAATCGATTAACTCCATCTCGTATTTCGTCCCCACGCGCTAGACTTGCTCCTTTTTGGTAGGGTTGAGCAAACGTTCCTGATGCTCGACGACGGTATCACCCTGCCGGGGTTCGCGACGAACGGAGCTGTTCGTGCCGCTGGTGGTCACGAATGGCCCACCCAACATCGGCGCAGTGCGCACACTGTCGGCGTCCACCGCCGTGCCCGGCAACTCAGTCGGGATACCGGCGAGCGGGAAATCTTTCCGCAATGGGAAATACGGATAGCCGTCCCACATCAGAATCCGCTTCAAATTCGGATGATTCCGGAAACGAATGCCAAACATGTCGAACGCCTCGCGCTCGTGCCAGTCGGCGGTCTTCCACACCTCGACGACCGAATCCACGATCAGATCATCTTCCGGCACGCTGGCCTTGAGACGTAGATGCCGGAGGTCGTTCATCGAGTAGAGGTGATAAACGACTTCGTAGCGAACTTCGTCGCCAAAATTATCCACGCCCGAAACGTCGGTGAGCATATCGAAGCCGGCCTGCTTCAGATGCCGGCACGCTTCCAGAATCTTCTCGCGCGGGATGCGGACGGTCGTTTCGCCGCGAAACTCCGGGAGGTAAGCGCCCCCAAATTGCTCAACGTTGATCGGCATACTCTCCTCGGACAATCACGGGGCCGGTGACTTTGTCCCAAGTTCCTGCCGCGCCATTGCCGGTCTTCATGGCTTGAATCGCCTTCTCGTTCGCGATCTTGCGCTGCAAGGCCATCAAACCTTCGAGCACCGCTTCCGGCCGTGGCGGGCAACCGGAAATATAGACATCCACCGGCAAGAAATGATCGACGCCTTGTACAACCGCGTAGCTGCGATACATGCCGCCAGTGCTGGCGCACGCGCCCATGGCCATACACCATTTTGGATTCGGCATCTGATCCCACACGCGTTTGACTACGCCGGCCATCTTGTAAACACAGGTACCAGCGACAATCATCAAATCGCATTGCCGGGGTGAGAACCGCATGACTTCCGAGCCAAAACGGGCAATGTCGAATCGGCTCGCGCCGACGGCCATCAACTCGATGCCGCAACACGCCAAACCCATCGGCATCGGCCAAACGGAGTTTTTGCGCATCCAACTGATCGCCGCGTCCACGCGGGTCACGATGACGTCGCGACCTTCGACCTTGGGATCAAAGCCGGTATCGATGCGTTCGCTCATTTTCTTTTCGGGGCCCAATCAAGAGCCCCCTTCTTCCAGAGATAAATGTGGCCGACTTCGAGAATCGCGAGGAATAGGGCCGCGCCAATGATGATGTTCCAGCCCATTACCTGAAACAAATCTTTGAAAACCGCACCCCAGCCAATCATGAATACGACTTCAATGTCGAAAATGATAAACAGCATCGCGATCAGGTAGAACTTGATGCTGAAGCGCGGCTGCCCTTCTTGCATGGCCGGCAAGCCGCACTCGTACGCGCTGTCTTTGATCGCGCTATGGGTGCGCTTCTTGCCAATGACGGCCGGGAGAATCAGGTTTCCCACCGCAAAGCCGAGCGCCACCAAAATCAAGATGGCCACCGGCACGTATTGTTGTAATTGATCGTTCATCGCCAATACCAAACCAAGCTGCCACGCCAGACAGCTTGGCTTGTGACAAATTTCACAAGGATAATTACCGGGATTGCCCGTGCCATGCAAGCCGGATTTCGTTAAACTCTAGTTCGTGACTGGAAATCCTGCCCTCATCGAAGCCATTGGCGTCGAAATAACCAACGCCGGCGGGCGACTGTCCTTTGATCGATACATGGATTTGGCCCTCTATCATCCAGAACACGGTTACTACACCGCCGGCAAGAACCGCATCGGCCAGCAAGGCGACTTCTTTACCAGCGTCAGCGTCGGGCCGCTGTTTGGGCGCATTCTCGCACGGCAGTTTCAGGTGTGGGGCGTGGCGGAGGTCATTGAGATCGGAGGGCACCGTGGCCAACTCCGCGCTGACATCCTCGCCGCGGCACCCGAGCTGCGCTACCGGGTTGTGGAGGTTGGCGAACAATTGCCGGAACAGATTACTGGCTGTGTGTTTTCCAACGAATTGCTCGATGCGCTGCCGGTGCACCGGGTCTGCGGCGATAAAGAAGTTTATGTTACGACTGATTTCACAGAAGTGCTCGGACCGCTTTCGGATCGCCGGTTGCCGCGCTTGCCGGCGGGTTACCGGTCGGAGTTTAATTTACGTGCGCTGGATTGGCTCACCGATATTTCGCGGCGGTTGACCGGATATTTGCTCACCATTGACTATGGATTTGAGCGACCGGAGTATTTTGCGCCGCACCATCAGGATGGACATTTGCAGTGTTATTACCGGCACACGAAGTCTGGGAATCCTTATGAGCACATCGGCGAACAGGACATCACGGCGCATGTCGATTTCACTTCGCTCATCGAACACGGGAAAACGCTCGGGTTAGAGCCGGTATTGTTCACGACTCAGGAGCGCTACCTGATGAAACTCGGCGTGGACGAGATCATGGCTCAGCCCAACGCGGCCCGGCAGCTTCTGCATTCCACGATGGGCCATACTTTCAAAGTGTTGATTCAGCAGAAGGTTTAGGCGGTTGCGGTTTTCGTTTCGGCGACTTATGCTGCGCAGCGGAATCCGGTGAAACGCACACAGAACAGGACAATTGTCGCGGTCGGGTTTTGGCTGGCGGTGGCTATTCTGATCGGCATTGCCGTGGCCACGCACCAAAGCACGGTGCGGCTACTGGCCACCAGCGACCGGGTGGCCCGCGTACGCGAAGTCACCGAGAACTTGCAGCGGGTCAGCTACGGCCTGCAAGAAGCCGAGCAACACGCGCGGGAGTTGATTCGCAACGACGACATTTCGCAGGCGAAGGCGCGGCTGATTTCCGCCGCGCAAGTCAATCGCGGTCTCGATCGTCTCCGTCAGATCACGACCGGGATGCCGACGCAGTATCAGGATATCGAGGCGCTGTCGATGTTGGGGGCCGACCGGCTCTTGCAGTTGGACATGGCGATCCAACTCCGCAATACCGAAGGATTGAATGCGGCCTTGCAGTTTCTCGACAGCGACCGCAGCCGCGCGCTCAACGACCAGATTCGCGCGTCCCTCGACAAACTCATGGACGACGAGCGCAAGGCCTTGTTGAAACGCGATGATGAGTTGAAAGCGAAAGCCCAAATCTCGGTCGCCGTCTTTGTGTTCGGCTGTTTTCTGAGCTTGGTGATCTTTCTGGCGGTGTTTCTCTATCTGAATGTCCAAATTGTCGCCCGCCGGCTGGCCGAAGAAGCACTCGCTCGGGAAAAGAAACTCCTCGAACAACAGTACCGCCGGCAAGCCGCCCTCGCCGAAATCGAATTGGCCATCAACCAACCCCACGAACTCCAAAACGTTCTCGACCGCACCGTCCAGGCCATCACCGAGCTGTTGCCGGCATCGGCCGCCAGCGTGATTCTGTGGGACGCACGCTCCGAAGAGTTTATTGTCAGCAGCACAACCGTCCCCGGGCAGGAAGCCGGCACCGCTCGGGAACGCGTCCGCCGCACCGGCGGCGCGAGCCGCTGGATTGTCGACCACAAACAAGTGTTGGCCGTGCCGGATATCCGCCAGGACCCCTTCGGCGCGAATCCGATGTTGGAGGAACACGGCCTCCAAGCCTACGTCGGCGTGCCCCTGTTGCTCGAAGAGGAAGCGTCCGGCGTCGTCTACGCGCTCGATAAAAACATCCGGCAATTCAGCGACGGCGAAGTCGAATTCCTCCAAGCCTTGGCCACCCGCGCCGCCCTGGCCATCTCCAAAGTCCGGCTCTACGACAAATTGCAAAACATCAACCGGCTCCTCGAAAGCCACGTCCGCGAACGTACCACCGATTTGATCAAGTCCAACGAGCGTCTGGCCGGCGAAGCGGACGAACGCCGCCGCGCCGAGAAAGCCTTGCAGGAATTATCCGGCCGCCTGCTCCAGCTCCAAGACCAGGAACGCCGCCACATCGCCCGCGAACTCCACGATGTGACCGCCCAAAATCTCGGCGCGATCACCCTCAACCTCGCCCGCATCGAACAACGCCTCGGGGCCGGCGACATTAAAACCCTCGATGTCCTCAACGAATCCATTCTGCTCGCCGAAGAATGCCTCCGCGAAATCCGCACTCTCTCCTACGTTCTCCATCCGCCGATGCTCGACGAATACGGCCTGCCGCGCGCGCTCGAATGGTACCTCGAAGGCTTCAGCAAACGCAGCGGCGTCCAGATCGATCTCCAAGTCCAACCCGAAATCGGCCGCTTACCGGAGGCGACGGAGATGGCGTTATTTCGCATCGTCCAGGAAAGCCTGACCAACATCCGCCGCCATTCCGGCAGCCACCACGCGGCGATTCAGTTGACGCGCGCCAACGGGACCGTCACACTCGACATCATGGACGACGGTCACGGCTTCCGCGAATCCCGCTCCGAGCGGGACGAACCACCCTCGCTCTTTAATCTTGGCGTCGGCATTACCGGCATGCGCGAGCGGCTCCGGCAACTCGGCGGTCAACTCAACATCGAATCCACCCCGACCGGCACCCGCGTCCACGCGACAGTGCCGGTAACTACCCGGGAGGGCGAGGCTCCCGCCGAGCCAACCCTCGCCCCCATCGCTGGAGAATCACTATGATCCGAATCCTACTGGCAGACGACCACGACGTGATGCGCCGCGGCTTGAAAGAACTGCTGGAAACGCAGGACGGATGGAAAGTCGTCGGCGAAGCCAGCACTGGCCGGCAAGCTGTTGACGTCGCCACCAAAACCAAGCCGGACGTCGCCGTACTCGACTTAACCATGCCGGAACTCAACGGCCTCGAAGCGACCCGCCAGATCAAAAAGATCGTCCCCAAAACTGAAGTCCTCATCTTCACGATGCACGAAAACGAGAAACTGATCCGCGACGTGCTCTCCGCCGGTGCGCTGGGTTACGTGCTCAAGTCCGACGCCGCCCGGCATCTCGTCAACGCCATCGAAGCCGTGGCGCAACACAAACCCTTTTTCAGCGCCAAAGTTTCCGAGGCTGTGCTCGACGGTTATCTCAATCCCGGCAAGGATCTCTCCCAGCCTGCGAATGAAGCCCTGACCCCCCGCGAACGCGAGACCGTCCAGTTGCTCGCCGAAGGCAAGAGCAACAAAGAAGTCGCCGACTCCCTCGGCATCAGCGTGAAGACCGTCGAGACCCACCGCGCGACGATCATGCGCAAGCTGGAATTGAAGTCGTTTGCCGAGATGGTCCGGTACGCCGTCCGCAACAACATCATTCAGCCCTGACTCTTCGCTGGTAAACCAATCGGGCTAAATCCCGCAGCTAAAAACTACTGGCGCTGTCGGCCGACCCGCAGAATCGGCCTAGACCAAAAGAAGAGAACCACAGTATCAACCTTAAAGCCGATACACCCGGTTGGCCTGCCGGCCTCCCCCGTCACGGAAAGCAAAGAGAGTTTGTTCGCCTTTTGGCCCTTCCCAAAGCACGCCGGCATTGTCCTTGAGCACCGTGCGTTTCTGCATCAGGTGCCGGACAGCTTTGTATTGCGCGAACAATTCCTTCAGCGCCGCCGCTGCCGCAGGATTCCACTCCGCGCGGGGAACGAGATGGAGCGTCATCATCGGCGCGCGTTTGTGGGCGAAACATTGAAAGAGCATATCGACCGGCTCCTGACCGCGCAAGATCCGGCAATCGAAGCTCGTCCCGTCGTGATATTCGCCCCACCAGAGCGACGTGGCGGTGTTGTAGGAATAGCCGAGCATGTCGTCGGCGTACGTGTTGCCGCCGTACATGCCGAGCATCGAGGCGTTCGCGAACGTACACTGCCCTTCCGGCGTGAGGTACAGGCCGGCATTGACGAGCGCCGCGTACAACCCGGCCATCTTGTCGAACTGCGGCCGCATGTCGCCCTTCGAATAATCCACCTGCCACCAGCCGAGATTGGAAAAACTGTCCCAAAGAAATCCCGCCAACCCGGTCCGTTCGCAAACGCCGAGAATCTGTTCGCGCACGTAATCGCCGACCGGCGCGTTCAAGTTCAACGGCCAGCAATCGCCAGGATAACCCGTGTCCGGATGCCGGCCCGACTCGCGCGCCGCAAAAATTCCAAACGTCCCCACGCCGAGATCACGCGGATACTGCCGCAACACCGAATACGGCGTGTTGTGCAACGCCATCCACGAAATCACTTTCACACCCTTCTCCGCCGCGCGATCACAAAGCGCCTTCAACTCCTTTTCGCCGCCCAGAATCTCCGCCACTTTCCAATCCAGCGTTGCGCACATGTTGGCGTAGGAAAGTTTTTCGAGCACCGTCCCCTTACGTTTCGCCTCCGGCAACCACTCCTCCAACGCCGACCGAAACGCCTCCATGTGTTCCCACGGCGGATCGACGAACATGTAATCCGCGCCCAACTCCGCCGCCACACCCAGCGTGTCCTCATACGTGCTCGCGAACCGGAAATTCACCCACGCATTGTGCGAGATCACAATCTGCGGCGGCAACTCCGCCCGCATCTGAAACTGCGCGCAAGCCCGGTCATGTTCCCGGTCATGCAACCGCGTCCACAAATTCAACGCGTCCGTCTCATCGAGCCGGTCGGGCGACCACACAATCGTCTTCGGATTCGTCCGCACGCTTGTGCCCGACTCGAACCAGTGCGAATCGATCACCCGCAACCAATCCTCCCCCGGCACCGTCTCGATCACCGTCCGAATCAGCGACACCCGGTCAAACCACGCCAACAAAATTCCGTCGCACCCATACTGCATGTCAAACGCCGGCAACAACGACCACCGCGCCCACATGTTCCCCGGCATGCAACCGACCAAATGCTCAAACCCCGCCGTCGAATACGCCACGTCCTTCGCCAACCGTACACGCGGCTTCGTCAACCAACTCCGCAAACAAATCGTCACGTCGTCGAGATTCCCGCCCAGCTCCCACGTCGCGCGGTCGATCAACCGGTGAATCGCCGGCCCGTCGTACTCAAACCAATACTCAAACCCGGTGAAAGCCCGCCCATCCACCGTCTCGCGGACCGGGACGAAATGCACGCGCAACTCCGCCTCGACCGGCGCGGCGTCCCAGGATTTCTGCCGGAAACACAGATCGCCCGACGTATCGCGAAATTCCCGGAAAATTACATCCGGGTCGCTCACCGCCCGCGTCGCAATCACCGTCTCGTCGCCGCGCTGCTCGATGCCCAGAAACTTGAACTGCCGGAACACATCGCCGTCGAACGTGTCGAACCACGGCAACCACCGATTGCCGGGATGACGAATCGCCGTCCCACCAACCTGGACAACGCCCAAGTCGAGCAATAGACCATTTTCAATTCGCGGCTGCACCACCGCGTCACCAATTTGAAGCGTTTTCATCCTGTAAAATCCACCCGCAGTGTACCACCGCCGACCGGCACGCGCACCCACAACGCACCGTCAGCAAACGAAAACTCAACTGTCGTTCCATTGACTGTCACACCGCGCGGCGACCGGTCACACCACGCCACAAACTCGCCACCATCCCGCAACCGGTTTCCCACCACCGCCGCGCCGCTATTATATTTGTCCGCCAACCCCAACGCCGCGAATCCATTCTCAATCCGCGCAAACGTGAATATTTCCCAGCCCCCCTCCGGCAAGCGCACCGGGATCTCTTCATCACGCGTCACCCGCCGCACCGTCCGGGCGTTGTGCGCAAACACCGCGCCGGTCACTGGCGCGGTAACTTGCCCGGCAATCTCATGCCGCTCACCCGCCTCCGCGTGATACTGGCAATGAAACACGCCCACCACGGCTGTCCCGCCGGGATTCGTGTTCCAAATTTTCAACAACACATCTTCCTGCGTCACGTCATGAAACAAACAATCGCGCGTCGGCAACCCCGGTCGTTCCGCGCGCAGCACCGAGCCGTCGGACAAAACCAGTTTCCGCAACACGTCGAAATTGTGGCCGTCCGGCTTGTCGCTAACGTACACCGGCCCGCCGCTGATCGCCCGCCCCGCGGCATGGAACGCGCCGCGTTCGTGATTGCTCTGAAACATGTCCCAGTCCGGGTGAATCAACTGCCCGAACCACATCCCGACTTGGGCATTGCAGTAGAGATGCGCGCCGTGCGACTCCGGCAAGCCTGGCCAGAAATCCGTCGAGGTTCGCAGCAGCGTGGTGTCGCGACACATCAAGTGCGTTTCGTTGCCGTTCGACATGCAATTGATCAGCCGTCCGCCAAAGTATT